>JAPLLI010000241.1 GCA_026387615.1 Nitrospirota bacterium
CCCATCATCACGATCACCGCCGCGATGAGCAGGACCGCCGCCTCGCGGCTCCGCGCGCGGAACGACCGATAAGCAGCCGAGGCGATGAAGAAAGCGAGGATAGCGAACATGGTCCCCTGCAAGGGCACCATCATGAAGTTATAGATCCAGCCGAAGGAGGTCATGGCACCATCGACAGCTTCCTTGCCGTTCGACCAGAGGCCGACCGCAATGGTACCCAACATACTGACATAGAGCACGAAACTGTAGCCCCAACCTGCTTCCTTGCGCCGGATCTTGATCGCATGGACGTGGAACAGGCTGCTGACGCCCAGTACCAGCGCAAACCCTCCGATGATCTGGAGCCACTTGCTGACGGAAGTCAGCATCTGCTCCGAGGCCGGATGCGGCACATAATACTGCGCCGCAAACACCAACCCCGTGATGAGCGTGATCAGAAGCGGAACCTGTCGGCGGAGAAAAATCATTTCACGTCCTTGAACACATCCAGGAATAATTGCGGCCACTGCATGTCGAACAGCACCCCCGCCGTGGCCAAGACCGTCCCAGCTACGAGGATGCAGAGGATGAGCCCCTTGCCGATATCCTGTCCGAGCAATGTCCCGACCTGCACCGGTTCCCGGGAGAGATAGGCGCTGGCAGCGTAGAGCTCCTCTCCGATCAAGGTGTAGTCGCAGGTGGTGACGAAGAATGGGAGCTGGTGATCGGAGTCCGTCCCGGCGAGTTGGATCGCGCCGGTGCTCGCGCCGGTTTCCGTCAACAAGAGGGCTTCGGCGAAGTAGGCCCCCATAAAGAAATTCGCCGCAGGCTTTTTACGCAGCATGATCCCATCCACTGCCGCGGTATAGCTGAATTGATCCGACGTAATGAAGAAATTTGAATCATCCTTGTAGAGATCCGGCTTGCCCGCTTCCAGATAGGCCTGTTTCGTAATCTCCTGACAGACGGCCATGGTCATCGGGTCGCGATGCGGCACGAGCAGCTCCGTCTCATAGGCTGCCGTACGTTTGGCCACCCTCCCGAGAATGACCGCTGCCGCGATCGTCGAGGGATCGCTCATGTCATGCGCGCCGGTGAGGTACAGGATCGGCTTACCCAGCTCGGTCGCGCGGCCGATGGCCTCATCCACGGCATCCAGTCCGGGAATACGGCGAAGGAAAATCTCCCTCGTCCTGGCCCTGCTGATCGCATAGAACACGATGCCGCCGAAGATGAGTGCCAGCACAAGATTATTGATCTGATTCCAATTCATCCAGTTCGGTTGCGGCGTCACCTGCACAGGCTGGGCGATGCCGCGATCGTCACTCAAGACCGCAGCCACAGCGATACTATAGGTCGTCCCGTCCTTGAGCTCGACGCCCCGCCCGTTCCTTAGCGTGAACTGATGCTGGTCTCCCGTCGCAGGTCTCGTCCACCAGGGCCACTTGGATTCGCGGACATAGTGCTGGTTCGCGGGAAACTCCGCCACGACCTTCATCGCAGCAGGATCAGCCGCTGGTCCCTCACTGAGGAGGATCTGATATTTGGTCGCAGAGCTATCGTAAGCAGCCGGCGCACAAATCACGATTACCCTGCCGCGACCGTCGCTGGGCGTCTCGAAGGCTCGAACATCTTGGGGAGGAGAGAGGGTCTTCTTCGTCTGGTCCTCGTACTGCGCAAACACCGGCGACCAGGGAATAACGACGAACAGGAGCACCGATACCAACCATGAGACGGGATGCTCAAAACGGCTGTCCAGCAAGGCCGCAGGCGAGTCGAAACCGGAGGCGTACCCTCCAGGGTACGTTGAGGATTTCGGCGAGTCGAGAACGAAGCTGGCAGACGTTTTCAGCATTCCGCTAAGCCCCTTCGATCAGTTCGATATTGGTCCTGGGAATCATCACCCTGCTGCCGTCGGCAAAGCGGACTTCCATCACCCGCACTTCACTTTCGGTCGGAATCTTCTGGAGGTCGGATGGCAGACTCGCGACTTCGCCGATCTTGCCGAACAGAGGATCTCGAATGATCCGCACCTGGTCGCCGATTCTGATGCCTTCCCGCTGGGGCATGGTGGCAGAGCCATGAGCAGCTGTGATGCGCTTGGGAATGATGATCTCCGGACGAATGACGCCGGCGCGAATTTGCGTCGCGCCTGAAATGGAGGCCAGTTGGCCCGCATGAGCTGAGAGGAGCGTGAATGTTTTGTCGGCCATGGGGATGGTGCCGAACCCTTCGGTGAGGATGAGGGTAAAGCCGACTCGTTCCGTGCCAGTGATGGCCACGCCAAGGTCGTAGCCCAAGAGTGCGCGCAAATCCTTATCATGAATGCCGCCAATAACCAACCCCGCCACCCCCACCTCTTTCGCGCGAGCCAACCCGTCCGACGAGATGAAGGAGCCTCCCACGACCACCTTGCCCTTCATGGCATCAGTGAAGTGACGAGGCGAGAGGACTTCGTCCGGCGCAGTCACCGCGATCACGATCTCACCCCAGGTTTCCCCGCCGATGCCGAAGATCCCCTGCACCAGGCTGCAATCAGTTTCGACCACGACCCCTTGATGAGGGATCACCTCGACGATGAGTCCGTCTACATAGCCCAACAGCTCCAGCACACGAGGCGGCTCCCGCAATAGAACCTGCCCCGTGATGGTGGACACGGATTCCACGACGCCGGTGACAGGCGAGAGGACTTCCGTCTTGAACCATTTGATGAGCGGTTTATTCTCCGCCAGGATCTCATCCTTCTGTACCGGATCGCCGGCCTTCTTGATCAAATACTCGTTGATCTCATCCGGCGCCACGCCCAACTGGTTGGCCAGGTTCAGGGGATAGACCTTCCCGGGCAATTCCGCGCGAGCCACAGCCTGATTCGCACGCACAGTTTCCCCAACCGCGACCAGCACGGTGCCTGGCAGAGACAGCATCCGCCGGCGACGGACCGTGGTCTGTTCTGTGACGGTTAAGCCTGGAGTATAGGAATGGGCCATAATTTTAATGCCGTGATACGTGATCAGTGATGCGTGATGGGTAAGGACCGTACATTTTCATACAGCCCCTCTTACCCATCACCCTTCACTCATCACACATCACTTCCTGGGTACAACCCAACTGCGCTGAACCATTTCGTCAGCATGGCCACTCTGGCATCGTGCTCAGTCGGCAGCTGCAAGGGCCTGCCTCGTCCATCGAGCAAGAGTCCCACCACCCCTCCCTGCACCTCGCGCGTGACCGAGACTCCCGCCCCGGCCCCGAGGTTGACCTGTTTCGCCGGCTGGATCGTGATCGAAGCTTTCTGATCGCTGGCCAAAGGCACCAGCCGCAAGTCACCGAACGACAGTTGCCCCTTGTCCACTCGCCCATCCGGGAAGGTAATGGCATAGTCCGCGCACCGCTCCCCTTCCTTTCCCTGACCGATCGGCGCAACGCAGGTTCCCAAATAGACCATGCAATCGCGAACGAAGACATCGGTGGCCGCCTGCTCATTGATCGTCGAGAGTACACCCAGATGCGGCATCATGAAGATGCTGTCCACCGAAAGCCTCGTCACTCCGAGCGGCTCATAGGCATCCACCATCATCAGCATCGACTGCACGCGGCGCGGCGCATGGGACAGAATGCCGCCGCTCCCCACGATCAAATCCAGCTTGAGCATGTTGATCAGGGTCTTGCCAGACTGCTGCTGCTCGAACACATCAGAGATCGTGCGTTCCTGCTGTATGCCTTTCAGCGCCGTCGCAAGGGACTTGTGATGGATCAACGCAAGCCGGAGCGCCTCGCGGGCAATTGCATGCTCGATCTGCAATTCGTCCAACGTCTGAGGAATCGTCGTCGGCCGGACCATCTTATTCTTGATCCGGTTACGGAGCGTCTGTTCGTCGAGGGTGAAGGGCACCCACCGCATGATGTTGGCGAGGCCCGCTTCCGCCAACACGTTGGAAATACTGTAGGACATCCCGAGGTTCGCGCTGACGGTCCGGTTGAACAGGCCGTCGAAGACCGAAAAGACGTCCGTGGTGGCTCCGCCGATATCCACCCCGATCAAGTTCAGATGTTCCCGCTTGGCGATCGTTTCCATGATCACCCCAACCGCCGCCGGCGTCGGCATGATCGGCGCCCCGGCCATCTCGATCAGCTTCTTATAGCCAGGCGCCTGCTGCATGACATGTTCGAGAAAGAGATCGTGAATCTTGTCTCGCGCTGGGGTGAGGTTCTCCCGCTCCAACACCGGACGGATGTTGTCGGTCAGTACCAGAGCCGCTTTCTCGCCGAGGATCTTCTTCACTTGCGGCTGCGCATCTTTGTTGCCCGCGTAAATCAACGGAAGCTTGTAGGTGGCTCCGAAACGAGGGCGGGGCTCCGCGGCAGAAATATATTCGGCCATCTCAACTACATGGGTGACCGCGCCGCCATCGGTTCCGCCGGACATCAAGATCATGTCCGGTCTCATCGTGCGAATGCGCTCGATCTTTTCATGGGGCAAACGGCCATCGTTGGAGGCGAGCACATCGATGACGATCGCGCCGGCGCCTAGCGCGGCCCGTTGCGCACTTTCCCCCGTCATATTCTGCACGACACCCGTCACCATCATCTGCAACCCGCCGCCCGCGCTGCTGGTAGAGATGTAGATATCGACGCCGGTCTTTGCATCGCGGCAGGGGGTGATAATCTTGTCTCCGTCCAGGATTTTCCGGCCGGAGAGTTCTTCGATTTCCGCAATCGCGTTCAGCACCCCGCGCGTCACATCTTCGAAGGGCGCTTCCACCGTCGTGGGCGCTTCCCCTCGATAGGTCTGCCGGTATTCGTTGCCGACTTTCTCAATCAGGATGGCTTTAGTCGTAGTGCTGCCGCAATCAGTCGCCACGATGACGTTGAGGGGCTGGGCAATCTTGCCTGATGCGTGGATAGTCATACTGCAGGTTCTTGAGCTGCTATGCGTAGCGAGCCATACGTCGTTCGTATCTCGTATCTCGTCGTTCGCAGGCGGAGAGCTTCATCGCTTGCGAAATACGCTTCACGCTTCACGAGCGACGGTCTTTTCGAGACACCTTTCACGTTTGACGTTTCACGGCAGTCGATCATTTCGCGGCAGCTCCTTGAGGAGCCTGGGAAGCAGACTTCGTTTCAATGAGGGTCAGGAGACGGGAGATTGTATCGCGCCGTTCGAGCAACCGGGCCACCTGCTCGACTTCCTTCACGTTGAACGCCCATTCGACGATCGGAGTCAGGAAATACAGGGCCTGGCTGCCGAGAAAGTTCATGGGTCCGAGCGATTC
>JAPLLI010000018.1 GCA_026387615.1 Nitrospirota bacterium
GGATATGGAAACGGTGCTGCCGCATGATTTGATCAATGCGAAGCCTGTTGTCGCCGCAGTCAAAGAGTTTTTCAGCAGCAGTCAGTTGTCTCAGTTCATGGACCAGACGAATCCGCTCGCGGAGATTACGCATAAACGGCGGCTGTCCGCCCTCGGTCCTGGCGGGTTGACCAGGGAACGGGCCGGGTTCGAGGTTCGCGACGTCCATCCTTCGCACTATAGCCGTATCTGTCCGATTGAAACGCCGGAAGGCCCAAACATCGGGTTGATTACGTCACTGGCGACCTATGCGCGCATCAATAAGTTCGGATTTATTGAAGCGCCGTACCGCAAGGTGGTGAAGGGGCGCGTCACCGACGAGATCGAATTCCTTTCCGCGATCGAAGGGGACAAGTACATCATTGCTCAGGCGAACTCGCCGATCGACAAGAGCGGTCGTTTGTTGTCCGAAACTATTTCGGCGCGATCCGCCGGAGATTTCGTGACGGCGACGTCCGACAAAATCGAATATATGGATGTGTCGCCGAAGCAGGTGGTCAGCGTGGCCACGGCCTTGGTGCCGTTCTTGGAGCATGACGACGCCAACCGTGCCTTGATGGGTTCGAACATGCAGCGGCAAGCGGTGCCGTTGCTCGTATCCGAGTCCCCGTTAGTCGGGACGGGCATGGAAGCGGTGGTGGCGCGTGACTCTGGTTATGTCGTGCAGGCCAAGCGAGCCGGTGTGGTGGAAAGTGTCGATGCCACGAGGATCGTGGTGCGTGCCGATTCGAAGGAAAGCAAAAAGCGGAACGATGTTGGGCTGGACGTGTATGACCTGATCAAGTTCCAGCGATCGAATCAGAATACGACCATTACGCAGACGCCGGTGGTGCGGCTTGGGCAGCCAGTGAAAGTGGGACAGGTCTTGGCTGACGGACCGGCCATCGATCACGGCGAATTGGCCCTCGGTAAAAACATTCTCGTCGCCTTCATGCCCTGGGGCGGATACAACTTCGAAGACGCCATTCTGCTGAGCGAAAAGCTCGTGCGGGAGGACGCGTTTACCTCGATTCACATTGAGGAGTTCGAGGTGGAGGCCCGGGACACCAAGTTAGGGAAAGAAGACATCACGCGCGACATTCCGAATGTCGGAGAAGAAGCGTTGCGCGACCTGGATGAGAGCGGGATCATTCGTATCGGGGCCGAGGTGAAGCCGGGCAATATTCTGGTCGGGAAGGTGACGCCGAAGGGCGAAACTCAGCTCACGCCGGAAGAGAAGCTCTTGCGTGCGATCTTCGGTGAAAAGGCCGGCGATGTAAAGGATACGTCGTTGACGGTGCCGCCTGGTGTCGAAGGTATCGTCGTGGATGTGAAGATCTTCTCGCGCAAGGGCCTGGACAAGGACGAGCGCTCTAAGAGCATCGAAAGCGAAGATGTCATGAAGCTCCAGCGTGACCATCACGAGGAGCTCCGGATCATCGATGAAGAAAAGACGAAGAAAGTCAGGAAGCTCCTGCTCGGGAAAGTCGTCGGGCGTGACTTGATGGATCCTGAGAGCGGCGATGTCATTCTGAAGAAGAAGGGCAAGCTGACCGCTGAGATTCTCAAGCGGTTGCTGGATGAGGCCGTCCGGTACATCATCCTGAGCGATCCTGACGAACAGAAAGAGTTGGAAGATGTCGAGCGGCGGGCGAAGGAGCAGATCGAAATCCTCCAGACGCTCTACGACGAGAAAGTCGGGCGTCTGAAGCGGGGCGATGAGCTTCCTCCGGGCGTGATCAAGCTCGTCAAGGTCTACGTCTCGATGAAGCGCAAGATTCAGGTCGGCGACAAGATGGCCGGACGGCATGGCAATAAAGGCGTGGTCTCACGGGTCTTGCCCGAGGAAGACATGCCCTGTTTGCCGGATGGAACGCCGGTGGAAATCGTGCTCAATCCGCTCGGTGTGCCGTCACGTATGAACGTCGGTCAGATTCTGGAAACGCACCTGGGTTGGGCCGCGAAGGCGCTGGGCATCAAGGTGGCGAGCCCGGTGTTTGACGGGGCGTCAGAGTCGGAAATTAAAGAATTGCTCAAGAAGGCGAATTTGCCGACGAGCGGGCAAACCATGCTGATGGACGGGCGGACCGGTGAAATGTTCGGCAGTCCCGTCACGGTCGGCTACATGTATGTGCTGAAGTTGCACCATTTGGTCGACGACAAGATTCACGCACGGTCGATCGGGCCGTATTCGCTCGTCACGCAGCAGCCGCTCGGCGGGAAGGCCCAATTCGGAGGCCAGCGGTTGGGCGAAATGGAAGTGTGGGCGCTACAGGCCTATGGTGCCGCGTCGACATTGCAAGAGTTCTTGACGGTGAAGTCGGACGACGTGCCGGGCCGATCGCGGATGTATGAAGCGATTGTTAAGGGTGAGCCATTCCTGGAGCCTGGATTACCCGAGTCGTTTAACGTCTTGGTGAAAGAGTTGCAGAGCTTGGGTCTCGACGTCGAACTGGTCAAGTCGCAAGACTAACCATTTGTGTGCCGGCCGTCGCGCCGGCATCAGAGGAGGTTACTACTTTGGAAGGCGTCTATACATTGTTTGAGAAGCCGCGCGATG
>JAPLLI010000044.1 GCA_026387615.1 Nitrospirota bacterium
GAATTGCAGCCCATCCTTCGTGACTCCGTTCGCGCGAGGCTCTTTCGGCTTCTCTGGTTGTTCCTCGGCAACTGCCTGGTCATATTCCTGTTGGGTGATGATGCCTTTGTCTCGGAGGAATCGTAGCGCACGATGGTCGTCCCCTCCTGCGAGACTGGGGTGCGTGAACAAGAGCGTTATGAGCAGAGCCACCGTTCCTGCTAGAGCCTGTCCCGCCGTGATTCGACCCCGGTATCTAACTGTCATCAATCTCTCCCTCGGTAACTTGCGCTGGCTGTGAGCACAGAGGCTCTAAGCAAGGACAATGCCGTTTGAAAATGCCAGCGGAGGAAGCCAAATCGTTTGTCTGGCGGAGAATTGAATTGGGAATCGAGCGGATTCGCACGACCCGCACTGTGCGAAGTAATAGAACAAGGGGGCGCCAAAAATATTGTCGCCTGTGGCTTGCAGCGGAATTCCCTCTTTTGTCTATGAGCGGTGTGCAGTTAGGCTGTATGCCGCGCGAGACATAGGATTCGCATAAGTTTTGCAGAGCTGTAGTTTGAGTTTTCCAGGTGGGATCGTGTTGCGTTGATGGAGAACAAGGATGGCCGGTCCTAGGATTGCTATTCTGACGCAAGCCATTGAGGCCGAGGTGTATCGCCTTGTGTCGCAGCGCCGCCGGATGACTGTCCCCCGGCTTTCGTACTCATTTCCTCAACATGCCTGGCGGACGCTGTGTCAGGCGCTGCACCATCTTCAGGCGAATGGACTCGTAGCCCTCACGCCTCTTCTGTGGGATTGCGAGATTCGTGCGAGGAAGAAACCCCGCGAGTCGATGGGTGGGCGGCATGAACGAACAGCGGACCTCGTCTGATGAACTGTGGCGTCATCATTTCAGCTAGAAGGACATCGCTGGCCTGTACTTTGTGACAAGCGGGAATCTCTCTACTGCTAAAGGAGGGCGTCATGTATCCAGAAGGTTATGGCGTACGAATACTGGTTGTCGATGATGATGCAAATATCCGGTTACTGTTGTCGGAGCTCCTCACCTATGAAGGGTACAACGTGTTTGAAGCTGGTGATGGGCTTGATGCGGTTCATGAGTTAGAGCAACGGCACTTTGATTTGGTGATTTCCGACTATCGCATGCCCCGGTGTGACGGGATGCAATTGCTGGCAAGGTGTCGGAGCCTTTGGCCAAAGACCGCAGTTATGATCCTGTCTGGCGAGGACTCAGGCTGGCCGGAGCTTGCAATCGGTGGAGGAGCTCAGGCCTGGGTGAGGAAGCCATGGGAACGGGCGAATTTGATCAACGAAGTTCGCCGGGCAATCGAACAGGTGTCAGTGAGGACGGCGTCTCAGTAGATGCGTGCCTTGCTCAGCGAAGGCTTAAGGGGGCTGTGACCGTGATGGCGCCTGCCAGGTCTCCCTCGCGATGTCCTTCCTTGGGATAGCCTGAAATATCGAGGTCGCCTTTCGGCTCACCGTGGCAGGTCAAGCAGGCGGTGACGTAATAGATCGGCATCACGACACGTAATGTCTGGCCCTGATCGGTGAGTTCGCTGACATAGGCATCGGCGCGCGGACGGCCGGACAGCCACTTGAGAACCGCCGTCTCATAGTCGTCCGGTTCGTTCTTCGGATTGCGAGGTTCCAGCGTCGTTTGCTTCAGCCTGACATGGGATTGTTTGGAGAACCGCGCGGAAGCCTGGCTGCCGTAGGTCGCCGGGATAAAGTTCTTGTATCCGATTCCCCGCTGATTGATCACGACCTGGGCCTCGCGGACCACGTCCTTGCTGGCGAGCACGAAGACCGGTAATAATTCTTTGGCCAGGGGTGGCACGGTGATAGAGGCTGGTGTGCTTTTAAGTTTTGAAAGGTCAATGCCGGTCTGTTGGCGAAATTCTTGAATGAGTTGTTGTTCGAACACCTCGGGCGTAAAGCCCTTGTCTCCCTTGTGCTGATCGTCGATTAGGAGTTGGTTCTGCTCGATGACTAATCGGCCGGCCTTGAGTAGCTTGGCTAAGAGCCGGGCAGTCTCTTCCGCCTCAGCACGATCAACGGCCCAGCCTGGGCTCGGGGCCACTGTTCCGATGGCGAGGGCCGTGAGGATTCCCATCAGTGCGGCGTATCGGATCCATTTCATCGAGCCCTCCTCTCGTTCATCGTGAGCGGTTGTCAGCCAGACGACACCGGCCTTGATCGTAATGCTGGGGCATTTTCTCCGCGGCAAACGGAAGCCCTTCCGTGGCGGCTCGGCGAGGATAGGCATAGAGGTCTTCCAGCCAGCGTTGCCGCATGTCCTTGAGCCTGCCTGATTCATCAAGCCGGAACAGGAGATCGTTGAGGAACTGGCGTAATCGATAGCTCTCCTCGTCCGTGACGATTGCGTAATGTTCGTGGGTGAGGAAGAGCGGTTTGCCGCTGTCCAGCCTGAGGAGCTGCCAATTTTTGCGGACTCGTCGTACCGTATAGGCGAGGACCGGCTGTTTTCCCAGAATGATATCGATGGGCGGATTTTGGGATTCGAAGGCGGCCGGGAGCGAATCGCAGAGGACCAGCCTGATGCCTATCAGATTGGCCTCCGCATAAAATTGCGCGCTGGTGCCTTCTTGAACGGCGACGGTCAAGCCGAAGAAGGCGCGGGCCATGGCATTCGTATCGCCTGTTGTTGCCGATGGTCGACGGGCGTATGCGCTGATTCGCTCGGCTAGGTCTGGCTGTCTGGTGATGCCGCCGATGCCTCCCTCATTGAAGTAGGGGCTTGAGTAGGCGAGGCCAATTCGTCCTTGTGCCGGCACATTGGCGCTGATGGAGGATACGAATAAGTCGAGATTGCCTTCGGTCAGTTCGACAAAGAGGTTTCGGAACCGAATCAGCTGGAGGGTCGGAACGATTGGTGTGGTTCCGCCGCAGCGCCGAGAAAGCGCTGCGCTGATTTCTCGCACGAGCTCGACATCGAGGCCTGTCACGCGAAGACCCTCGTCCGTATAGATGGCCGGGAAGACGAAGGGCTGGAACGGTTCAACCGCCATGCCGACGCGCACTTGCCCTCGCGCACAAATCGCATCGAGTTCGTTCGTCGCGATGGGATGCACCAACTGGACGGCATCGATGATCAGGCCGCAGCCCTGCACCGTCAACGCAATGAGCAGCAGCGATGCCCATTCGAGTAAGCGTCTGGCGCGCGGCACAGTTCCTCCGCGCTCATGAGGTGAAGTCATCATGCTTTCGCGGCGAGTGTGTGGCATGGTCAGAAGCGAATCCCTGTCGTAATCAACCATTGTTGCGTCTGTCCAGCCGTGCCCTGGAAGTCGATTCCATATTGCGTATATTGCAAGGCCATGTCGAATGAAACGCCCCGCGCGATCGGGAACCGGACACCCACCTGCCCCCCGATGAGGTGGCCAGGCCAGGTATTGCCGGGACCGGGGAGCGTTGCGCCTCCGAGCAGGCCCAGATAGGGCACGGCCCGGTCCTCGAGGGGGCCGAAGAGGACATGCCGGATCGTCCGGCTGATTGGCGCTCCTTTAGGGAAATCCAGAATATCGATGAAGTTGTTCCAGCGAGGATTTAGATAGAGTGAGTTTTGATCGGTCTTAAAGGTCGGCGTGTGGTTGCTATAGTATTGATACATCGTTCGGACCTCGAGGTCGCCGTAACGGAGAGCTGTAATCCCGGCTTGGGCTCCAATCACTCGATTGTTAGGAGCGAAGGTTCGCTGGCTGAATGTCACGTCGAAATTGAAGGGCCGGATGGGGAGCCATTCGAGCAGCGTGTCCTCCGCTATGACCGGGGACGCCAGCAGGCAGATCGTGAGGCAGAGGTTCGTGACCGAGAGCGCACGCAGGAAGCGATGGGGCCGATAGGGTTCGGCAGGGCGTCTGTATGACATGGGGTGTGACGTGAGTGATGAGAGGTCGCTTCCTACTTGGCTGGTAGGTCTGCTCTGTTGTGTCCTGGGGCCGTGATGCATGATCGCATAACTTCGACTCGACATGAAAGGTCTGTGGCCATCGCCGCCTGAGTGATCGTGAGGAGCCCCTGCGCGGAGATTGTTCCTTCCTCGACATCGATGAGGAGATGGCCTGAGACGCTGGCGCCATCGACCGCGAAGACTCCCTCTGTGTGCCGTAAGACTGTTTCAATCGTCTGCTGGATCTCGCGGCAGGTTGAGCCTGTCAGCATGAGGGCGATGCGTTCTTTGGGTGCGCCAGCAGCAGGGGAGGGGAAGGTTGTCATGCCGAAAATTGCGAGGACTGTGAACACGGCTAATGTGACGTTCGGCATGATTTGGTTTTCGCGAGCGAGCGGCGGTCTTATGAAGAGAAGGGAGCGATCACAGATGGATCGCTCCCTTCTCTCATATCTTACTTTGCGGGCAGTTCCCAAGGCACCATCGGCATGAGGGGCGCAGGCTTGGCATCCGGTCCGACCAGCAACACCGCAATCGCGCCGCGTAGCGCGCCGGTGAGCGAGTGGGTGACCAGCGGATAGGCTACGGCCGATTCAACGACGACATCGAAGGTCGCGGCGCTGCCTGGCCCGACGACATAGGTCTGCACGCCAGTGAGCTTGTTGCTGGGATTGCCGCTCTCATAAACGTTGTCCCAGATTTCACCAATCGGATGGAACGAAGAGAATTCATTCGGACCGGCATTCACGAAATAGATCCTGACGCGCTCGCCCGGCTTCGCATCCAACTTGCCACCGCCGGTCACGAAGGGATGGTATTTAAAGATGCCGCCGTTGAAGAGCATGTTGTCGTATTTGCGATCGAACATGGCCTGCACATCGTTCGGGTTCTTGAAGAACTCGGACTGCACGAGCACATATTCCCGATCCGCTTTGGCCCAGACTTTCGCATCTTTGGGATCGACGATGATGGCGCCGAACATGCCGCGCGTGATGGCCCGATAGTTCTTTAGGAAGTCGATTTCCGCCGCATGGAAGTCCATCGCGTGGGGATTCTTGTTCGTGGCGGGATTGGTCAAGGTGAAATTGATCGTGTCGCCTTGCGTGACCCGCACGACTGGACCCGGGAAGGTGCCGTTGAAGGTCCAGGCGGCGTACTTTTCGCCATTCCCTTCAACTACGACGTCCGTCTCGACGGCCGTCATGGCTACGTCATGGGTTTTGGCCCAGGCGGATGACGAGAAGGCGAGGCTTCCGGCGAGGAGGCCTGTGATGATGGCAAATGCGCCGAATGCTTTTCCTGATGCACGCATGATCGTTCTTCTCCTCTGGTGATGGTGGACGGTCTTATAGCCGTTGGAACGTACCGGGTTGATGCGATTCGACCCGACCCAAGTTATTCTACGTAATACGTTGGCACCATACGCTAAATCAATGCAATGAAACATGATATTTATCATGTTTTGGTCGTTATTAGTGGGGCGAACCGAAAAGGATTATGAGGCGGAGGCGAGGGCTTTGAGTCCGGAAAGATTGCAAATGAAGAGGCGATTGGCGGTGCCGGAGACCAAGCCGTCCCGTTTGAACCGGCCCATGATTCGAATGGCCGTTTCCGTCGTGATTCCCACCATGTTGGCCATATCCTGTCTGGTGAGACGAACCGTAAGCCGAATCCCGCCAGGGTCTGTAATCCCGTTGCGGGTGGCGAGGTCGACGAGGAGGGAGGCCAGCCGCTGGTCCGCTCGGTCGAGCGCCAGATCTTTAGTCTTCTCCTGGGCTTCCTTCAGCCGATTGCCTAGAAATTTGATCACTTCGAGCGCGGCGTCAGGATTCCGCCGCAGCATGTCGAAGTAGGCCTTCTTGTTCATCCGGAGGATGCTGACGTCTCCCATCGGCTGGGCCGATCCGGGATGCGAGGTGCCATCGAACGCGGACGCGTCGCAACAGAAGAGGTCGCCCGGCATGAGCATCTTCAGCGTACATTCTTTTCCGTCAGGCGTGGATTTGACGCACTTGACCGTTCCTTCCTTGACGATGTGGAAGTACTCAGTCGGATCGCCTTCACGAAAGATGAAGTCGCCTTTGCCGTAATGGGATTCGGTCAGCTCCTGCAGCATCCGTTGGCGCGCCGGCCCTGACAGAATATTCAGCAGCGGAATCCCGCCCAACTCGTGAGGAAGGGCGGGATGCGAAGGTTTATTTCGTGATGTTTTTGGTGGCTTCGACAATCGATCGTGCTCCGATGCCAAAGTGGTCCACAAGTTCGTCAGGTTTCCCGCTGTGGGGAATAATCCGTACCGCGAGTTTGTGGACCTTCAACCCTTCCGGTCCCAGAGCGCTGAGAACCGCATCGCCCAGTCCTCCGTGGGCGTAGTGGTCTTCCACGGTGAGGATCCGGCCCTGGGTGGCTTTGGCGCTCTCAAGTAAGGTGGTCCGGTCGATCGGCACGATGCTGTAGAGGTCGATCACCCGGACGGAAATCCCCGCCGCTTTGAGCTGATCGTAGGCCTTGAGGGCTTCGAAGAGCGTGACGCCGGCGGCGACAATCGTGAGGACGTCTGAGGCGCTCTGGCGAATGACTTTAGATCCGCCGATTGGAAACCGTTCTTCTGGTCCATAGATGACCGGGGCTTTCGGTCGGCCCGCGCGCAGGTACACCATCCCCTTGTGGGCAGCCGCGGCTTCGACCAGCCGGTAGGTGGAGGTGGCGTCGGAGGGGTAGAGCACGACGACGCCCGGTTGGGCCGCCATCATGGCGATGTCTTCCAGCCCCATCTGGGACGGGCCGTCCTCTCCGATGCTGACGCCGACGTGGGTGCCGACCAGCTTGATATTCGAGCCGCTGATCGCGGCCATGCGGATGAAGTCGTAGGCGCGGGTAAAGAAGGCGGCAAAGGTCGCGACAAAGGGAATCTTGCCGCAAGCGGCCAGGCCTGCCGCCGCGCCAAGCATGTTTTGTTCCGCGATGAAATTTTCGAAAAATCTGTCGGGGAACTTTTTGCCGAATTTGTCCGTGTAGGTGGAGTTCTTGACGTCGGCGTCGAGCCCGACGACGAGCGGATTGACGTCACCCAATGTGGCCAGCGTGGCGCCGAAGGCTTCACGTGTGGCGACCGAGTCGCCGAGCTTGTAGGGGGATGCCGGTAAGGACCCGATCGATGCCTGCTTGGAGGGCGCCGCGTAGGGTTGCTGGATTTGAATCTCCAGCTGGCTTGGCTTGAGTTGCGCCGTCAGTTCGGCGATGGCTTTGTCCGTTTCTTCGCCCTTCTTTAAGGGTTTGCCATGCCACTCCGGGTGGTTCTCCATCACGGAAATGCCGCGGCCCTTGAAGGTCTTGGCCAATAGCACGGTCGGTTTTCCGGTGGTCCTGGCTGCCTCATCGAAGGCGGCCAGAATGGCGGAGAGGCTGTGTCCGTCCACGACGATGGCGTGCCAGCCGAAGCCGGTCCAGCGGGACCGATAGGCCTCCATATCATGCTGCAGCATCGTGGGATCGCTTTGGCCGAGCCGGTTGATATCCACAATGGCGCAGAGGTTGTCGAGGCGATGATGGCGCGCCACTTCGGCTGCTTCCCACACAGATCCTTCGACCGATTCTCCATCTCCCATCAGGACATAGGTGCGATAGCTCGTTTTGTCGACGGACTTGGCATTGAGCGCGAGACCGATTCCAACGGGAAGTCCTTGCCCGAGCGAGCCAGTGGCCATATCGACAAAGGGCAGGCGGGGAGTCGGGTGCCCTTCGAGATCGGACGTCAGGGTCCGTAACTTCAGTAAGTCGCTTTTCGGGAAGAGCCCTGCCTCGGCCCAGGCGGCATAGAGGAGGGGCGCTGCATGGCCTTTTGAGAGGACGAAACGATCGCTGTTGGGGGCTTTGGGGTTCTTCGGGTCATAGCGCAGCACCGAGAAAAAGAGGGCGGCGACGATGTCGGCGGCCGAGCAGCAACTGGAAGGATGGCCGCTTCCTGCTTCGCTGGTCGCCCGCACGCTTTCGATGCGGAGTTGGGTGGCCTTGTTGTGTAAGGCAGCGAGTACTTCCGGCGAAGCCGTTGAGTTGGCCATCGAAACTCCTTTCGGGATGTAGTGGCAAAGGTGCCGAGAAACTCTTGTATCGATGTAAGAAATCGCCAGCAATGGGCGGGTTTTCAGGCTATCAAAATGACAGGATGGAGTCAATGAAATGAAAGGATCAGGCGGATCGACTGGTCAGGGCGTGAGGGGGCCTGCATCGAGCAGCTGAGGCAGCGCTGAGGAGGGGAACGAGATCCCTTCTTGCGGAAGGAAGCGAAACTGGGTGACGGCGAAGGAGACAGGCTGGCCCACTTCGAACCGGTATTGGCGGAACTCTTCTTTGTTCATACGGGACCGGAGGATCAGCCCTTCCGCCGTTTCGATCTCAAGCCGATAGGCCACGCCGAGGAAGTAAATGTGCCGGAGCGTGGCAGTCTGACGGTAGCGCGTGGGCTCTTCAGAGATCTTCACATAATAGGGACGGAATCCCACTTGGAGCTGAACCTGGTCCGGGATCGTGGGGGCGGGAAACTCAAGCGATCCAATTTTCACCACGCCGTTCAGGACCGTACCTTCCAGAATATTCATGGCTCCGATAAACCGCGCCACGAATTCCGTGGCCGGCTCCTCATAGACTTCGGCCGGAGAGCCGATCTGTTCAAGCTTGCCTTTGGA
This sequence comes from Nitrospirota bacterium, assembly GCA_026387615.1. Taxonomy (GTDB): domain Bacteria; phylum Nitrospirota; class Nitrospiria; order Nitrospirales; family Nitrospiraceae; genus Palsa-1315. The sequence continues at coordinate 8,584 of JAPLLI010000044.1, forward strand.
GAAGACGATGATGCGTCCGGAGACTTCCATCGCCTCTTCCTGGTCGTGGGTCACGAAGAGGCTGGTGACGTTCAGGCGATCGTGAAGCCGGATCAACCATTCGCGTAGCTCCTGCCGCACCTTGGCATCCACGGCGCCGAATGGCTCATCCAGGAGCAGCACACTCGGTCTGGGAGCCAGGGACCGGGCGATCGCGACCCGCTGGCGCTGCCCTCCGGACAGCTGATGGGGATAGCGATGTTCCAATGAGTCCAGGCTCATCAATTGGAGCAATTCTGCCACGCGCTGCGTGATGTCAGCCGGTTGCCACTTTTTGATCTTAAGGCCGAAGGCGATGTTCTCGAAGACGGTCAGGTGTTTAAAGAGGGCATAGTGCTGGAAGACAAATCCAATGTTTCGATCCTGCACGGAAAGGTCGTTGACCCGCTTTCCGTCGATATAGATGTCTCCGCCGGACGGCGTTTCCAGCCCCGCGATCAACCGCAGTACCGTCGTTTTTCCGCTGCCGCTCGGTCCGAGGAGGCCGAGGAGTTCCCCTTCCTTCACCTCGAAGGAGACGTCTGATACGGCCTGAACGGAACCGAATTGTTTTCTGAGCCCTCGCACTTCGATCTTCACGTCAGTACCTTTCTAACAGGATGCTGAAAAAGACCGCCAGCTTCGTTCTCATAAACCGTGAAAGGTAAAACGTGAAAAGTGAAACGCAGGATGGCTAAGCGCTCTTCCCCCGAAACCTTTCACGCCTGACGATTCACGCCTCACGAATCGCTAGACGGTCTTGTTGAGCATCCTGTAGGGCGACGGCATTGGCCCCCACATAATTGAAATCTACATAGCTCTGATAGATGTGCAGGGTGGCGGTCTGCGTCACCAGGAGAATATTCCCTGAGACGACGAGCACCGCGCCGAACTCGCCGATGGCCCTGGCCACTGTTAAGGTCGCTCCATACACAAAGCCCCACCGGAGCATGGGGAGCGTCACCTTGAGAAACACCTGCCATTCGTTGGCCCCCAAGGTTCTCGCCGCTTCCTCCGCATCCGTGCCGATCGTCTGTAGCAGGGGAGTCAGTTCGCGGACGACGAAGGGAAAGGTCGCGAACAGGGTCGCTAATACCATGGCCGGCATGGCGAATAGCACTTTGACTCCCAGGGTGCCGAAGAAGGTGCCCAGGATGGTTTCGGGACCGAACAACAAGATCAGCATGAACCCCGCGATGACCGGAGAGACTGAAAAGGGCAAATCGATCACCCCGCTCAGGATCGTGCGTCCAATAAAGTGTTGCCGCACCAGCACCAGGGCGGTGATCGTGCCGAAGATCAGATTTAGGACCAGCACGATCGCCGTAATTTCGATCGTAAGCAGGAACCCGTGCAGGGCGTCCGGCCTTGTCACTTCATTCCAGAAGGCCGCGATCCCTTCGTCGAAACTATGGACGGCAAGGTACAGGATCGGCCCAACCAGGAGCAGCGCGAAGTAGAGCCAGACAGAACCGATGAAGAGGCGACGTATCATGGCTGTGACCCGATCTCCGATGGATGGATCATGGAAAGAGGCCGTTTCGGCCAGCGGAGCCACAGAGGCATCCGTTCGCCTGGCTGCCTGGTCAGACGCTCCAACAGGATCAGCACCAGAAACGAAATCAGCAGGATGAAGACCGAGACCGATGTGGCGCCCTGAGGGTTATAGCTTTCGATTTCCCCATAGACATAGACCGACGCCACCTGCGTCTTCATCGGGATATTGCCTGCGACAATGACGATGGAGCCGAATTCGCCCAGAGCCCGGACAAAGGTCAGGAACACCCCGGTCAAGAGTCCCGGCAGTACGGAGGGGACTGTGACTTTCCAAAACGTCGTCCAAGGACTCGCGCCCAAGCTGAATGCCGCTTCCTCCTGGTCTCGCTCCAGTTCCATTAACACCGGCTGCAATGAACGGATGGTGAAGGGCATGGTCACAAACAGCATCGCCAGGACGATGCCGGGCTTGTCGTACAGGACGGAGATGCCGCTTTGGTGCAGCCAGGTTCCAAGGATGGTGGTCGGCCCGTAAATGGCTGCGATCATCAAGCCGGTCACCAGCGTGGGAATCGCGAAGGGCAGATCGACCAGGGCATTGAGAAACCATCGGCACGGGAACTCGTAGCGCACCAGGACGATCGCGGAGAGGGTGCCGAAGAGGGCGTTGATGACTGTCGTGATGAAGGCCGCTTCCAGCGTCAAGATCAGGGCAGAGGCTGCTTGGGGGCTGCTGATGTCCTGGGTGAAATGGTCGAGACCCCCCACCAGTGACTGATGGACGATTGCCGTAAGAGGGAAGAGAATAAGCAGGGCGACGTACCCGACAGAAGCGGAGCGGAGCGCCAGTTGAATCAAGCTGTGGGTAGTCATGGTCTGTCGTTTACTTTCCGCGTGCCAGGTCTTCGACGGTGCTGGTCCAGGCCCCGCGTGGGCCAAAGAGTTTAGTGCTGATCGTCTCCCATCCGCCCAGGTCTGCAATGGTGAAGAGCCGGTTCGGAAGGGGCAGCGCTGCGCCGGCCTGTGTCTGTGATGAGGCCTGACCGATCGGCCTGAATCCCAGTTCAGTAAAGGCGGCCTGGGCTTCTTCGCTATGGAGGAAGGCCACAAAGGCCTCCGCGATATCACGCACATGATGCCGGTCGACATGCTTGTCGATGATGGCAGCAGGGTTCTCGATCCAGACCGTTTCCTGAGGCACAATGAGTTCGTAGGGACGGTGGCTCTTGATCCGCGGGAGCAGCTCGTTTTCATATGTGACGATCACGTCTCCCACGCCTCGCTCGAAGGTCGTGACCGATTCGCGCCCGCTTTTGTCCATCACCGTTACGTTCTTCTGAATACGTTTCAAGAGGCCTGTGGCAAAGGCTTCCGCCGATTCGGCGCTGGGCTTCTTTCCTGCTCCGGCCTGCTGCTCGGCCAGTTTCAGCCCTGCTCCATAGATGGCGATCACATCCCACATCGCGCCGCCCGAGGTCTTGGGATTGGGATAGAGGACCTCCACGCCTGGCCTGGCGAGGTCTTCCCAGCTTTTGATCCCCTTCGGGTTTCCCTTCCGGACGCCAAGTGCGACGACGGAGGCTGAGACCATCCCTTTGTGCGGCCCTGTCCGCCAGTCATGGGTAATTAAGCCAGCCTTGGCGATTTGGTCGAGGTCCCCCTCCAGCGAGAGGACTGCCACGTCCGCATCGAACCCTCCGATGATGGCTCTGGCCTGGGCGCCGGAGGCTCCGTAGGAACTCCTGATTCGAACCTCTTGCCCTGTCCGCTGTTTCCATTGCCGCTGGAAGGCAGGAATGATCGTACGTTCGTAGGCTTCCTTCGGCACGCTATAGGCCGCCAGCGTCAATTCCCTGGTCTCTCCTGCCAGGACGGAGCCGGAGAAAATGGTCCAGGCCAGCAACAGAGCAAAGAGGCGTGACGCACCCATGAGGACGTTCCTTTGATGAGGTGAAGGCATGTCAGCTCGCGCGTTTCGCTGGCCTGGCCATGGCAAACTGGCTCAGCGTGTAATGGTCTAAAATATCGGCGATGGCATTGCGAACCTCGCCCATCGCATCTTGCAAGGGACAGTAGGGCTTTGACGAGTAGGGGCAGTCGCTGCATTTTTGATAAGCGGTTTTGCTCACGCAGGCAATCGGCGCGAGCGGTCCATCCAGGATGCGGATCACTTGACCCAGGGTGATTTCGTCCGGCGACTTGATCAGCGTATAGCCGCCCTTCATGCCCCGGCGGCTCGCAAGTAATCCGGCCCGCTTGAGCGCGAGGAGGATCTGCTCCAGGAATTCCACGGGGATATGTTGGCGCGTCGCAATTTGCTGGCGCTGCAATGTTTCCTTGCCATAGAACTGCGTGAGTTCCAGAAGGGCTCGAAGCCCATATTCGCTTTTTTTCGAAAGTTTCATGCAAGAGCCAGCGCAATGCCGAGTGAGTAAATCAAGTATCTTGGACAATAGAGTACTGCTGCGGCCACGTCAAGTAGTGGAGTGAACGGGGGAGAAGGGATTGAGGCCTCCATTGCCGGTCTAGCAAATGCGACAAAACGACAGGAGAATTTCGATGCAACTCCTTGAACATAGAGGGATTGTTTCTTGACAGTTTCCAAGCGTTCCTGGTAGCTTCTTCCCTCGCTTCGGGGTGTTAACTCAGCAATTTCACCACCTCACAGGGTTGATTGTGACCTTCCAAGACCTCATTCTCACGTTGCATCACTACTGGGCCGAGCAGGG
>JAPLLI010000094.1 GCA_026387615.1 Nitrospirota bacterium
ATCCGTTCCAGTAACGCTTTGAGTTGATGGAGCGGCACCATGTTGGGTCCGTCAGAAAGGGCCTCGTCTGGATTGGGATGGACTTCCATGAAGAAGCCATCGACCCCGGCGCCGGCAGCCGCGCAGGCCAAGGGCTCGACGAATTCGCGCTGGCCGCTAGATTTGGTCCCCCCGCCGCCCGGCAGCTGCACGCTATGAGTCGCGTCGAAGACCACCGGATAGCCGAAGCTCCGCAGAACCGGAAAAGACCTCATGTCCACGACGAGATTGTTGTAGCCGAAGGACGACCCTCGTTCGGTCAGGATGATCCGCTGACTGCCTGCTTCTTCCACTTTCTTCACCGCATTGCCCATTTCTTGCGGCGAAAGAAACTGGCTCTTCTTCACGTTCACGACCTTGCCGGTCTTGGCCGCCGCAATGAGCAAATCGGTCTGCCGGCAGAGGAAAGCCGGGATCTGGAGCACATCCACGATCTTCCCTGCCTCGGTCGCCTGCTCTTCCGTATGGACGTCCGTCGGGAAGGCCCAGCTGATCCTTGACCTTCTTCAGGATCGCCAAACCCTTTTCGAGCCCCGGGCCTCGATACGAAGTAATGGAGGTCCGGTTGGCTTTATCAAAGGAGGATTTGAAGATATAGGCCATGCCCAGAGACTGGGTGATTTCGGCGATGCGCGCCGCTGTCTCCAGCACGAGCGCTTCACTCTCGATGACACAGGGCCCGGCGATCAGAAACGGCCGATGGCCTGCCCCGACTTTAAAGGAACCGATGTGAACTTCGTGTGCCATAGGTTTTCCATTTTTCACATCCCGTGAGATGCTCAAACCAGTCTTGTAGCGAGGCCGCTGGCGAGTCGAACCCGGAGGCGTACCCTCAGGGGTACGTTGAGGATTTCGACGAGCCGAGAACGAAGCTACAAGCTGGTTTCAGCATCTCACCTCAGAGACCGCATTTGCGGCGCAGTGCCGCTCCGACAAACCCGCTAAACAAAGGATGCGGATGGTGGGGCCGTGAATTGTATTCCGGATGGAACTGCGTCGCCAGGAACCAGGGATGATCCTTCAACTCGACAATTTCGACCAGGCGGCCATCCGGCGACAGCCCGCTCAGCACGAGTCCCTTGGCGGTCAATTGCTCACGGTAGGCATTATTAAACTCGTACCGATGCCGATGGCGCTCGCGCACCTCGCTCACTCCATACATCTTTTGAGCCAGCGTGCCCTCCCCAAGCTTGCAGAGGTAGGAGCCCAGCCTCATCGTACCGCCCTTGTCGCTGACGGATTGCTGATCCGACATCAAGTGAATGACGGGATAGGGGGAAGCCTCGTCGAACTCCGCGCTGTTGGCGCCGGCCAGGCCTGCCACGTTCCGCGCAAACTCGATCGTCGCGCACTGCATGCCCAGACAGAGGCCGAAAAACGGGATCTGGTGTTCCCTGGCATAACGAATCGACGCGATTTTCCCTTCGATCCCCCGCGAACCGAACCCGCCTGGAACCAAGATGCCATCGACTTCGCGCAGGATCCGCTCGGTCCCGTTCCGCTCAATCTCTTCCGATTCGATCCACTGAATGTTCACCTTCGTTTCATGGTCGATGCCGCCATGGACGAGCGATTCCGCGAGACTCTTGTAACATTCCTTCAGCCCCGCATACTTGCCGACCAGAGCGATGGAGACTTCATGCTTGGGATGTTTGATCTTCTGGACCATCGCATCCCACTCGCGCAGGTTCGGCGGACCGGTCTCCAGGTGGAGCAGGCGCACGATCAGCTCGTCCAGCCCTTCCTTCCGAAACACGATCGGCACTTCGTAAATCGTATCCACGTCCTTGGCCGTGATCACCGCGTCTTTCTCGACGTTGCAGAACATCGCGATCTTGTCCTTGAGCTCCGGCGGCAAATAGCGGTCGGTCCGGCAGAGGAGAATATGGGGCTGGATACCGATCTCCCGGAGCTTGTTGACGGAATGCTGCGTCGGCTTGGTCTTCAATTCCCCGGCTGCGCCGATGTAGGGCACCAGCGTGAGATGGACGTAGAGCACGTTCTCGCGGCCCACGTCGTAGGGCATCTGGCGGATCGCTTCGAGGAAGGGCAGGCTCTCGATGTCGCCGACGGTGCCGCCGATCTCCACGATCGTGACGTCCATCCCCTTCGAGATGCGCATGATGCTCTGCTTGATCTCATCGGTCACATGGGGCACCACCTGCACCGTCCCACCCAGGTAGTCGCCACGACGCTCTTTGGTGATGACCGAATGGTAGATCCTACCCGTCGTGTAATTGTTTTCTTTGGTGAGGGTCAGGGACGTGTACCGCTCATAGTGGCCGAGGTCCAAGTCCGTTTCGGCTCCGTCGTCCGTCACATACACTTCCCCATGCTGATAGGGATTCATCGTTCCGGGATCGACGTTGATGTAGGGATCGAGCTTGAGGAACGTGATCTTCAACCCGCGGCTTTCCAGCAGGTTGCCGATTGAGGCCGAGGCGAGCCCTTTCCCCAAGGAGGAGACCACTCCGCCCGTGACAAAAATGAACTTACTCATCGCTGCCCCCATCTTGTCGAATCGTATAATGCAGACATGTATGTCACCAGGCCCTACTTCCCGTAGTTGGCCTTGATTGCCGCCAACTCCCGCTTGATAATCTCAAACTGTTGGAGTTTCTCTGTCACTGGCTCGACATCCTCCGGCGTATCGACCCGCAAGGAGGCCCGTTTGGTTTCCCAGACTCTGATCGGAATGCCGTACTCCAGCGCACGTAACTGCTCGAGCTTTTCCGCATCCTCCAACCGGCCGGTGGGAAGCGCCGCCAGCTTCAGCAAGGTCTCGCGCCGATACATGTACAAACCAAGGTGAATGTAATGCAACCCTGCGACGGCCTGACGGCTGGCATCGTCCCGCACCAGCGGAATCGGCGCGCGCGAGAAATAGAGGGCGTTGCCGAGCTGGTCCGTCACCACCTTCACCACCGAGGAATTGTGGACGTCCTCCGTCGAATCGATCGCGCGCTTCAACGTCCCCATCCCCACGCCGCTCGCGATGAAGGGATCAATGAGATCCGCCAGCAAGTCCGGCTGCAACGGAATCTCGTCCCCTTGCAGATTCAAAAAATAATCTCCACGAGCCTTACTCGCAACCTCAGCCACTCGATCGGTGCCGGTCCGATAGTCTCCGCATGTCAGCACGACCCGACCGCCGAATCCTTCCACCACGTCCCGAATCCCTCCATGATCGGTCGCCACCACGACTTCCGTCACCAAGGGACAGGCTGCGGCTTGTTCATACACATACTGAATCATGGGCTTCCGCCCAAGCATGACGAGGGGCTTTCCTGGAAAGCGCGACGACCCGTGCCGGGCAGGAATTACGACGGTGACAGAGGGAGTGGCACTAGGCATCACCAAGGGCCTCCGAGAGTTGCTGCGCCGACAGGGTCGCCGTGCCCACCATGCCGACGACAACACCAGCCGCATGATTGGCCAGGGCTGCCGCATCTCGCATCGACGCGCCGGTCGACAAGGCCAGGGCCAACGTCCCGATCACCGTATCGCCCGCGCCAGTCACGTCATACACCTGGCGGGCCTGCGTCGGAATGTGCCAGGAAATGCCGTCTCCCTCGTATAAACTCATCCCCTTTTCGCCTCGCGTAATGAGCACGGCCTGGCAACCCAAACGCTGCCGGATGATCGCGCCCGCCTCGTTGCTGGCCTGATCGTCATCGCCATGCACGCCGGCGGCCTGCATCGCTTCCAGGTGGTTCGGCGTAATGACCGTTGCACCCTTGTAATAGCTGAAATGTTCGACTTTCGGATCGACGACCAGGGGGATTCCGCGAAGGGTGGCGAGGCGCGTAATGTCCGCCATCAAGCTCGCACTCACCACGCCTTTGGCATAGTCCGACACTACCAGGCAGGACAGTTCCGGCAACCGCGATTCGACGTAACGAAGAATTTTCCGCTGCATCGCCGGCTTGAGCTCCACGCGGCGCTCGACGTCGTACCGGACGATCTGCTGGTTGTGGGCGATGACGCGGGACTTTCTGGTGGTCGGGCGGTCCTGGTCGATCACAACCCCTCCACGCCCGGAACGGGTCGTGCCCAACTCTTTGAGGAGCATCCGGCCTGATTCGTCTGACCCGATGACACCGCAGAGGTCCGCTTTTCCACCCAAGGCCAGCACGTTATTGAACACGTTGGCGGCACCACCGAGCCGGAAAGACTCAGAGTCGACATGGACCACCGGAACCGGAGCTTCCGGCGAGATGCGGCTCACACGGCCCCAGATATAATGGTCGAGAATGAGGTCCCCGATGACAAGCACAGAGGCCTGCGGGAACCGCTGAATATATTGCCGGAGCGTTTTCGGCGACGCAGGCCCTCCGCGGCCCTGCCCTCCGGACCCCGCTGCCTGCCTCGCGACTTTACCTATTGAATGGCTTTGCCGAATCGATCCCATCTGACCCACTCCGTCCATTGACCTTGTCCGCTCCACGACCAGTAGATACGGAACGCCTTCCCGCGGATTTTCTCTTCGCGCACAAACCCCCAAAACCGGCTGTCCAGACTTTGATCGCGATTGTCGCCCATCACGAAATAGGCGCCCTCCGGCACGGTCACCGGCCCGAAGTTATCACGCGGATTGATGATACCATCAATGATCCCCGGATCGATCCGTTGGGTGAATGGTGCATCATCGAGCACCGTCCCATTCACTAACACGGCCTTATTGAGCAGCTGCACGGTATCGCCAGGCCCCCCCACGATCCGTTTAATGAAATCCTTTTCCTCGTCTTCGGGAAACCGGAATACGATGACGTCTCCCCGCTGCGGCTTGCCGAACTCGATCAACGCCTGGGACGCGTAGCAATTGACAGGGGGCAAGGCCACTTGAAACTTGCACTGACTGGGCCATTGAATGCCGTAGGACAGCTTACTGACCAGGATATGATCCCCGATCAACAGGGTGGGGATCATCGAGCCGGACGGAATCTTAAAAGCCTGGACGATAAACACCCGGATCGCAAAGGCCAGGAGCATCGCGACAACAATCGCTTCCGCATATTCGCGAAAGATCGATTTCCTGCCTGGCTGTGAGACCGACGACGGTCCGGAGGTCGAGGTCGGCGCTCCCGCTGCATCCGCCTGTCCCTCGTGAGTCACAGAGGCGCAATCGCCCAATGGAGGATGATTCGTCTCCCCGCTCACTCGTCACCGACTTTCAAGATGGCAAGGAACGCCTCTTGCGGCACTTCCACATTCCCCACTGACTTCATGCGTTTCTTGCCTTCCTTCTGTTTATCGAGGAGCTTGCGCTTTCGCGAGATATCGCCGCCATAACATTTCGCCAAGACGTTCTTCTTCATGGCGCCGATCGTCTCGCGCGCGATGACCTTGCTCCCGATCGCCGCCTGAATGGCGATCTCGTACATCTGCCGGGGAATGAGTTCCTTCATTTTCTCGGCCAGCTGACGTCCGCGC
>JAPLLI010000053.1 GCA_026387615.1 Nitrospirota bacterium
GTGTATGAAAGCTGGGCCGAGTGTGCCGACCGATTCAAGGATCGACGCCTGTTTGCCGTCTCGACCAAAGGCACACAACGGTACGACTTGGTCTCGTATGCCGCAGGCGATGCCTTTGTGTTCGGTCCGGAGAGCCGCGGGTTACCGCTTGAGATTCTGGGGCTGGTAGCCGGGCCGCAATGTATTCGCGTTCCCATGATCCCGGGAAACCGGAGCCTTAATCTTTCCAATGCCGTCGCGGTCGTGGTGTACGAAGCCTGGCGGCAGCTGGGGTTTGGCCTCGGGCCTGGACGCTGAACGGACGGTTCAGCGTCGTCGTTCGTCTCTCGTATTTCGTCGTTCGCAAACAGTGACTGTGTTGCTTGCGAGATACGCTTCACGCTTCACGAGATACGGTTTTTTCGAGCCATTTGCTTCGCTAGACATCTCCCTCTTTCAGACAGCGTCCGAGTCCCTGCTGCTCGGCAAAATAATAGGCATAGTGCAGCGCTGCAAGGTTGGCGATGCGTTCTTCCGCCTCGTCGCGCGTGTCTGTATAAATAACTTGGATGCCATATCTCGCCGTGAGGGAGTCTAGGAAATCCATCAGCCCGATCTTGTGGTACTGGTTGAGACGGCCTCCGGCTTTGCGATGCTGGAGCGTGCCTTCAATGACGAGAAAGCGGGAGGGAAAGGCGAGGACCTGTTCGAGTTCTTCGAGAAATGGCGGGCGATTGTAGGAGGGATTTGAAAAGACCGTATAGAGGTCTTCGACGCCGATGCGCTTGATACACAAGAGCTCGGGGACTTCCGCAATGGCATAACCGCTGACGGGCAATGTTTCCCGCATTGTTCCGGCGATGCGCACGAAGCCGTGAAAGTCGTAGGGCTGGTGCTCGCGCGGGTCGACGTAGAGATGAATGGCCGGCACCATGAGTTTGGGTTGGCCTTGCTGAGAGAGCAGCATGATGAGCGATTGCGGTCCGCGGGGCCCTTGGCTGGATTGCGCGGTCTGTTGCGCGCGGGGCGGGGTGCTGGAATAGGTGCCGGACGAGGGATTGGCTGTGGGGGCCTGGCGCGAGGCCGGCTTCTGAGCGGCCGTGGATTGCGTCTTGGCATCGTAGCTGGCTCGTGCGGCCGGGTCGCTGAATGGCCAAAGCGATCCGGATGCCAGACCTGAACCTGTTCATGCCAGGCTTTTTTGATTTCCGCCTCCGTGGCGGTAGGCAAGAGTTCAAGCAGCGTATAATAATTGATGATCCGTTCCTCCCGCATCGGTCTCTCCTTTTAGGGAAGTGTAACGGAGTCTCAGCCTGAGATCTAGCAGGCTCCGGGGTCTGTGAACGAGGCGTTCGGCTGGCGCGAATACTGGTGCGATGATTTGCGTTCTGCTCGTTTTATCTCCCATCGAAGAAGTTTCATGTTCGCGCCTATGGTCTATCTGCTCGGGGGCCTGCGCTGTTGAATAAGGCGTGGTGGATACCAGCCGGCGGTTGCAGTAAACTTGCCGGGTGGGGATAGTCGTATGCCAAGCTATGATGCCAGATGTCCGTCAGTCGGCGTCGCATCGCACATGAGGAGGAGACTGAGATGAACGATCAAGAAACGGAACGGGCAGTAGGGATTCTCAACCGCATTATGGAGCATGAGTTGGCAGGAGTCGTGCGCTACATGCATTACTCGTTGATGGTGTACGGGTATAACCGTATTCCGATCGTGGCGTGGCTGAAGGGGAATGCGGATGAGAGTCTGGCTCATGCGCATAAAGCCGGTGAGCTGGTTACGCTATTGGGCGGCCATCCCTCGCTCAAAATCGGCACCTTATTGGAAACGGAGAAGCATGATGTCGGCGATATCTTGCGGGAAAGTTTGGAGCATGAGAAAGGCGCCATTGCTGCCTATTATGAATTGCTGAAACTCTCCGAGGGAAAGTCCGTTCTTTTAGAGGAGTATGCAAGAGAGATGATCGTCGGTGAAGAACTGCACCTGGACGAAGTGAATAAGATGTTGCGTAAATCCGGTGATGTTCAGCCCTTTCGTTCCTAAGTAGGCTGCGGGATGCCATTTTTCGCAGCAGCGCTTCGATGGTCTGTACGGTAGAGTAAGCGGACGCGATTCACAGGTTGCGGAGCGAGAGGGACGAGGGTTCGAGCCAGAAGTTCGAGGTGTTCTGAATTTGAACCAGGAACGTCGAACGTCGGATGGCGCGTTCTCGCCTCGCGCGCGCTGCAGGCGTCACAGCCCATCAACGAAGATGTGTACCACCCCATAATCAGAACGCGCCCGTGACTCCGAGTGGCCGACACTCGGCGCGGTGCCGCTTTCGGAAAGATCGGTAACGGACAGAGATGGATTCACCAGGCACCCAGACTGTTTCAGCCGCAGCGCAGCTGAAGATTATTCCCCTTATCGCGAAGGAGCTCGGCGTCGGGCCCCATCAGGTTGCGGCTGCAGTCGCGTTGCTGGATGAAGGCTCGACGGTGCCGTTTATTTCACGCTATCGGAAGGAAGCCACCGGCAATCTGGACGACACGCATTTGCGCACGCTGGAAGAGCGCCTCCTCTATCTGCGGGAGTTGGAATCGCGGCGAGCGGCGATTCTGGCCTCGATTGAGGAACAGGGCAAGCTGACCGATATCTTGCGCGGCACCATTGAGGCGGCTGCGACCAAGCAAACGTTGGAAGACTTGTACTTGCCCTATAAGCCCAAGCGGCGCACACGGGCGCAGATTGCGCGCGAAGCAGGGTTGGAGCCGCTGGCCGATGCCCTGTTCGCCGATCCGACGCTCGATCCGGAGCAGGAAGCGGCGAAGTATCTGAACGTGAAACCCGCCGCCGAGGGGGTGGAGGCCATCAACGTGCTGGATGCCAAATCCGCCCTTGAGGGGGCGCGTGACATTCTGGTCGAGCGTTTTGCCGAAACCGCCGAGCTGCTCGCCAAATTACGGACTCGCCTTTGGGACCAGGGCGTGATCACCTCCTGCGTGGTGAAGGGTCAGGAAATGGCCGAGGAGGAAAAGTTCCGGGATTACTATGCCTATTCCGAAACGATCCGCACCATCCCGTCGCATCGTGCGCTGGCCTTGTTCCGTGGCCGGACCCTGGGTGTGTTAAAGACGGACTTGGGCTTGGGCGAGGCGCTGGAAGCCGTCGTGCCGCATCCCTGTATTGCGACGATCGCGGCGCATGTCGGCATTGAAGACCGGGGCCGTCGCGCGGACAAGTGGCTCCTGGGCGTCTGCGATTGGACCTGGCGCGTGAAGGTGCACCTGCATCTGTCGGTGGAGCTGCTGGTGCAGTTGCGCGAAGCAGCGGAAGCCGAGGCGATCAAGATTTTCGGACGCAATCTGCATGAATTGTTGCTGGCGGCGCCTGCCGGCCCGAAGGCTGTGCTTGGCCTGGACCCAGGCATCCGTACCGGCTGCAAGGTGGCCGTGGTGGATGCGACCGGCAAACTCTTGGAAACTACGACCGTGTACCCGCTTCAGCCGCGCAATGACTGGCAGGGATCGTTGGCGACGCTGGCCCGGTTGGTGGTGCAGCATGGGGTCGAATTGATCTCGATCGGCAATGGGACCGGCAGTCGGGAGACCGACAAGCTGGCCATTGAGGTGATCAAATTGGTGACGGCGCACAAGCCGGAACAGAAAGTGGCCAAGATCGTGGTCAGCGAAGCCGGCGCGTCGGTCTATTCAGCCTCGGCCTTTGCCGCGGCCGAGTTTCCCGAGCTGGATGTCAGTCTGCGCGGAGCGGTCTCCATCGCCCGGCGTCTGCAAGACCCGTTGGCTGAGCTGGTGAAGATCGATCCCAAGGCGATCGGTGTCGGTCAATATCAGCATGATGTGAATCAGCGGGCGCTGGCCCGTTCGCTCGATGCGACTGTCGAGGACTGCGTGAATGCCGTGGGCGTGGACGTGAATACGGCCTCGGCCCCGCTGCTGGAGCGGGTGTCTGGTTTAAATAAGGTGCTGGCGAAGAATATCGTGGAATACCGGGATGCGAACGGTCCCTTCCTGAATCGCACCACGATCCGTAAGGTGCCCCGTTTGGGCGACAAGACTTTCGAGCAGGCGGCTGGCTTTTTGCGCATCAACGACGGGGATAATCCCTTGGATCGCTCCTCCGTCCATCCGGAAGCCTATCCAGTGGTCGAGCGGATTCTGGCGAGGATCGGAAAAGGGATGATGGACGTGATGGGGCAGCCAGCGGTGTTAAAGGGATTATCTCCCGCCGATTTTACCGATGAGAAGTTCGGCGTGCCGACGGTGCGCGATATCCTCGTGGAGTTGGAGAAACCGGGCCGCGATCCTCGCCCGGAATTCAAGACGGCCACCTTCCAAGAGGGCGTCGAATCCCTGACGGACCTGCACCCAGGCATGGTCCTCGAAGGGGTGGTGACGAACGTGGCGGCCTTCGGCGCCTTCGTCGACATCGGCGTGCATCAGGATGGTCTCGTGCATGTGTCGGCGTTGGCCAATAAATTCGTCAAGGATCCCCATGAGGTCGTGAAGCCAGGCCAGATCGTCAAGGTGAAAGTGCTGGAGGTGGACGTGAAACGTCAGCGCATCGCGCTGACGATGCGTCTGGACGATGTGCCGGGCAGTGCGGCGTCAACTCGCGCGCCGGCTGAGGCCTCTGCTGGCGCAGGACGCGACCAGCGTGATCGGCGCCCGTCTTCATCCCCACGCGCTCCGGAGCGTCAGCAGCCTCAGCCGGCTGGCACGATGGCCATGGCGCTCGCCATGGCTCGCGCGAAGCAGAAGTCATAGCAAGCTCTAATTTCATTTGTCGTTCGTCGCCCACCCGCCAGAAGAAAAGAGTCTATGGCGTATAGCCAGGAATGAAGAGTCGTGTCTTTGCTATACGCCATTAGCCATACGCTCTCCTCCCCGCGAGATACGAGCGACGGTTTGCGTGAGCCGGCGCTAGCTGTGTCTCTTGTCTGCCCGATGGTGTAAGAGCGCGGGACCCAGCGGGAGTAAGGAATGCCCGGTAAAGGCAAAGGTCAGGCTGGCGACGGCATGGTAGAAGGCCATGAGCCCCACGAGGATGTGGAAGACGCCGGGAAATAATTCGCCGATTTGCCCGAGGCGCGCCAGGAAGGTGAGCAAGAAGGTCGCGGTAATAACAAGGTGCAGGGCGCAGAGCGTCGTATTCCGGAAGGCCGTGAGGTAGACCATGACGGCGGAAAAGAAGAAATACACCAGGTTGATCGGTGCGAACAGCACCATATCGAGCTGAAAATTGCTGCTCGCGCTGACCAGTTTGGCGGTGCAGACGGTGGTCCAGAAGAAGCCGTACATTGTCAGGGCCGTGCCGCCGAGTTGTTCGTGGTAGCGGATGTCGGTAATCCCGGCCAGGATTTGCACGATGCCGCCGAAGGCGAGGGCGATGACGAGGGTGCCGATGTGATCCCGGTCAGGAATGACGCCGAGTTGTGCGGCGCCCAGGGTGAGGGCGCCCACCGCCAGCCCGAATAATCCGATTGCTAAGACATCGATGCGTCGCGGGTGTAATTCATCGGCCATGAGCGCTCCTTGTTCAGCTTCGCGGGACTGATGGGATAATCGAAAAGAGGCAGCATGCAAGAGCCGCAGCGGGAAAAGCAAGGCCTTGAACGTGGGAGCGGGTAGCCGCGGGGCAGGCCTTAGCAGGATGCTGGAAAAGTCCGCCAGCGGCGTTCTCGCTTGCTGCGGCCTTGCTGGGCGGCCTTTTTGAGCATCCTGTGGTTATTCTGGCCACAGTGCCACTCGGAGCCTGTTGGCCGCTTTTTTTCATGCACTGAGTTTTTTCGCAGCCGGTTAGAGCCTGGGGCCCGGTTTGGTTTTGAAGAAGTCTCCGCCCTTGCTGACCTCGTCGTCGCTGCCCCAATCGATCTGCTTGTCTAACCGCTTGAGGAGCGGGACATGTTTGGAACAGTGGATATAGGCCTCTTCCTCCCTTGAGTGTGGTCGCCTCGACCAGGCTCGCTGGCAGATGGGGTACGTCCGTTATGTCATCGGGGGAGAGGACCCGGGCCTTTCCATTGACGTGCAAGCCAACCGTGCTCTGGAAGTAATCCAGAAAGATCATCCCGATCTGCGGGTTCTCCAGAATATTGCCGACGGTCGCCAGGACGCCGTTGCCCCGATATTCCGGATAGGCGAGGGTGTTCTCGTCCAGCACGTGCACGAATCCAGGGGCGCCGGCGCGAAAGGAACAATCGCATGAGCCGTTGGCATCGGCGGTGGCAACGAAGACCATCTCTTGCCGTGAGATGAATCGCTGCATCGTGGGATTCAGCTGATCCAGCATCTGTTTGGCATAAAACGATGCAGCGCGGGTACTGCTGCCGAACCGTTTTTGGGCCTTTTGTTCTGCGGCTGAGGCAGTGCGTTTCATGGCCTCTGTTCCTTTGTTCTCCGCGGGCTGTTTTGTGCTGACCTCTTCCAGGAGAAGAGGATTCCTCATTCTACATGAGGCGGTCGTTTCTCCGCATTCTTTCCTCTGTTATGTGGCGAGCCGGTATTTCTTGAGCTTCGCGAGCAGCGTTTTATAGTCGATCGCGAGGGTCTTGGCCGCGTGAGTTTTATTTCCTCCGCTGGCTTCGAGGACGCGCTGGATGTGGAGCCGTTCGATTGCTTCCAGCGGCAGGTGTGCGTGATCTTCAGTCTGAAGCGGGTTGCGGGTTTTCGGTAATAGCGCGAGGACCTCGTCTCGACCGATCGGACCGGTTCCATGGCTCATCAACATGATGCCTTCAATTATATTGCGCAGTTCACGGACGTTCCCCGGCCAACTATGGGTCGCCAGGGCCTGTAGGGCCTCAGGGGAGAGGGGGCGTTTTGTCGTGCCGGGAATGCGCAGGCTGGAGAGAATCTGTTCTGCAAGCTTCGGCAGATCTTCCGTTCGTTCGCGGAGCGGGGGCACGCGGAGGGTGACGGTGTTGATGCGGTAGAGCAGGTCGTCCCGGAAGCGGCCCTGGTGCACCAGTTCTTGGATGTCCTGGTTCGTGGCGCCGAGGATGCGGACATCGGCCTGGAGGGTCCGCGTGCTGCCGACCGGTCTGTATTCGCCTCGGTCAAGAAATCTCAGCAGGCTCACCTGCATCGGTCCCGGCATCTCGCCCAGCTCATCCAGAAAAAGCGTACCGCCTTCGGCTGCGGCGATGAGTCCTGGCTTCGCGGCGGTTGCGCCGGTAAACGAGCCTTTTTCGTGGCCGAAGAGTTCGCTTTCCAACAGTTCGCGGCTGACGGCGCCGCAGTTTACGGCGAGAAAGGGGCCGGCGGCGCGGCGGCTTTGCGCATGGAGCTGGCGGGCCACGACTTCTTTCCCCGATCCGGTTTCGCCTTGGATCAGGACCGGGGCGTTCGCCGGAGCCACCTGCGCGACCTGTGTCATGAGCTTCTGCCAGGCCGGGCTCTGGCCCGGCACGATCGGGTCGTTCGTGTGGGAAAATCCGCCCAGCCTCGCCGCGACATTTTCGCGTCGTAGCGCGCGAACGGTGCGGAGTTTTGCGATCGCCGCTTTGATGACCGTTCCATCGAAGGGCGTATCTTTGATGAGGAAATCCCAGGCGCCTTCCTTGATGGCCTCGACGGCGTCCTTCACGTCTCCATGCCCGGTCAGGATCATGACGTCCACATCCGGCTGATGGTCTTTCACCCAGCGCAGTACGGCGCGGCCGTCGATACCAGGCATGCGCAGATCACTGACCACGCAGTCGAACGAGCCGGAGGCGAGCCGATCCAATCCCTCTTGTCCCCGTGAGGCGGTCGTGACCTCGCAGCCCTCCAGGCGGATCGCCTGCTCCAGGACTAAACGGACATATTCTTCGTCATCGATGATCAGAATGCGCATAGGTTAGCTCTTCGTCATCAGTGTTCAGCGATCAGCGTTCAGTCTGTTTGATGGCCGAAGCTGAGGGCTGACAGCTTCTTGGTCACCCGGGAACGCGAGGAAAAATGTGCTGCCGGTGCCCACGGTGGATTCGGCCCAGGCCCGCCCGCGGTGTTTCTCCATCACCATTTTTACGATCGCCAGTCCGACGCCGGTGCCTTCATAGTCGGTCGGCTGGTGCAGCCGTTCGAAAAGGCCGAAGATTTTTTCGCAATCCTGGGGGCCGAACCCGATCCCGCTGTCTTGGACCCAGATGATCCGTTCCGTCGCGGTCTGGGCGCCGCCGATGCGGATATCCGAGGTCGTGGCATGGCGGGAAAATTTCGCTGCATTGTCGAGCAGGTTGACCAGGGCCTGACGGATGCTGGCTGGTTCACCATAGAGGTCGGAGAAGGGCAGGTCCACATGAATTTTCGGCGTGGGGCCCGGCGCATTGCCGAATCGATCTGCGATGAGGCTGTCGATCATGTCTCGCACGTTGAAGCGGGATCGCGGCAGGTTCTGTTGTTCCAAGCGTGAATATTTGAGCAGCGCGTCGATCATTGTGGTGAGCCGGAGCGCCGACGTTCGGATGACATCGAGCTGGTGTGTGACCTGGGGATCTCCGGTGTCTTCAAACCGTTTTTTCAAGAGAGAGGAGAAGCCTTCGATTTCGCGAAGAGGTCCCTTGAGGTCGTGCGCGACGGAGTAGGTGAAGGCTTCCAGTTCCTTGGTTTTGCGCATGAGGGCGGTGCCTCGTTCGCGGAGATTGGCCAGCATGGTCGTCAGGGAATCGGCCAGGATGCCGACCTCGTCTTGTGTGGGCCAGGGTTCAAACTGGGCTGTCAGGTCATGATGGGCGACCCGATCGGCCGTGGCGGCAAGCCGTTTCAGCGGTCCGGCCACGAGCCGCTGCATCATGAGGTACATCGACAGAATGAGCAGTCCCAGCAGGCCGACGACGCCGATGACGATCAACCGTGCCTGCTCGACCAGGCGGTCTCCCTCGATCTTCATTTCTACATCGATTTTGCGGTGCAGTTCGATGAGCGAGGCGATGGCCTCGGTGATCGTGGCTGCGGTCTGCTCGTACAGAGGCTCTGCGTCAGTTCGGGTTTTCGCGCCCTGGCTGGTTGCGACGTCGATGTCTTCCCGCTGAGCGCGTAAGGCGATCAGGCCATCGGCGATGGCGACGATCGTGCGGCTTTCCTGGTCGGCCAGGTCGCCTCGCCCATGCTGTTGCAACATGCCGTACGAGAGATAGAAGAACGAGGCGCCGAGGCTGCCGATGAGCAGGAGGAAGATCACGCTGAACGACAGCGCGAGTTTCTTGCCGATGGCGAGGCGGGCAATCCAGCCGACGGAGGTACGACGCATAGCGTAAGGTACCATAGCGACATGATGCGCACCAGCGTCCCCCGTCTGATTGTTCGGTAGCGGGGTGCCGGCGCGCAGGATTCGTGCGGTTAGCCTGCCTATTTCGTCCAAGGCAGCTGAGGATTGAATCCCCTGCCGCCTCGGACTTTCTGGAGCTCGCAATTCGTGAATTGACGGGGTTACCTGTTACTCTTTTCTAGATCAGGTTGAACCGGTATTGATCCCAATGCTTCCCGGTATCGTATCCGCAACTCTTCCTGCTGATCCGGTGCCCAGAAGCGAGCAGTCGAACTGACCTTGACCAAATGCTCCTCTGGCTCAAAGGTCACATCGAAGGCTGCGGACCGTTCCGGGACGTTGGGCATCTGCCGGTCATACTTGCTGATATCGGAACCTGGGCTATGCCGATCATGAACCTCGCTAAATGAGAGGGAGAGAATGGGGCCTCGCACCGACAGCCATCCGTTGGTGGTTTCTTCGTCCCCCTGATCCGTGGCATGGCTCAAGTGGAAGTAGACGCGTTGGGCAGGGGTAGCCTGCGCCAGGGCCTTTGAGAGTGCCGGAGCGAGCACGATGATTTCCTCATCCCGGAAGGCTCTGGTCCGGTCCGCTTGACCGCTGAACAATTGGTGAATGACGTTTCGCCGTTCCCATGACCGGACGCCGCGGAGCAACGTGCCTATTTCTGTCGGCGTGAGCGCGGTTGGGTGCGAATTCGATGTCGAGTCGGGATCTCTCTCCAGGCGGATCGTGTTGAGCCCTGACTCATAGATCGTCTTTTGAGGTGCGAGGGGCTGACTCGCGCACCCGGCGATCATCGTGAGACCGATGAGGAGGAACAGGGCCTGAATTGACCGCAAACTGTGTGGATTGCTTGAATGGTTGATGCTGTTCATGGTTTGACCTCCTGCTGTTGAGCCGCGCCGACCTCGGGTGACACCCGATCGAACCCATATTCTTGTAGGGTGGTTTGTATCTGGGGTGTCAGTAAGAACTCGATAAACTCATTGGCACCTGACAGGTTCTTGGCGGTCCAGACCGTGGCGATTCCATAGCGGACGGGAGTATGGGATCCGACCGGGGCTGTGTCGAGAAGGCGGATTTTCATATTCGACAGGGCGTCGGTTCGATAGACGATGCCGACTTCGGCTTCGCCTTTGGCGACCAGATCGAGCACGGCTCGGGAATGCTCCCCGAAGACATATTGAGACTTCAGTTGCGCATCGAGCTTGTTGTATTTGAGAAACTGAGCGGTCACTTTTCCCACCGACGAAGACTAAGACCAGGGACGTGCCGGCATAGACACGCTTGGTTCCTTGAATGATCAGTCCATTCTTTTCGAGCTGTTCAATCTCTTCAAACAGCGACGGCAGGAAGACATCCACCGGCGCGCCCTGTTCAATCTGATTACGGAGCGTTTGCGAGGGGCCGTAGATGACCCGCACGGTGATCTCACGGTGCTGCGCTTCGAAGAGCGGCAAGACGTTCCGGAGCGCATCCTTGAGGCTGTTGGCGGCGGCGATGGTGAGGGTCTCCGGTTGCGCCTGCACGGGCGGCGTGACCCAGAGCGATGCCGTCACGGCACCGAATACGAGCATAGTCCTGAACCATTGGCGTGGGTGTCTCATGATGCTTCTCCTGCCTGTTAAAAAATAATTCGTGCCGCCTTAAAAATAGAATTGATACTGCACATTGACCCGGTTTTCGATGAGATCGCGACCGAATCCCGGCAGACTTTCCCACGGATACCGGTCCGGCGCGCGCCCTCCGCTTCCCATGGTGATATTGGAGTAATCGACGACAAGCCGGTTGTTGTAAGTGCCGTCGAAGCTGTAGTTGATGGCGGCGCCGAACTCCTTCGTGAGGTCGTGCTTCTGTTTGGTTGAGGGATCCATCACCCCATAACGGACGGCAAGCTCGAGTTTCCGGGGGATGACATATTTCCCGACCTGGGCATACCAGCCCCAGGCTTGACCCAGATCCACTGGGGGGCCGGTATATTGGGCCGCTGGTACGGTGGCGAGGTCGAATGGCGTGGCTCCGCTATCCCTGTTCCTCACCCGCTGGTGCCGGTAGTACCCTTCCGCCTGGAGGGACCATCCCTGGTACTTCGCGATGAAATCCGTTGCATAGGTCTGGAAGTCGTAGATTCCTCCACCGAGGAGCCGGCCGTTTCCCGCTTTGGTGACACTCTGGCGATAGGCACGGTCCACAATGTCTGATCGGATGGCGCT
>JAPLLI010000248.1 GCA_026387615.1 Nitrospirota bacterium
AACTCTATGCCCATGCGCGGCTTCTACATCTACATATCATTCTGCTGGGATTCGTCACGCTGGCCATCATCGGCCTCACGCATCGCCTCCTGCCGATCATCCTGCATGCCGAGCTCTACAGTCCGCGACTCGCCACACTCGTCATGAGACTGCTGCCAGTCGGCTTTGCCGTCTTGATCGGCGGGTTTATCACCTCGTCCCTCCAGCTTGAACTTGCGGTCGGGGGACTCCTCGTCATCAGCATCGGCCTCTATGCCTATAACCTCCTGCGCACCTGGATCGGCTCAGGCCAGCCAGGGAATGCCGCCTCAGACCACCTCCTGGTCGCGACATTTTTCCTGGTCCTCACCATGATCATGGGGGTCCTCGTCGGAGCCAACGCATTCCCCCAGTTGCCGATACTGCCGTTCGGGTCCTTGCACCTCGCGGCCTATACCCACATGGCCTTGATCGGATTCATCCTCCAGACCGTCGTAGGAGCCCTGTCCTATGGCATTCCTGAAATGCTGGCAACCAGCCGTGTCCCCAGCAAGAAGAAGCAGGGGCCCTATCGGGATCAACTCACCGCCATCATGAACCGGTGGCGAACCGTTCAGCTGACGGGATTGAGTTTAGGCACGATGGGCTTCGGCCTGCTAGCTGCGATGACTTGGAATTTTTCGCTCAATTCACTCGCCATGCAAATTGCTACCTGGGTCACCGTTGGACTACTCCTCGGCAGCTTAACCATTTTCACAGCCAAACTCGCCTGGGTCTTAGGGCTTCGGCCTGAGGAATAATCGCCTGCCCATGGAAGAAGCCCTCACGTTTCGCGATCCGCAAGGGCACAGCGTCTCTGCGATCCTAAGCAGACCGGACCACCCGACAACGACTCTCGTCCTCCTCTGCCATGGATTTCTCTCCGGCAAGAACAGCACGACCAACACAACACTGACCCGGCTCCTCAATGAACAGGGGCTGGCAACCTTTCGGTTCGACTTCTTCGGCCAAGGCGCCAGCGACGGACCGTTCGACGCCATCACGACCACTCTGGCGATCCAGCAAACCCTGGCGGCCCTGGATCTGATGATCGCCAGGGGCTATGACCACATCGGTCTCGTCGGCTCAAGCTTTGGAGGACTCGTCGCCATCCTCACAGCGGCCCAACGCCGCGACATCGCCTGCCTGGCCCTCAAATGTCCCGTGGTCGATTTTGCGGAAGAACTGCGCCTCACATTCGGCGCAGAAGAGTTGGCGCGCTGGCAAACTACGGACACGATCCCAAATATCATGGGCGGCACTGAGCGGATCAAACTGCGGTACGGTTTCTACGAAGACTGTCTCACCCACATTGCCTACGAGCCGGCCGAGAAAATCACCGCGCCCACATTGATCGTGCAGGGAGAACGGGATGAATGTGTCCCCCTCCATCAAAGCCGCCGATTGTACGACGCGCTGGGGGGTCCAAAGAGATTGGACCTCCTGCCTGACGCCGACCACCAATTCACTCGCGGAGAAGATTTTTTGCAAATAACCACAACGATCGGCGAGTGGCTCGTAAGTCATCTCTCAGAGAAACGTGAAGCGTGAAGCGACAGTAGACGTCTATTTCAGCATCCTGCTAGGATTTGGCACAACGAAATCCCGTATAACTATTGCGTGTCTCTGGCGGGAGTTTGAATCGTCCATAGGCGAGTAAATATTTTGGCAGGTCAGACCAAGACCCGCCTCGTAACACTTTGAATGGTCCCTGCTCCGGTCCTTGAGGATTTCGTTCCGGCGAGATTCCGTAATAATCCGCGCCATACCAATCCTGCACCCATTCCCACACATTCCCAGCCATTTGATAGAGCCCGTAGGGGCTCTTACCTGGTTCATAGGCCTGCACGGGCATTAGAACCTGGCTATAGCTGAACCGCGCACCCAAGGCGAAATTTGCCCGATCTTTAGATGGAAGCTGATTGCCCCAAGGATACAGACGTCCATCCGTTCCTCTGGCCGACTTCTCCCATTCCGCTTCTGTGGGCAACCGCGTCCCCTTCCACCGACAATAGGCGTCAGCGTCGGCCCAGTCCACGCCGATCACCGGCCGATCACCATGTTGCGACAGATCGACCATGTTCCATTGCCAGGGGGCTGGGTGATTGGTGGCAACAAGGAAGACCGAATACTGTGCGGTCGTCACTTCATGGAGGTCCATGAAGAAGGTGGCGAGCCAGACCTGATGTTTAGGGCGCTCGTCCTCCAGCGCCTGGCCTCCGTCCGACCCCATGACAAATATCCCTTCAGGAATCTCGACCATGGGAGGCTCCACTACTGCCGCCTGTTCAGCTGCTCTATTTTTCCGCAGGCGTTCAAGCTGAGCCTGCGCACAGTCTGCACTTGCGAGCATGACAATCAAAAGAGGGATGAGAGAGAAAAATCCAAGCGAGAACCGCATGCGCGGTAGCATACACAAGCCAGCACCATCGCGCGAGGGGCATGCGAGATCGGCTAGAAGATCGAGCCGGGATATATTGCGGGATAGACAGGATGGTCAAAACGGTCATCCAACGAGGCCGCAGCCGACGGCCACACCGCAGGCGTACCCTCAAGGGTACGTTGAGGATGTGGCCGAGGCGAGAACGAAGTTGGTGGCCGTTTTCACCAGCCGCTCGCGCGCAGGATGCTCAAATAGACGATCCAACTAGGCCGCAAGGAGTCGGGCGACTGAGGCGTACCCTTGGGGTACGTCGCAGGGAGACAGACGACTGAGAATGACGTTGGGCGTCTCTTTCAGCATCCTGCTAGACAAGTCCTCCTACTATCCAATGCCGGTCATCCGGCACATCAATCATCAACCGGCTCAAATTCATTTCTGCCAACTGCGCCGCCACCTCATCTTCCGTGAAGGCCGCGAGCAGTGAGTTGTAAAAATCCATTTTGAGAATGTCAGGCGCCCCGGAGGCATACCGATCAACGATGGCCAGGGCCTCTTCCGGCGATGCAGGCCTCAAGAGATCCATCACCAGCACCGGTGAGCCTGGCTTTAGGGCCAATCGCAGCTTATGCCAAAATTGAAGAGGGTTCGGCACATGGTGCAACAGGCTATTGGAGATGGCGGCATCAGCCGGCTCACCCAGCGCAACGGCCTGGAAACGCTCACAGCGAAAGGTGATACGACCGGACAAGCCTGCCTGTTGCACCGTTGCCTCGGCCAACCGCACCATCGGGGCCGAGGCGTCAATACCGGTCATCCGGCAGCCTGGCACCGCGCGAGCGAAGCGAATGGGAATATCACCAGGGCCACAACCAAAATCGAGCACGTGGCCTTCAGAAAAATCCTGAAAGTATTCGCAGAACCGATCAACAAACCCCTGGTTCTCTTGCGAAAAATCCGCCGCCGCATAGGCCAAAACTTGCGCGGCATCGTCCATCAATTCAGGCTCAAGCGTACGATTCATGGGTCTTTAGCTTTCAGCCGTCAGCATTCAGCTATCAGCACGTCATCCGAAACCGGAGACTGAAAGCTGAAGGCTGATTGCTGATAGCTAGTCCTTCTTTCCAACAACCACTTCGTCGCCAGGTCGCACGACGCCCCCCGCCAACACTTTCGCATAGACCCGGCTCCAGCCAGGATTCTTCTTCTGAGAGATGCGCGAGTAGTCCCCATCTTGAAACCACTGTGCGTTGTGACTGCAAGGAACCGTATAGCTCGTCACTTCCAGCTGCACGTCCGGCCCAATCGACAATTTCACGCCAGGCCTTATGAGACTCCACTCCAATCCAGCGAGCGTCAGATTCTCCCCCGACGACCCAGCTGAAATCGGATGACCCTCCTCTTGCAGCCGCTCGAGTAGTTCGAGCGAGAAGAGGCAGACGGCCCGATCCGGCCCTCCATGCACCTTGAGGTTTCGTTGCCGATCGCCCTCGACACCGGCTTTGGCGATCATAGCTTCCGGAACCGGACGTTTCGGCACACCCCCGTCTGACACATTAATCTGGTGCAGGCGGGGATGGGATAATCGTTCCGTTTCAGTCACGCGACGCCCCTTCGCAGGATTCAGCCCGCAACAGCTCCAATGCCACCCATCCATCCTGTTCCCGCCGTCGAGAGAAACAGGCGCCGGCCTTAGAGAAGGCCGCAAGCACTTCTGCTTCTTGATCGAGCAACAGGCCGGACAGCAAAAGCCGCGCACCATGATTCACGTAGGGCGCCAGTTCATCGCACAATAAGAGCAACGTCTGCCGATCAAGATTCGCCAGCACCAGATCCGGCTTGATCCGCCCCGCCACATCGCTCAACGTTCCGCAGACCAATTCCAACTCCTGGCCAAACCCATTCTCGCTTGCATAGTCCCTCGCACAGTCCACCGCGACAGGATCGCATTCCACTCCCACAGCCGAGGCAGCCCCCAGCCGCAGGGCCACCATCGCCAGGATGCCGCTCCCAGACCCCACGTCCAGCACGGACTCGCCGCCGTGGATAAGTTCTTCCAGCCATTCGAGCAACATGCTGGTCGTCGCATGGTGCCCGGTCCCGAAGGCCTGTTTCGGATCGAGCACGATCTCAATGTCTCCCGCCTGCAATGTCGCGGCCTCCCAGCTCGGCCTGATCACGATCCTTTGGCCGATCCTGATGGGCTTGACCGACTGAGCCCATTGCCTGTTCCAATCCCGATCCGGCACCGGCTGCACCGACAGTTCGGCCGCGGCATCACCGAACTGTTGCAACAGAGCCCGAAGCGCCACCACATGATCGGCGCTCCACCGGTCGCCCGGCCAATAGAGATGAATCGTCTGACCATCCTGCCAGGCCCCCTGCGCGAAGGGGTCAGCCAGAGCGCCCAGCAGTTCGCCCGCATCGATATCGGTATGAATCATGACCTCAATCCAATCCTGTGCCATGCAACCATGCCCTCTTCATTATTGACGGAGCCAAGCCCATCCAGTAAGGTCGAAGCGACCATGCAGGACAACCAACGCCCCCCAGACACTTCTTCGCGAGAACAGACGTTGCAGCGGCTGCTGAGTCGAACGTCGCGATTGCTCGTAAAGGGCCATCGAGCCAGCGCCACGCTCACGCGCTGGCGATTGATCCTCTTCGTGACCGCGCTGCTCTGCACGATCACCCTCTACAGACTCGGCTGGTACCAGGCAGGCAATCTGTCGCTCGGCAGCTTCCTCGCCTTCTTCCTGCTCATCGCGAGTTATCATACCAGGCTCGAACAGCGGATTCATCGGCTCCGCCAATGGCAACATATCAAGCAGACGCATCTGGCTCGCCTCCGCCTCGACTGGGACCGGCTCCAAGAACGGGCCTATCCAGCGCCGGACAACCATCTCTATGCCAATGATCAGGATCTTGGCGGCCCCCATTCATTGTTCCAACTGCTCGACACCACCGTCTCTTCGCAGGGTCGCGAGCGCTTGGCCTCCTGGCTGCTCACGCAACCTCCCTCCCCTGACGAGTGGACGGAGCGCCAAACATTGGTCCGCGAACTGACAACGCGTTCACTCTTTCGCGATCGTCTCACGCTGGAAGCCCGCTTGCTCGGCGAACAGGAAATCGACGGCCATCGCTTGGCTGCGGTGCTGCGACATCGCCTGGAGATCCCCCGACTACACATCATCCTGCCCCTGCAAGCCATCCTCGCAGCGACGACTCTTGGGCTCGGGCTCGCCGCGCTCCTAAATTGGCTGCCCGGCTACTGGATGTGGTCATTTGGTCTCTACGCCCTCCTCTATTTCTTCACGGACCAGGGAGAAGAACTACTCGAACATGCGGTGGGTCTGCACCATGAAGTGGAAAAACTCGGCAAGGTTCTCGGATACATCGACCGCCACGCGAGACGGTCTCCCACTGCCCTCGCTCACACCTGGGCTCCACTCGCCAACAGCGACAGAGCGCCGGTCAGCCTGATCCGGCAGGCAGCGCGGATTCTCCATGCTGTCAGCATCAAAGCCCATCCGCTCGTGCACCTGGTCGCGAATGCCCTCTGCCCCTGGGACCTCTGGTACGTCAGGAAGCTGGGCCAGATTCAGGATCAAATCCGTGATCACCTGCCCCTCTGGCTGGATCGGCTCGCGGAGGTCGAAGCGGCGGCAGCCTTGGGCACCTTCGCCTATCTGCATCCCGCCTATATCTGGCCTGCATCACTCCAAACCAATAGCCAGGGAAGCGGGGCCACAGCTCTCTGTTCCGCCCGCAACCTCGCCCATCCGCTGATCCCATCGGGAAAGCGCGTGCCCAACGACTTCTCCCTCCGGGGCCTCGGCCAGATTCTGCTCGTCACAGGATCCAACATGTCCGGCAAGAGCACCTTCCTCCGTACCATCGGAATAAACCTGTGCCTCGCGCAAGCAGGCGCGCCGGTCTGCGCCAGTCAATTCGAATGGACCTGGCTGCGAATCGCCTGCTGTATCCGCGTGGACGACTCGCTCGACGCAGGCCTCTCGTTTTTCTATGCGGAAGTAAAACGGCTGAAGTCGCTGCTCGACGCGTCGACGGACCTGAGCCAGCCGCCAGTACTCTTCTTGATCGACGAAATTTTCAAAGGGACCAACAATCGAGAACGGTTGATCGGAAGCCGCGCCTATATCACCGCCCTGGCCCAGAGCCACGGCTTCGGCCTCGTGTCCACTCACGATTTAGAATTGACGGAATTGGAGCACAGTGTCCCGAGCGTGACCAATGCTCACTTCCAAGAAACGGTGGCAGCAGGCGAACTGCTCTTCGACTACCAGCTCAGGCCAGGCCCCTGCCCCACGACCAACGCGCTGCGAATCATGCAGCTGGAAGGGTTGCCGATCCCAGAAACATCACCAGACCACCCCGTCTAAGGCATAGTGTGACGACACCCATCAGCAGAGGCCCTTCCTCGACATCCCATCCTCTCCGCGGCCTTCTCATCGCCCAGTTCATCGGCGCTTTCAACGACAATGCCTGGAAGCTGATGGTGGCCCTGCTTGCCATCCGGCAACTCGCCAGCACCATGGCGCCGGGACCGGAATTTGAAACCGCCGCGCAAACCCAGACAGCCCTGGCCTTTATCGTCTTCACCCTCCCACTGGCCTTAGTCTCCATCGTCGCCGGCGTCCTGGCCGATCGCGTCAGTAAACGCACCGTCATCATCATGATGAAATCGGTGGAGGTGTTCTTGATGGCCGCGGCCGCCGCAGCCCTCGGGAGCAATCCAGCCGGGGGCATCCTGCCGTTGATCGTGCTGGGCTGTATGGGCATCCACAGCGCGCTCTTCAGCCCGGCCAAGTACGGCATTCTGGCCGAACTCCTGCCGCACGAAAAACTGGCGGCAGGCAACGGACAGCTCGAACTGTGGACCTTCCTGGCCATCCTCACCGGAACTGCCGCGCCAGGCATCTTGTTGTCCCTCTCCGGCTCCTCCCTCTGGCTGGCACCGCTGTTCCTCGCGCTCCTCTCGCTCGCCGGATTGGTTGCCGCCTGGACCATCCCCCCCGTTCCAGCGGCGCGATCAGCAGGAGGCCTCTGCAATACCCTTCAAGGAGCCTGGTCGGCGCTGGCAACAGATCGAATGCTCCGCCTCGCGATTGCCGGCGCGGTCTTCTTCTGGACCATCGCCAGCCTCTTTGCCCAAAACATTCTGATCTATGCGAAGGCGGTCCTGGGCCTGTCGGACTGGCAATCGGGCCTGCCGCTCATGACGCTATCCATCGGAATCGGCCTCGGCGCCAAACTGGTGGGCCGCCTGTCACAGGCCCGCGTGGAATATGGACTGATCCCGCTGGGCGCGGCCGGAGTCGCTATCATATTGTCCGCCGTGGGAGGCTTCGCGCCAGACCTGCCGGCAACGCTTACGCTCATGGGCCTCCTGGGCCTCTCCAGCGCATTGATCTTTGTGCCGCTCAACGCCCTCATCCAATGGCGCGCGCCGAACGAGCGCCGGGGCTCGATCATCGCCTTCGAGAACACCTGCGTCTTCACTGGCATTCTGCTCGGATCGCTCGGCGCAGGAGCCCTGGCTCAGAGCGGCGTCTCCACGACCGGAATCTTCCTCGTGACGGCCTCGTTCACCGTCATCGGCACTGGCTGGGCGCTCTGGCTTCTCCCAGACGCACTGCTCCGAGCAGTCTTGGTCCTCCTGACCAATAGTCTCTACCGCCTGCGGATTGTCGGACATGAACAGGTCCCCCTTCAGGGTGGCGCGTTGCTGGTCCCCAACCATGTGTCGTTCATCGATGGGTTCCTGCTGATCGCCAGCCTCGACCGGCCGATCCGCTTCGTCGTCGATTCTCACTATGCCGACCTGCCGATCCTCAAACCCTTCATGAAGCTGCTCGGCGTGATTCCGATCTCGTCGCAGGGCGGACTTCGCCTCGTCCTGCGCGCGCTACGCGAAGCAGGAGCGGCGCTCGACAAAGGCGAGATCGTCTGCATCTTTCCGGAAGGCCAGATCACCAGAACCGGCACACTCCTCCCCTTTCGCCGGGGATTCGAACGGATCATGAAAGGCCGAAGCGCCCCCGTCGTTCCCGTTCACCTGGATCGCATCTGGGGCAGTATCTTCAGCTTCAATCGAGGAAAGTTTCTCTCGAAAATGCCGGAGCGCATTCCCTATCCCGTGACCGTCTCATTCGGGGCTCCGCTTCCGCCAGAAACCTCGA
>JAPLLI010000127.1 GCA_026387615.1 Nitrospirota bacterium
GGACGCGTGTGTCGTCTCACCCCTCCCGCCGTTCGTTAGGGGATGATGCCGGTCAGCTTCTCTTGGTCTTGTTGTATATGCTTTGCCGCGTTGGAGACTGTGTGCATGATGTGGGGGGTTTGGTGCGCGAGCGTGTTAAGCGCTTTGATCACATCGTTGAAGACTACCAGTTCCGCCTTGGTGTCGTCGATGTGCTTGCGAACCTCTTCAAAGATCGCGCTGAAAATGTCGTCATCGGTGAGGCGGCAGGCCTCGACCAGGCCACCGACGTAGGTGACTTGCAGCGACAGCATGGCCTTGCGAAGGTCTTCAACATTTGCCGTGAGGCCGTTTAGGTCCTTTGCCAGGCCTTGCAGCGACTGACCCACATGTTCGATGGTCTGGCAAAATGCAAATCGCAGATCGCCCAACCGGCTGAGGCGTGTGGCATGCGCCGGGCCAACCCCTCGTTCGTCGATGGCCATCAGGATTTCGTGGTAGTACACGATGACCATCTCGAATTGCAGGCGCGCCCAGGCCAAGCTAAAAATCGTTTCGCCGAGCCAGTTGGACACCGTGACTGCCTGCTTGGTGAGCCCGGAGACGATACCGGCGACCCGGGAGGAGGCTTCGCCAAGGTGCGTGGCGATGACGCTGAGGGTACGGCCTGCATCGCCCAGTTTGCTGGATGTGGCGGTGAGATTTAGGCAGATGAGCCGGAATTCGCTGGTCAAACTCAGGATTGACCGCGATTGCGTGATCAGCTGTTCGTTGAGTTGTGCATATTGGTCGAGCTGGGCATAGAGGCTGTGGATCTGCCCGTACACTTTCTGCGATTCCTGATACATCGTCCGCAGCGCGGGGCCGAGCTGCCCTTCGGCAGCGTGCAGCGGCGGCAAGGGCGGAAATATACTGCGGTGTTCTCGGGCGAGGATGGTATCGCGGCTTTTTAGTTCCAGTTGGAGCATCGTCCGCATAAACGCGTCGTAGTCGGCGAAGCCCTTGGCCTGCAGGATCTCCCCCAGTCGGGCCGCAGCGGCGCGCATGCCTGCTTTCGGTTCTTCGCCCCGCTCGTCGTGCGCCTGTTCGATGGCGCGTAAGTCGCTGTAGATGTCCGCGATGATCGTGAAGAGCGGGCTCGACGGCTTGAAGCGCAAGGAGAGGAAGTTGCCTTCCTCGATCGGCGTGGCGAGCGCGAGGACCCAGTAAAAGCGGCCGTCGGCCGCCATGTTTTTGACGTAGGCCGCGATCGATTTGCCTGCGAGCAGATAGTCCCAGAGTACGTTGAAGACGGCGCGTGGCATATCCGGGTGTCGGATGATGTTATGCGGCTTTCCGATCATGTCCTCAGCCGGGTAGCCGCTCACGCGCGTGAACACATCGTTTCCGAAGGCGATGATGCCTTTGTGGTTGGTCGTGGAGAAGAAGAGTTCGTCGATCGAGAACTCTCGCGGCACATTGATGGGAACGATTTTGGCTTTGGTGCTCATGGCGGTACGGTGCGATTAGTTTTTATAGGGTGTGGAGGATGGGGTCGCGGAGTACCCGTGTGACCGCCTCGATTGTCGGCAACGCTCCTGTGTCGCGGATGCCGATGTGTCCCTTTGATTTCGGTGCATCATGGATTTCTGCAGCGGTCATCACTCGCTTCTTCGGTGTCGGGCGTTCGGTCCAATGGTTTGTTGTCGTCGCATCCCGATGATTGCCGTCATCACATTCATCCACGATGTGGGCGCGCGCGTCTTTCAGTAATCGCGCTAGGTCTGTATCGGTCTGGGCGGCAGAAACTTAAATTGTGAGGTTCAGGGAGCGGCCGGGTTGTTGGTCTTGATGAGCGAAGAACGAGAGGCGCGGTGGCGCGTGCTGCTGCCGCTGATTAGCGGCGGGCTGGTGTTGTGGTTGCGTGGGCACCCACAAGGTCTTTCTTGGAAGGGATCTGGGTCAGGAGGTCGGCGCGAATTTGAAAGATGCCGGGGATCCGCTGTCCCATGGCATAGGCCAGGCCGTTGGCATGATTGCCGATCGAGAGTTTTCCTGCGATTTTCCCGTCTTTCCCCGTGGCAATAAATTCTGCGGCCGGCGCCACGAGTCCGTAGGGCGCTAACGGTCCGGCCTGTTTGATGACCCGTTCCTCGGCCGGGACATCAGCGACACGGCTGACAAATAGGTCGGTGGCCTGTTGGTCCAGCTTCGCAGTCGGCTGATCTTCGAGGATCCACTCGCCCTGTTGGTGGATCAAGACATATCGTTCGGTTGGCGTGTTGACGGAGAGCATCGTGATGTCGGGGTAGTTGATGCCGAGCAGCCGTTTGTCTTGGAACGTAAAGAGCTCTTTGGTCAGATCTTTGATCGTCGCAGGATTGATGCGATAGAGCGGGCCAGCGGGACTCGTTTCCGCAAAGGCTTCGCCACTGGTCTGGTTCGGTTGATAGAGCTTGACGGTCTGGTCGCCATCGGTCGTCTGGATCGTGATTTTTACTTTCGGAACGGCGAGTGTTTGGGCTAGGGCATCGCGTTCCGGTCCCGGGTCGATGATGCCCATTGCTTTCAAATCTTCGAGTCTGAAGAGCAGGGTCCGTACGGCTGTTTGGTCGGCTTCGGCCTCAACCGGGTAGCGAAGCTTCCATTTGCTTTTAGGCTTCTCCTGTCCTTGATAGAGGACAATTTCGGTGCTCGGATAGGTCAGTCGGATCCGGTCGACGTCGCCCTGTGAAAGGTGGAGGAGGTCTTTGCGGCGAAAGGTCATCAGCGTTTTGTTCACGAAGTCTTTGGGGGCCAGATTGGTGAGCAGGACTTTGCGGTCCGACTCGCGCAGGACATAGAGGGTCGAGGAGAGGGGGCCGCTCTCTCCGATGGAGAAGGTGTCCTGCGCGGCGCCGGCGATCACGGTGACGGTGGTGATGGGCGCGTCGAGCCCAAATGGGGCCAGGTTGGTCGGCTGGCTTTCAACGACGCGGGCCACGGTGCCAGTGACCAGGGCTCGGATCAGATTCTGTATTTCCCGTTGATCCGCTTCAGTGTTGAGGGGCGCGGTCAGTATCCAGCGATGTTCAGGCGTTCGAGCGAAGACGAGTTGTTGTCGGTCGGTTGTGACGATGAGCCCGGTGATGGCTTGTTGCTCGAAGAGCAGAACCTTTTTGTCGGTGCTGTCTTGTCGCTCATGCGACTCTTGTTGGGGCAGTTCGACTGTGTAGAGGTACAGGCCGAGTCCGGCGAGGATGAGTGCCAGGAGGATGGTGGGCCAGTAACGCATCGGGTTAGAGGCGTCGGCGCCTGCGCCAGACCATGATGCCAGCGACAAACATGGCCGCCGGCAGGAGCATGACTTGTAGATAGAGCAGTACCCGCTCTTGTAGCGGGTTGGGCGTAAAGGGCCGCAGGGCGGAATCCTTCGGGATGATCGCCATCATGTTTCGTTCTTCAGCCAACCACGCGGCTGTATGGAGGAAAAAGTCGCTGTTGCCGGGAAAGTTCACGAAGGCATTGGTGGCGAAGGTGGAGTTGCCAATGACTACGAT
The DNA here is from genome assembly GCA_026387615.1 of Nitrospirota bacterium. Lineage (GTDB taxonomy): Bacteria > Nitrospirota > Nitrospiria > Nitrospirales > Nitrospiraceae > Palsa-1315. The sequence continues at coordinate 3,498 of JAPLLI010000127.1, forward strand.
GGCAGGCCGGGGCTTGCCTTCCTCCGGTGCGATCTTGGGTGCCAGGGCCGCAGCCATCGGCAGGGGGCCTTTGATGTCTTCTTTCTCATCGAGGTTGACGACACGGCCTTTCAGGTCGGTTTCTGCCCAGCTGTTCGGCGAGGTGCGGGCGAGGGGCACGTAGTCCCAGTCTTTGCCGGTTTGTTCATCGAAGGTGATATGGCGTGCCAGGGGGAAGAGCACCGCGGCAGAGAGGTCCTGCGTAATTTCATGTTCCGTGAAGGTGCGGACGAGCAGGGAGGTGAGGTCCCCTTGGGCCAATCGATCCTGGAGATCGACCAGGACGCCGGGGCCGACTCCCAGACCCCATTGTTTGAGCAGGGGATTGAGGTTTGCTTGCGTGTCCGGGTCGATCAATAATAAGAGGTGGCCGCCCTGTTCGATATAGGTGTGAATTCGCTCTTGCTCTTCGGTGGTCACGGGGCGGCGGGGGCCGGCCACGATGAGAATGGCCGTCAGATCCGGCACGGCGGATTCTTTGAGCAGGCTGAGCGTGCTGACGTCATAGCCCTGCTTGAGCAGGATTTCTTTGGCGGCTGAGAGGCCGGTTCGCTCACGATCCTCGAGACTGGGCTCCCCGTGCCCTTCGAGAAAGAGCACTTGTTTCTTCTTGTCCTGCGTCACACGGATCAGCGCCCCGGTCAGCTCCACTTCCGAGGGAGAGGTCACGCGAACGGTGTGGCCGGCGCTTTCAAACACAGCCGTGTCGGTTCTGTTGATGCCGTAGTTCTGGGCGATTTTCGGCTGCCGTTCCGGGTCGACGAACTCGACGGTGATTTTTGCGTTCGCTTGCCGGTAACTATCGAGTCGCTCTTTGTAGGATTGGTAGCCGGGATCTTTTTCTCTGGTGAAGACGGTGACGAGCACTTCGCGCGGGAGACTCCGCAGCATGCGATAGGTTTGCGGGGAGAGGGAAAAGTTCTGGCTCTCCGAGAGGTCCCAACGAATGGAGTGGCGGGCTGCTAGAAAGTTGACGATGGTGAGAATGCTGACGAAGAGCAGGACCATCAGCAGGCTGTTGGCTCCCATGCGCGTGGCACGACGGGAGGAGAAGGCTTTCAGGCGGCTGAAATGGACGATGAGAAACAGGCTGAGGCTGAGGAGCGCCGACCCTTCCATGAGGGCCACCAGCCACAGTTTCTCCGGGGCGAGGCTGTAGCCGACGGCGCCTGCGACGGCCAGCGCGACTCCCATGACGCCCAGTGGAATCGTTTTGAGGTTCATTTCCATCGTGTCGAGTCCACCGCCCGGTGGGACAGAAAGAGCATGAAGGCCAGGCCGCTGACGAAATAGACGAGATCCTTCGTGTCGATCAGCCCCCGTACCAGATGGTCATAATGTTCCATGAATGAGAGGTACGACACGGCCTGTCCGATGGCCGTATCCCCCAGGAGTGAGCCGACGCCGGCCAGGAGCCAGAGGACTAACAATAGGCCGAAGCTGATAAAGGCCGCGACGATCTGGTTTTCGGTCACAGCTGAGGCCAGCAGGCCGACGGAGAGAAAGAGGGCGCCAAGCAAGGCCAGCCCAAGATAGCCGGTCAGCACCGGATACCAATTGAAATCGCTGAAGAGGGCGAGGACGAGCGGTATGAGCCCGGTTAGCCCGAGGAGGCCTAGGAAAACGAGGAAGACGCTCATGAATTTGCCGATCACGATGTCACTGATGCGGATCGGGGAGGTCATCAGGAATTCAAATGTGCGGAGTTTGCGTTCTTCGGCGAAGAGCCGCATCGTCAGGATCGGCAGAATAATCAACAGGATAAACCGTATACTGGAAAAGAGATTCCGGAACACTAAATCGTTCAGGTTGATCTGGGCGCTTCCCTGCATCTGCATCAGCTGAATGGCCTGGGCTCCGGCAAAGACCACATAGAGGTAGGCGAGCAATCCCACGATCAGGAGAAATACAGAGCCAACGACATAGACGACGGGCGAGACGAAGTAGGAGCGCAGTTCTTTGGCGATAATGGCTTGGACTGGCGTCATGTTGGTTGGCCTGCCGGTTCTGCTGAGGCGAGGACGGCGCCTTGTGGGAGGCCTTCTTCGGTTTTCGTCAGCTGGAGGAACACGTCCTCCAAGGTCATGGACACGGCTTTCAGTTCAAGCAGCCCCCATCCGCTGGTGACTGCCAGGCGCGCCACCTCTTCCCGCGCGTCTCGGCCGAGTTCGCATTCCAAGAGAAAGGTGCCCGGCGCGCCGCCGATGAAGACGTTCTGGACCCCTTGCACCGCCTTCAAGCGGCTGTCGGTGTCTGTGGCGGGAGATTTGAGGGTCAGTGAGATCTTTTCGGATTGGCGCAGGCGCGCGGAGAGTTGTTCCGGCGTATCTTCCGCCACGATGCGCCCACCGCTGATGATGACGACACGCTGGCAGACGGCGGTGGCTTCGGGGAGAATGTGGGTGCTCAGAATGACAGAATGGGACCCGGCCAGGTTTTTGATCAATTCCCGGATCTCGATAATCTGTTTTGGGTCGAGCCCGACGGTCGGCTCATCCAGGATTAAGACTTGAGGATCGTGGAGCAAGGCTTGGGCGAGGCCGACTCGCTGCCGATAGCCACGCGACAGATTTCCGATGAGCCGGTGCTGCACGGTGCCCAGGCCGAGCCGTTCGATTTCACGTTGCATAGATGAGGTGAGGATCTTTCCGCTGAGACCGCGGAGACGGCCCACGAACTGAAGATACTCCGTGACCGTCAACTCTAGATAGACTGGCGGAGTCTCCGGTAAATAGCCGATCCGCCGTTTCACTTCGAGCGGGTGGTCCGCACAGTCGAAGCCTGCTACTCGTGCCGTGCCTTCGGTAGCCGGCATGAAGCAGGTCAGGATGCGCATGGTGGTCGTTTTTCCTGCCCCGTTCGGGCCCAGGAAGGCCAGGACCTCGCCTTTGGCGACGGAGAAGCTGACGCGATCGATCGCGGTATGTTGTCCATACCGCTTCGTGATTTGCTGGACTTCGATCATAGGTGCTGAGTGGATCGCCTGAAATGTGGAGAGCGCTGCCGGCGGGTTGGTCATTAGCACCCGAACAGGCAACCGGTCGGCATCTTACTCAGTCGCTAGGGGGGCAGTCAACATCACCCTCCTGTCCGTGCAACTTTACACGTTTTCTCCGTCCTGCTAGAGTCCGCGTTCGCGTGGAGAGGCCTTGCCTGAGGAGATCGATCATCATGACCGGGGTGCGTCAAGCGTGGAAGTCACTATTCGCAGTCGCTGCGTTGACCGGCCTGTTGTGGCTTCCGCCTGACAGTTCCGCGGCCGATGGGCGGACCTATCGGGTGCAGGGCCAAGTGGTTGCGGTGATCGTCGCGCAGACTCCCCAGATGATTGTCGTCAAAACTCCCCTGTCGAAACACAACGATATGACCGTGGGGGCCAATGTCACGGCTCAAACCAAGATTCTTCGAAGGGGGAAGCGGGTTGCGCTTCAGACTGTCAGGGTGGGGGAGACAGTGAAGCTGACCTATGTGAAGAAGCGGGATGGGGTCTTTGCACAAGTTATTCAGCTTCAATAGGGCGTGTTCGGGCCGTGTAGGTGATGGCTTG
>JAPLLI010000271.1 GCA_026387615.1 Nitrospirota bacterium
AAAGCCACGGCGTCAAACTCATCTCCATGGGATTTTTCGTCCCGGAAGACACAGCCGTCGTCTGGCGCGGCCCAATGGTCCACACCGCCATTCAGCAACTCTTCCGCGACGTGCTCTGGGGCGAGCTGGATTACCTGCTCATCGATTTGCCTCCCGGCACAGGCGACGCGCAACTCACCCTCACGCAATTGGTCCCCCTCACCGGGGCGATCACCGTCACCACTCCGCAAGAAGTAGCCTTGGCCGATGTGCGCAAGGGCATGATGATGTTCCAGAAGGTCAATGTGCCGCTCCTCGGCATCGTGGAGAACATGAGTTACTTCCTCTGCGGCCACTGCGGCGAGCGGACGGAAATCTTCTCGCACGGAGGAGGGGAGCGGGCCGCCGCCACAGTCGGCATTCCGTTCCTCGGCCGCATTCCGATCGATCCGGCCATTCGCGACGGCGGCGACTCAGGCAATCCGATCGTCGTGGCAGACCCGGCCTCTCCGCAATCGGCGGCCTTCCGGGAGATCGCGCAGAAGATTATCGCGGCAGTCACAGGCGCGGCAACGGGCGTGCCGCCGATCGAAAGCCTCCTGAGCAAACTCAAGAAACCCTTTGCGAAAACATAAACATAACGGATAGCGGAAAGGACGGACAGGCGATGGGAGAGTTCGTACGGGTGGCAGGCAGTGGCGACGTTCAGCCGGGCCACGGAATCGTCGCAGAAGTGATGGGCAAGACCCTCGCGGTCTTCAATGTAAACGGCACCTTTCACGCCATCGACAACACCTGCATCCATCGGGGCGGACCGCTCGGCGAAGGGGATGTCGAAGGGTCCATCGTGACCTGCCCCTGGCATGGCTGGAAATTCGATGTCACCACCGGCGCCTGCCAGGCCAATCCCATGGCCAAAGTCGAAGTCTACCAAGTGAAGGTCGAAGGCACAGACGTGAAGGTGCTCATCTAACTCCGTTGCAATAAAAGGAGGCTCACTCATCATGGCAACCTCCAGTAAAGAACAGCTCGACGTCGCCGCAGCTCTCGTGCGTCTCTATGTATTCCTGGCTCAATACCTGGACCGCTGCTTCGACGAAGCCGCTTGCAAGAGCTATCCTGACTCCGAACTGCAAGGCCATCTCACCGAGACCAGGCGCCAGCTCATGGAGATCCTCTCCGTCAATCCGGTCGTGAAGAACAAGCTCTCCCAGGAATGCGACCGTATCCTGGCCTTGGGGGCCTCCTGCCTCAAAGGCGCGGCCGATGCCACCACGCGCGAGGCCATCCAGACGGAACGGGCCATCCTCAAAAGTAAAACCATTGCCTTGAGCGATCTCGTCGCAGTCTTCCGCGCCTTAGAGTAACCACGATGGATCAGCCCAGCCTCGACAAACATCAACTGGCCGGGCTCGATGCCAGAGAGAGGGGCTTCAACAGGCCTGTCTCGTTCGTCCAGGCAGGGGAGGGCTATCGCGCCATCCTCCGGTATGAAACCATCCTGATCGAGACCGAGCCTCACGCCACACAGGACGAGGCCCTTCGCCGACTCGTCGAGACCTTGCAATCGGACGGCTATCGGCAACTCCGAACCCAGGTGAGCTTTCGTAATGGCATCTATCTGGGCTCGCAAGAACTGTGGGTCGAGTATCCGGACCAGGCAATTGAACCGGAACCGCCAGGACTCATGACAAAACTCTTAAGCTGGTTTCGTCCAAGCAGGCCCCAGGAATAGCCCCAGCCATGAGCTTCATCCCACTCGATCAACTCCGATCGTCGGCCAAGGACTTCAGCCTTCAGCCTTCAGCCGTGAGTCCTTCCCGACGCCTTCCCCCCTGGTTCAAGGTCGAGGCCAAGACCGGTCCCGACTACCTCGACATCAAACAGACGATGGACCGGCTTCAGCTCCATACCATCTGCGAGGAAGCGCGCTGCCCGAACCGATGGGAATGTTGGAACGCCCGCACCGCCACGTTTCTTATCCTGGGCGACATCTGCACCAGACGCTGCCATTACTGTTCCGTCGAAACAGGTAGGCCATTGGCCATCGATCATGGAGAACCGAAGCGTGTGGCAGAAGCGGTCCAGGCCCTGGGCCTGAGACATGCCGTCATCACCTCGGTGAACCGGGACGAATTGGAGGATGGCGGCGCCGCCACCTTTGCCGACACGATCCGGCAAACCAGACAGCTCAGCCCTGATTGCACCATTGAAGTCTTGATTCCCGACTTCGAAGGCAATGAAGCAGCCCTCGCAACGGTCTGTGCCGAGAAACCGGAGATCCTCAATCACAACATCGAAACCGTCAAACGATTGTTCCCTTCCCTCAGGCCTCAAGGGAAATATCAACGATCGCTTGAAGTCCTGGCCCTGGCGAAGCAACTGGGGATGACGACCAAATCAGGATTGATCCTGGGCATGGGCGAAACGATGGACGAAGCCCGCGCCGTCATGCGCGACCTCCGCTCCGTCGGCTGCGACATCATGACCATCGGTCAATATCTCCAACCCACGAGAGAGCACCTGCCGGTGGCCCGCTACTACGACCCCGGCGAGTTTGCCATCTTGAAAGAGGAGGGGAGAGCCCTCGGCTTCACCCACGTCGAATCAGGCCCGCTCGTCCGCAGCTCCTACCACGCAGAACAGCAAGTTCCCTAAGACTGGTCTATCTGGTTCATCTGGTCTATCCCGTCTATCCCGTCTCTCTGGTCTTTCTCGTCTATCTGGTTCGTCCGATGGGGACTCCGGCTCCGCCAACGAGACAGACAAGATAGACCAGAAAGACCCTCTTCACCTCGTTTCACTTTTCACGTTTGACGTTTCACGCCCCAGGGGCTTCCGGTTTTGCTCAGCGAATGTGTCCATTTCACGCGCCAATCGTTGTTTTTCCGTAATGAACGCGGTATGGCTGTGCACCTGCAATCCTTTTGTTCCTCGTTCTCGTCATTCGAAGCGGCGCGGTCAGGAACAATACCGCAGGGAGTCTGATTGAGAGAAACGGCTTGACCAGTGTTCGCAATAATGCGAACATGCCCGTGAGGTAGGTGGTGCCGAAAATTCAGATTGTCTTTTATCAGGAGGCGGAAGGCTCGGTTCCGGTTCTGGATTGGCTGGATACCTTGCAGCCCAAAGCTCAGGATAAATGCCTGGTCAAGATTGAGCGGCTGCAAGAACTTGGGCATGAGCTGCGGAGACCGGAAGCGGATCTCCTCCGGGACGGCATCTATGAACTCCGTGTGGGATTACAGGGGATCAATTATCGAATCCTCTATTTCTTTCACGGCAAAGTTGCGGCCGTGTTAGCGCATGGCCTGGTAAAAGAACGAGTCGTCCCTTCACGAGAGATTGATGAGGCCATGAAGAGAAAGCAGCGATTTGAACGAGATCCTGGCACACATACCTACCAGGAGGAGTAACGATGCCGAAGCCAAAGCGCCCCACAACGAACGCCGTAGAAATCCTTCACCGCCGCTATTATCAGGGTAAACCAGACCGGTTGGCGGCAATGGAAGACGCGCGCGCCAATGACAATGTCGCACGAAAGATGACCGCACTCCGGATGCAAGCAGGACTCACTCAGCGGCAGCTCGCCAAACTCGTCGGCACCACCGCATCGGTGATCTGCCGTCTGGAAAACGCCGACTACGAAGGTCATTCACTCGCAATGCTGAACCGGATAGCCGCAGCCTTGAACCAGCGAGTGGAGATTCGGTTCGTGCAGACAGGCAAACGCCTCCAACATGCCTGACGGCCTCACGCCTTAAGCCTCGTCTCGCGATCCCACCCAGACAGACCAGAGAGATCGTCAGGTGTCAGGCGACAGCTTTCAGGCCGTGAAACGCAACAGGGACCGATTCCCAGCTGACTTCATGTTTCAATTAACGGAGCAGAAATTCGACCACTTGAAATCACAATTTGTGATTTCAAGTTGGGGCGGTCTCCGGAGAGCCTATCCCTATGCCTTCACCGAGCAGGGTGTGGCCATGTTATCCAACGTGTTGCGAAGCAAGCGCGCAATCCACGTGAACATTCAGCCGGATATCGAAGAGTGGGAGTCGGGATTCAAGAGGAGGAAGCGTCGATGATGTGCGTCATTTGTAAAACCGGGGAAACTCACCAGGGCACAGCGACGGTCACGCTCGAGCGCGAGGGAGCAACAGTCGTCATCAAA
>JAPLLI010000034.1 GCA_026387615.1 Nitrospirota bacterium
GGAGCAGCAGTTGCGGAGCGATCATGCCGTGGCCTCACTGCTGTTTATCTCGAAGACGCAGGCGCTGGGAGAATTCAAGGCGCAATTTCCTTCGGAGTCTCACTTGCTTGAGGGGCTTGGCAAGAACCCTCTGCCCGCCTCCTTCGTCGTGGCGCTCAGTCCGCCATTCCGTGCTCCGGATGTGGTGAAGCGATGGGCGGAACGGGTCAGACAGGTTGCCGGCGTCTCCAAGGTCGATTACAACCAAGATTGGATCGACGCCCTTGCGACCGTGATTCGATCGATCGAGCTGGTTGCCATCGGCATCGGCGCCATCCTTTCGGCGGCGGCTGTGACCATTATCGCCAATACCATCCGTCTTACCTTGCTCGCCCGGCGTGATGAAATTGCCATTTTGCGTCTTATCGGGGCCACGACCAGCTTCATTCGTATTCCCTATCTGGTGGAGGGCGCTGTGCTGGGCGCCTTGGGCAGCGCCTTTTCACTGGTCATGCTCAAGTGTCTGTACGAATTGTTCCGGCAACAAATGCGAACGACAGGACGATTTGCCGGGGTCGAGAACCTCATCATTTTCTTTCCCCCGTCGGTTTGTTTCGCTGTCATTGCGGTGGGGATGGGGCTCGGGTTTGCCGGCAGCTTCGTGTCGATCAGGCGTTTCGGCGGGGCGAAAGCATGAGCTGCCGAACGGGCCTCAAGGTTAGAGTCCTGATCTGGGGGCTGTTGGCTCTGTTCTGTGCCACGGTTGCGGTGGCTGATCCGATTACCGACAAGATCGAAAAGGAACGCAAGGCTCTCGAACAGCTCAAAAGTCAGATCAAAGAGAAGCGCAAACAGGCCGCTGAAGCAGGGAAAAAGCGAGAGTCGCTGTTGCAGGGGATTCAGACGCTGGACGAGCGGTTGCTGCAATACCGGCAGGCGCACCAGGACATCAGCCGGAAGTTGCGAAAGAAAGACCAGGAGATCGAGGCCATCAATGCGCAGCTCGCCAAGCTGCGGATCAGTGTGCAGGAACGACAGGACGCGATTCTGGCGCGGCTGCGGGTCCAGTATATCGAGGGGCGTTTCGGCTATTGGAAGACGTTGCTGGCCGCGGACTCGTATGGAGATTTCCATCGGAGACTTCAGTACCTCTCGGTGGTTTCTGAACGGGATTATGCCCTCATGGGCACGTTTCGAGCCGATATGACCAGGATGGAGCAAGCGGAGCGGCAGCGGGAGGAGGCGCGGGTCGGGATGCTCTCGTACAAGCAAAGCACCGAAAAGCATCTAGGTGAAATCAAGTCGGTCAAGCAGGAGAAGCACGTCTATCTGACCAAGATTACGCAGCAAAAAGAGTCCTACGAGCATGCGCTCCAAGAATTGGAACGGTCCGCTACTCGGATCGACAGTCTGTTGCATGAGTTGGAGGTTCGCCGCCGCGCGGCTGCGGTCAGACCTCCAGCCGGGGGGATTGCCCCGCGAGGCGCAAAGGGGGCCTTGCCCTGGCCGGCCGACGGGAAAGTGATTTCATTTTTCGGACGACAGAAACATCCGACGTTTAATACCTTTGTGCAGCGTCGAGGGATCGAAATTAAGACGGTCGAGGGGAGCGCCATTCATGCGGTGATGCCAGGGGCCGTCGTCTATGCGGACTGGTTGAAAGGCTACGGGCTTGTTATCATTCTTGATCACGCGAACGGCTTCTTTTCGCTCTATGCCCATGCCTCGAAGATTCTTGCGGCGGTGGGAGCCCAGGTGGGAGCCGGGCAGGCGATCGGCGAAACAGGCGATACGGGCATGACGGGAGAAAATACTTTATACTTCGAGTTGCGCGAGGGGGCGGAGCCGCTGGATCCCCTCCAATGGTTGGCGAGGCGATAGGGAACGGGAAGAGGAAAGGACCTTACGATGGAACAGTATCCCCGACGACGATTCTGGATGGTAGGCCCGACAGTGGCGGTGGCCTTGGTCTTGGGTGTGATGCTTGGCAAGGGCTGGGAGCGGACCGGGCATGCCACGGAGACATACGAAGAACTGAAAACGTTTTCCGAGGTGTTGACCCAAGTCCAGAGAAACTATGTCGATGAAACGAAGGTGAAGGATCTTGTTCAGGGGGCCATTCGAGGGATGCTCTCCACCCTCGACCCTCATTCGGCCTATATGACGCCGGACATGTATAAGGAAATGCAGGTGGAGACGAAGGGTGAGTTCGGCGGCGTGGGCATCCAGATTGGCGTGAAGGAGAACCGGTTGGCGGTGATTGCCCCCATCGAGGGGACGCCGGCGTACCGAGCCGGGATCAAGGCAGGTGATTATATTACGAAGGTGAACGACGAGACGACGAAAGACCTGACGTTGATGGATGCGGTGCAGAAGATGCGCGGTCCCAAGGGCTCGAAGGTCAATTTGACGATTCAGCGGGACGGGACCCTCGATCCGCTCCAATTTACGCTGGTTCGCGACACCATCAAGATTGAGAGTGTGAAGTCGAAGGTGTTGGACAATATCGGCTATGTCCGGCTGACGCAATTCCAGGAATCCACCGGACGGGATTTAGGCAAGGTGCTCAAGCAGTTCAAGGAGCAGAAGCTTCAAGCGACCATTCTGGACCTCCGTAACAATCCAGGCGGGCTGCTGACCGCGTCGGTGGAGGTCTCCGAGCAGTTTCTGCCAGGCGGCAAGTTGGTGGTCTATACGAAAGGCCGCGAGAGCAAGAAGGATGAATGGATCGCCAAGGGGAAAGATCAGATGGACGATTTGCCCATGATCATTCTCATCAATGAAGGATCGGCGAGTGCCTCTGAGATCGTGGCCGGTGCGTTGCAAGATTACGGGCGGGCGGTGATTGTCGGCACGACGTCGTTCGGCAAGGGGTCGGTGCAAACGATTCTTCCCTTGGGGGATGGGTCCGGGCTCCGCCTGACGACGGCGAAGTATTACACACCGAAGGGGCGTTCGATTCAATCAACCGGCATCACGCCGGATATTGTCGTGAAGGCCCAACCGCCTGTTACGGTCGCCAAGGCAGGCGAGGCTGGTCCTACTGAGAAGGACGCCGAGCCAAAGCAGGCCAAATCTGCTGTGACGGCAGGGAAAGATCAACCGGCTCAGGCAGGCAAAGGGGTAGACGCGGGCCAGTCGAAGGCCGGCACCTTGCCCCAGCCTTCAACGGTCGATGCGTCGGGCGATCCCTCGCTTGAGCAGGATGTCCAACTGCAAAAGGCGGTGGAGATGTTGAAGACCTGGAAGATCTTTAAGGAGCTTCCCCGGGCGTCGTAAGAGGGGCCGGCTGTTGTAAGGCGGTAATCGCATCCAGCAGCCGTTCTTCCGATCCTGAGAACCCTGGTACGGTGCGCAGTAGGTGCGACCGTACCAGCCGTTCCAGATCGGTCAAGGTGGTGATGCAGAGCCTGGTGTAGAGGTAGGCCACAAGTGATTCGGACAGTCCCGGGAGCTGGGCCCAGGCCGTTACCGCTTCCGGGAGTGGCGTTCTCAGGGTTTCATAGGCCTGGATCCTGCCGGTTTTGAGAAACTCGTCAATCTTGTCCGCCAGGTCACGGCCTATTCCATCAAGCTCTTCCAGTGCCTGCCGTGAGGCGACTGCTGCAATGTCTTCCTCCAAGGTTTCGATAGTATCGGCTGCCTTTCGATAGGCCCTGACTCGATAGGGGTTCGCCCGTTGGGCAGCCAAGCGCTCCGCCATCGACCGGAAGATGGTGGCGACTTGTTGGTTATGTTGCGGGGTAGACATCATAGGCGGTGGTGCTGGTATTGTGACGTGGTCATGGTTGTGGAGGCAAGGGGCGGAGCGAGACAGGGTTTGTTGACAACCAGATTTCTGGTCCCCTAGGATGAGCGGCGATGGCAGCGACGATTCAAATTCAGGTGAATGGCGAAGCGCGGGATTGCCGGGCCGATGCCACGGTGGGAGATCTCTTGCGTGAATTGGCCATCAAGACCGAGCGCGTGGCGGTCGAGTTGAACTTGGAAATATTGGATCGCAAAGATTTCGATGGTCGAAGTCTTCACGCGGGCGATCGATTGGAAATTTTGAGCTTCATCGGCGGCGGCGCGCCAACGGATGCTCAAGTCAGGGAGAGGGGTTTCGTCCATGCAGAATGATCCGTTGATCATTGCCGGTCGTGAGTTTCAGTCCCGGCTGTGGGTTGGGACCGGGAAGTATAAGGACTTTGCTGAAACCAAGAAAGCCATTGAGGCGTCCGGCGCCGACGTGGTGACGGTAGCCGTGCGGCGCGTGAACATCACCGATCGCTCCAAAGAGAACCTGCTCGATTATCTTGACCCGAAGAAGTACATCATCCTTCCTAATACTGCCGGCTGTTATAATGTGGAAGATGCGCTGCGTTATGCCCGTTTGGCCAGGGCCGCAGGCGTGTCAGATTTGATCAAGCTGGAAGTGCTCGGCGACGAGCGGACGCTGTTCCCCGATACGGCTGGCTTGATCGAAGCGGCGAGGATTCTCGTCAAGGAAGGCTTTATCGTCCTGCCCTATACGAATGACGATCCTATCGTGGCTCAGAAACTGGTGGACGTCGGCTGTCCCGCGGTCATGCCCTTGGCGGCGCCGATCGGGTCTGGCCTCGGGATCCGGAATCCCTATAACCTCAAGATCATCATGGAGATGATCAAGGTGCCGATCATCGTGGATGCGGGAGTCGGGACTGCTTCCGATGCAGCCTTTGCGATGGAGCTGGGGGCGGACGCCGTTCTCATGAACACGGCTATTGCCGGGGCCAAAGATCCTATTGCCATGGCCGAGGCGATGAAATATGGGGTCTATGCCGGGCGGCTGGCCTACAAAGCCGGGCGTATTCCGCGAAAACTCTATGCGACAGCGAGCAGCCCGATCGAAGGGATGCTCTAGCAGGGCAACGGTGAGCGATGAACAAGGATTCACTTCAGCGTTCAGCGCTGGTTGATTCACTGCGTTGCCGATGGTGACACTCTCCAGCCGTCTTCTGCTCGTTACGGATCGCCATCAGACGAAGGGGCGGCCTCTCGTTCCTTTACTCCAGCGCGTGCTTTCGGTCGCAGCCCCTGCGATTCAACTCCGTGAACGCGATCTCCCGGTCAGAGAACTCGTGGCGCTTGCGCGGGAAGTGCAGGCCCTGATGGCTTCGCGTCGGTCCCAGCTCCTCATCAATGACCGGGTCGATATCGCCTTGGCGCTGGAAGGCGTCGGTGTCCATCTGCGCAGTAATAGTCTCCCTGTTTCGGTCGCACGGCAGTTGCTGGGTCCGGACCGTCTTCTGGGCATTTCTGTGCATGGAATCGAGGAAGCGGTGCAGGCTGAGGCTCAGGGCGCAGACTATGTGATTCTTGGCCCGATCTACGCGACTCCATCCAAACAGGCATTCGGCCCGCCGCTCGGTCTCCAGACCCTTGAGAAGGCCTGCCGGGCGGTTCGCATTCCGATCGTCGGGATCGGCGGAGTCACAGCGGCTCGCGCCCGTGAGATGCGGCAGGCCGGGGCCTTCGGGGTGGCGGTAATCACGGCGATTCTGGGCGCGGACGATGTGGAGTCGTCCACGTGCGAGCTCCTTGAGGCCGTGACTGGTTCATCTTGACGAGTCGTACCCAGGTGCATCAGGCGCAGCATGTTGCCGTCCGATTGACCACCTCCGGAACGGGTGATAGAATCCGCGCAGACAAGGATGTCTCGATTCAGTAGGTGATTTTGCTTTCTTTGAGTCGAAAGCCATGGCTGGCAAGAAAGACAGTCCGAGTCGATTCCGGTCTCTCCGAGATTCCGTCACGCAGATCACAAAGCGGCTGACTGAGGGAGAAACGGACGTGGCCCCACGCAACGACGAACATACGCGCGAAGTGGAAAAACTTCGCGTGCAGATCCAGTCGATGGAAGAAGAAATCCGTCGGCTCTATCAATCCCGCTATCAGCTCGACCAAGCCACCAAACAGAACGAAAAGCTTGTCTCCACGCTTCAGGAAGCGAAGGCGCAGATCGAGACGTTGCGCGCCGAAGTTGAAAAGCTGACGGCGCCTCCCTCGACCTACGCCATCTTTTCCAG
>JAPLLI010000118.1 GCA_026387615.1 Nitrospirota bacterium
CATAGGGATTGTTCATGACACTCACTGGCACGCCTCCTTTATGAGTCCGGTCTGCGACCCTTACGATCCAATAGATAATTTTGCAAGTTGGTTGGTCAAGAAATTGCTCGTCGTTTGGAACTTCCCAAGAACCGTTTCCAACCGAACGAGCTGGGCGCGGAACGAATCCCCTGATGTCGTGATACGATCGTTCAACGTTTTGATATCTTTCGTGAGGCGATCCACGTTTTTTTGCAGCCCGCTCGATTTGGCGGTCAGAATGCCGACTGTGGGGTCGGTATAGGTAGCCAGAGACGACACGAGCCGGTCCCCGACGCCCCTCGTCACGGTAACGGAGCCGAACAGCCCAACCGAGGTGCTTTCGGTGCTGATCGCCAAACCGTCTTCCGTAAATCCGGAATGACTGGTCAACGCATTGGCCTTGCCGGTGGCCGCATAATTGTTAATCGAGCCGGCGATATCGGTGCCTTGCGCTGAGCGTCCCACCGAACCGATGCCGGTTTGCGCGACGCCTGCCTGATCGGACACAACCGTAAAATGAACGTCTGCGCCATAGTCCTTCGACGTGATTTTAAGCTTGCCGCTGTCGCTGGACGCGGAAAGCCCAACGCCATTGGTCGAAAACGAGCTGTTCAGCGCGCTGACGATGTCGTTGACTTTCAAGCCGGCGCTCAGCGTGACGTTGAAGGACGTGGTCGTCGGAATCGTGGCGGCGTAATCGCCGCTATAGGAAAAACTCAGTGACTCCGGGTTCGTCAGTCCGGTCGTGGAGAGGTCCTGAAAGGTCGACGAAGCCCCTCCGAGCACAGCCTTGAGAGGCGCCGTGGCAATATTGATCCCATAGGAGCCAGCCTCGGTCTTGCTGGTCAAGCCGAGGAACGTGATGGCGCTGTTGCTGGGCGTGCCGATCCCGAGGAACAGCCGCCGCACACCAGTCGGATCGGAGCTGATGGCAGAGGACAAAATCGTATCATTGACCGTGAGGGCGCCGGTCTTACTATTGGACGTGATCCCGATCTGAGAGAGGTTGGCCTTGCCCGTGGTCAGTCCGGGAATCTGACCGCTCACAACATCCTTTAACTGACGTTGGATCGCGCGCACAGCCGGGTCACCGAGCAACGGACCGGCTAGCTTGGTCGTCGGATCGTAATTGAGCTGCCCGTTCAGAAAGGTATTGAAGTCGTTATAGGCCGTCACGAAATTCTTGATCTTCGCCACCGCGGCAGAAGCATCGGACGTGACCGTCACGTTCACGCCGTTCGTTGAATCCGCCTGCTGCAGATTCAAGGTCACGCCTTGAATGATGTCCGCAACGTTGTTAGTCGCTTTGGTATAGGTCGTGCCATCCACGACCACCACGGCATCCTGGCCTGTCTGAAAGGTGGGCGCGAACACATCCACGGAGAACCGGTCGCCCGCGACCATCGTGCCGGCCCCGAAGCCGACCGTGACACCTTCGCTAGCGCCAGCGGTGCCGCCGATCGCGGTCGCCACAGCGGCTGCCGTAATGGGGCCGCCGGAAATGTCGGTTCCGGCTGTCGCGCTGTAGGCGGCCCCGCCATAGCCGAGATAGGTCAGACCACCGTCAATGGAATACTTGTAGGTGGCGGCCCCAGGCGCCCCACCGGTCACAGCCTGGATCAGGAAAGTCTTGCTGGTCGAGCCTGTATAGTTATTGCCGGCATTCGACGTGACCGTGCCGGCGTAACTGTTTCCCGTAAAGGCATAGGCCGCCTCGACCTTCTTGTTCGTGAAATCCAAGGAAGTGTCATTGTTCGTGATGGCGATGCTGTTCGATCCACCGCTCGTATTGGCCGTCAAGATAAGCCGATAGGGGTTGGATCCGGTCCCGTCGTTGATGATCGTGGCGGTGACTGTCCCCCCTGTCGCGTTGATCGAGTCCCGCAGAGCCTGCAAGGTTGTGCCGGCAGAAACGCCGACACTGTACTCAGTCCCCGCATTGCCGACTTTGAACTTGAAAGTCCCGTCAGCGCTCGCGACACCCGTGGCATTCTGATCGACAAACCCTGCGGCAGCCAGTTTCGATGCCTTGGCCAACTGCTTGACCGAGACCGCATAGGTCCCATTCGTAGCCGTGCTATCGGCGGTCGCCGATAAAAGCGTAGCGCCCGTAGCGGTGTTCCCGACCGAAACACTGTTCGTATTAAAGTTGGCGGGATTATTGACGGAACTGGTTACAGCCAACAGGGTGGAAAGCTTCGTGCTGACGCTCTGGATGGCGCCGATTTCCTTCTGGTAGGTCGCCTGCCTGGCCTGCAAGGTCGTGATGGGTTGCTTTTGGGCGTCTTGGACTTGCTGAACCAGCTGGTCGACATTGAGCCCGGACACAAGCCCGGAGGAGGAAATAGTCATGATGCGCCCCTTTGCATCTTTATCGGCTCAGGGCGTGAAATCTTGAGCCATTAATGGATTCTGGAATAGCGATTGCAGTAGGCAGAAAGTGCCGTGCTAGGCAAAGGAAAAATGAAAAAGTAAAAAGGTAAAAAGCCGAATAGGAAGAGTGAACTGTGGGACGTGAAACGTAGAAGAAAAAAGATACAGGATGAAAGCAGAGTAGCGATGACGGCTGACGGCGAGGACGAGGTTCGAAGATCTTAGATGTAAGCCTTACGACTTACGCGTAACTACATATGTTCGCGTTTTACATTTCACCTTTCACGTCTCACGGCCATCAGGCAGCCTCCTGCTAGGCGGTCTTGTTGATCAGCGGTCCGATCAAGCTCCTAATCACATCCGAGGCGGCGCGCATCTCTTTGGCTGGGATTTCCCGGATGACGGCCCTGGTCTGTGAGTTCACGAGCACCGCGGTGATTTCGCTGGTCTCCTTATCGACCCGGAGCTGAAGGTCATAGGTCGGAGACACAGAGGCCACAGGCTCTGGCGCCTTCACTGGCGCCGGTTCCGGCTTCTGTCCTCCACCGGCTCGCTCGGTCGGGGGCGGAACGGGAGGGGGCGAATAATTATTATTTATTTTCACAATCTTGTTCCTATCGTAAGGCTGTTCGGAACGAAGGAACGGAGGCGCGGACCATTCGGTCCGCGCCTCCTACCCTGTTGCCTCCTATCGGAGGAGCTGCAACGCTGTCTCACCGGTCTTGTTGGCCTGGGCCAGGATGGCCGTACCAGCTTGCACCAAGATCTGGTTCCGCGTGAATTGCGCCGTTTCATAGGCGAAGTCCGCGTCCTTGATTCGGGCTGCCGCCGCTTCCTGATTCTCCGCCGAAACGGTCAGGGCTTGCGTCGTCAGGTCCAACCGGCTCTGCAAGGCTCCGACGTCGGACCGCACCTTGCTGATCTGCGCGAGGGCCGCGTCCAGCGTCATGATGGCCGTATTGGCGCCGGCTTGCGTGGTGATGTCCATCACGCTCACCGAGTTGGTCAGGTCCGCCGTGTAGGGCGTGGCCGTGCTGGCCGACCCGATGTCCGTGGTCGCCCCGGAGAAGCTGACGTCGCTCTGCGACGTCAGCTTGATGGCGCCCCGGTAGAGGTTCACCCCTGAGTTGGCTGCGGTAATGGTGGCAGCGCCTTCGCTGGCCACGAGGGAGATATTTCTCCCGTCATTCGCCGTCAAGACCAAAGCCCCGCCGGTCGTCACGCTGGCGGTGACCCCTGTGTTCCCGGTCTTGGCGTTGATCGCCGCTCGCAAGACGCCGGTGCCATCGCCGGCCGTAATGCCGGTCGTCGCATCGATCGCATAGCCATTGATCGTCAGACCGTTGGCTGCGAGATTGCCGGCCGTAATGGCCGTCGCCTGAGAATACACGTTGGCCACAGCCACAGCCGTCACGCCGGACTTGCCCTTGACGCTGTTGATAGCAGCAGCCTTGGAAATCGCGCCGGCTTGGCCGTTATACGTACTGACTTCTGTAGTCGCGTTCCCGGAACCGACCACCTGACTCACCAGCCCCACGTTGCTCAAGATCGAGCCCACTGACAGAGCAACTGCGTTGCTGAACGCCAGCTTGATATCCACTCCCTTGGCTGCCACCAACGTATAAGTCGAACCATCGGCAGCCTGCCGCGCCGTCACGTTCGTGATGCCCGCCGCATTGATCTTCGCGACGAAGGCGGACACGTAGGAGCTGTTGGTGGTATAGGCCGCGCTGATCCCGGCAAAAGCCGACGCACCGTCGTTATTGGCCAAGCTCGTGATCGCCGTACCGTTGATATAGAGTGCGCCTGTCCCCCTTGCCAAGGTAAAGGCAATGTTCACTCCGCCAGCCGACGTGGTGGCAGACGTCGCACCTGAGGCAGCACCTGAGGTGACGCCAGACCCGGTGGTCGATGTCAGAATAGAAGTCAACGCGGAATACGCCGCAGCCGAATAAGCTGCTGCGCCGGTCGAAGCCGTTCCCGCAGCAGCGGCGGCAACGGATGCGCCTGCGGCAATAGCCGCAGAAAGGGGCGCCGCGCCATTAGAAACCGCATATGACAGTGCCGCCGCCATACCATTGCTGAGTGCCGTAGAGATCACTTCCACCATGGATGTCGCAGCCCCAGCGCCAGAAATCGCGGCGGAGGCAACACCGGAAATTGTCGCGCTAGAGAGCCCGACGCTTGCCGCAGTCGAATACACCGCCGAATTCATCACGGAGGCGCCATTAGAAGCGGTCACCCCGGAGAAAGCCGGAGTCCCATCGCCCAAGGCCAAGGAGGTACCCAGATTGTTCTTGTAGAACAATTCCAGGACCGAGACCTGGTCGTCCGTCACGGCGGTCGCGCCGGTCAACTGACCGTTGACCGTGAACTCACCAGTCGTCAGGTTGCCGAAGCCGCTGAACGTGCTGCCGGTGCCGGACGCATTGCCGATCCCGTCTGCGATGTTCACGGAGAAGGCTGCGAACTTGCCGAGCTGGGCTGCCCGGACGTCGCCCAACGAAAAGGAGATGGTCTGGTCGGCGTTGGCGCCCACCTGGACCTTGCCTGAGGCAAAGGATCCGTCCAGCAGCGAGGCGCCGTTGAACTCGGTCGTGCTGGCCAAGCGATTCAACTCCGCGACGAGCAGGTTGGATTCACCGGCCAAAGTCGCACGATCCGAAGAGGTGTTGGTATCACTGGCCGACTGCACGGCCAATTCACGCAACCGTCCGATGATGTTGGTGGCGACGTTGAACGCGCCTTCCGCCGTGTTCACCAAGGAACCGGCGTCACCGGCGTTTCGCACGGCCACGCGGAGACCGCGTGACTGCATGCTCAACTTGGTGGCGATGGACAGACCGGCTGCGTCGTCCGAAGAACGGTTCACCCGGAGACCGGATGACAAACGCTCTAACGACTTGGACAACATGTCGTTGTTCAAGCCCAAATTCCGTTGCGCGGTCAAACTGGGGATGTTGGTATTGATAGCTAAAGACATTGGAAATTCCTCCGTGACATAGACACTACGAACACACCACTGCCGCAACATCCATGTCGTCGGCTTGAATCAACCCGTCTCGGCACCGCGAGCCCATGCGTATCTTGGAATGCCTCCTTTCCCTGTGATCGTAAGCTTCCTTGGCCTGTATATCGGAAGATGCCTCAGCGGACTTGAGCGGCAGGGAGTAAAAAAGACGGTGCTATAGGTTAGTGACCGTTCGTGGAGATTGATTCAGCGCGCGAGGTGGCGAGCAAGACTAGCGGGACAGGCAAGACGGACGAGGTTCGATGTTCACAGTTCGAGGTTCAGAGTTCCGAAAACCTCGAACATCGAACGTCGAACGTGCGCCGCGGACCTATCCAATGGAAGCCTTCAACCTTCAGCCTTCAGCCTTCAGCCTTCAGCCTATGCGCCTGAAAAATGCAATACATTAGCGGCGAGATACCGAGGCGAACTGAGGGCGGGATCGTAACTATAGAACACCACAAGAACCTTGCCTCCCTCTATATCCAGAAAGGCCGGGTAACCTGCCTCGAATTCATGGCCGTAGCTGTGGCCCTGGGGGTCCTCCAGGAGCCTATGGCCAACCCAATGGTCTCCCCCATCCAGGCTGAAGCTAAGGCCGACCCCCGGCTCTGTCAGCCCCTGCGGATTGCCCAGATGGTTGCGATAGCCCAGAATGATCTCGCCCGATGGCCCCACATGCAGCGAAGGAGAGGTGCCCCAGAGAGCCATACGTTCAGGAGCAGACCAGGTCTGGCCTCCGTCGCATGAGAGCGACCGGTGCAGATCTCTCGTTTGCCCTTCAACCCCCTGCTGACGCAACACGGCCAGGATCCGCCCGTCCGGCAACTCCAACAGGGTCGCCTCGTTGTATCCGGCGCAATGGACCACATCATCGTCTGACGGGATAAAGGAGGAGTGAGGCGCAG
>JAPLLI010000164.1 GCA_026387615.1 Nitrospirota bacterium
AATCCTTACATTGAATGTAAGGATTCTGAGGTATGAAAGACCGACGTGCATCCCGTTTCAAGCTCATGGGAATCGCCTCTGAACAGGGAGGTTACTTCACCAAAAAGCGAAGGGGGCGTCAGGGGATGTGGACGGGGCGCACGGATCCTTGACGTGCCCTACGAGCGGAAGCTGCTTTCCTCCTGCCACGAGTGGGGATTGATGAGCCCGTTCGCCTCCTTCCACGGTCGCTCTTTCCAGTGGCGGGTTCCCACCATTGGACGAGGAGGTTCTTCTTGATCCTGCCCCGCAACTTGGGTTCGACCAGAGCCTCGCCGGTGGTTCTCGGGCTGATCATCGCCGGGGCTCCCAAGGGGCGCTTGTCTCCCTTGATCTTCCGTAACGCCAGCGGGATTACAGGCTGGTACATGTAGCAGCAGGATATGGCTCCCGCCTGCTTGCACTCGTATCTGGGGCCGAACCCAAACTCGAGGAACCTGGCCCGGTGTTCGCATCGATGGCAGAGCGGTTGTGTTTTCATCAAAGGGCGGTTCTTTTATCTAAACCGTGATCAGGCCAGCCGGTACTTACCGGATTTGATGGTGCCCTCCCGTTTGATCAGCCCGGCCTCTATCAGCGGGCGCAATAGGTCCAACGCCCCCTGCTTCGAGACCTACAATGCGACCCAGATCTGACGGGGGGTGAGGCTGCCGCGGTCCCGTAGCAGTTGAAGCAACTTCTCTTGCCGAGGGCGCAAAACCAGTTTTCCCCCACGCGATTGCACGGACAGTTGTTGGATGCGCTTCCAGACCCGCTCCAGAGTGAGCGCCAGACCTTCGGCGCAGTACTCCAGCCAGCCGGTCAAATCCTCCCCCTGTGTCCGCACCGCTTGCAGGGCGGCATAATAGCGCGGGCGGTCTTCCCAGTAGAACTCGTCCACCGAGAAGATGTGGTGCGTGTCGAACCCGCGCCGGTAGAGCTCCCACAATGCCAGCGCCCGCCCGGTGCGCCCATTCCCGTCCGCGAACGGGTGAATGGCCTCGAAGCGGTAATGGATGATGGCCGAACTCAGTACCGGCGACAGGGGTGCCGACTTCTTGTTCCACCACTCCAGGAGTTCAAACATCAGGCCCGAAACTTCCGAGGGCGGAGGGGGCGAATAGGGACCGACCCGCACCCGAATCATGCGGTACCGCCCGGCGTCGCCCTGATCCATCACTTGCCCGGCAAGAATCTTGTGGAGCGTCAGGATATCCTCGTGGGAAAGGGCCTTTTTGCTGGCCTGCTTTTCGATGTGGCGGAGTGCCGCGAAGTAGTTGGTCACTTCCCGTTGTGCGCGAGTCCCCACCCCCGCCAGTTCGCGGCCTTCTTCGACCGCCCGCACCTGCTCCAGCGTGAGCGGATTGCCCTCGATGGCTGTGGATGAGTGGACGTTTCGGGCACGGCTGTCCTTTTGCAGGGTGGGTACCCAGGGCAGGGCGATGGTCGCGCTCATGATCCGCTCTCGCGTCGCCGCGATGGCTTCCACCCGCGCCAACAGGGCGGGGGTGATCTTGAACGTGGGCTCGTAGCTCATGGCGCAGAGCCTACAAGATAGGTCAAGTATGAGTCAAGTTATGGGTCAACCAGTTCATGGTGACCTCCTGGTGAAGGGGGCATCCCCTCATCTCAACCCCGGACGAACGGGTAGAGATGCCTTTTCCTCACGGAAAAGTGGGGCGCACCTCAAATGCAAGGTTGAGCCGCATGCCAACGTGCTCGGCTGCCATGATTTCCATCTCCGAATGATGGGGATTCCATTGGCCGCCGTTGGTTTGGCAGGATCTCGATGGTCATGGATTGAACGCCACCGGATGAGTGCAAATCGGATCAGGGAAATCGAAGTTCGCCTTGCCGCTATGGAGGCTGAGCGTGCGGTGTTGTCCGAAGAACTCGGGAGACTCACAGCCGTTGAGACGCCCGCTTCTCCCCAAGAGCTTCCCAAAAGTGCCGTCGAGAAGGCGGACCTGTTTCTCAAGTTGTTCCGCGCCCGCGAATCCGTGTATCCACGCCTTTGGGAGAATTCTCGGACCGGTAAAAAGGGCTACGCGCCGGCCTGTCGCAACGAGTGGGTGCGTGGCCTCTGCGAGAAGCCCAAGGTCAAATGCTCGGAATGCCGGCGCCAGAGTTTCCCGCCGCTCGATCGAGAAGCCGCGTTCGACCATCTCAGAGGCCAGCAAACCATCGGGACGTATGCGATTCGGGAAGACAATACCTGCATCTTCCTCGCCGCGGACTTCGATGGGGACGGTTGGCAGGGGGACATCCTCAAGGCATGTTCCGCCCGCTACATCCTCGGCCTCACGGCGACGCCGACGCGAAAGGATGGCCTGCAGAAAATCCTTTTTATGCAGTAATGCCGCTTTCCTTCAAGGGTCGCCTCATTCAGTACGCGGGTCGCCTTCACCGTTCGTTCGAGGGCAAACGCGACGTGGTGATCTACGACTACATCGAACCCGCGAACGCCCTCACCATGAGCATGCACCGCAAGCGGTTGATCGCCTACCGCCAGATGGGTTACCGGGTCGAATCTCCATCAAGCGCATCCGAGTTTGACGGCTTTTCAGGCATGGGAAGATTTCTCCATCAGTTGTCGTCGCAGCGAATCCGCGGCCTCCGCCGCTCGTTCGGGATGACCCTTGAGGTCGAGCCATGCTTGCACGGGATGAACGCACGGAACTCCCTCGCGCTCAGACATCCCCTGAAAGACCCCTTCGTCATTGGGAACCACAAGCCAGAGGTTCTCTCCCCGTTCTTCCTCATGGAAGCCAATTTTCCGGCGCAACTCTTCGTCAGGGAGGTCGCTTACGTAGAGCGTCACGAGACGGAACGCGGCGAAGTGGGTCATGAGCCATGCCGCGCCAAGGCCGGTGACGGCATGTTGTATTTCTCCTCGGCCAAGCGCATCCGCCACGAGGCGTACAGCCTCCTCGCCCGACCGTGCGGGAAAATGGCCACGAACGATCTGGTGGCGCGAAAAGTCGTAGGCTTCACGCCATGCTTCCAGCATCGTGTCGAAGCTGCGAAGACGAAAAACGCCGTCGGGAGCGCGGATCACGAGATCCTGTTCCTCCATCCGTCGGAGGATTCGGCTGGCGAAACCTTTGTCGAGGCCGGTCGCGAGGACGATCTCCTTCAAGGGAAGGCCTTCGCCGGGATGCATCAGGAACCAGCGGGCAACTCGGGCGCTTTTCGGAGCAAACACGCTGGCGGGTCGCCCCGTCTGTTTGAAGGCGTTGGGTTTGCCCTCGATGTGGATGCGTACCCCTGGCCCTTCAAGATGGGCGTTGTCGGAAAGATCGAACCAGCCAATCCCGGCTTCCTCACAGAGGCGCGCCCCGGCTTCTCCCATGTAGGGAGCTACGATCACGGGGATGGCCTTGGCACCCAGGCGTGCCGCGCAACTGCGGATCTGGTGAATGGCCGCCGCGATGGTTGCGGTGCTCGCGACCGTCTTGCACTCCACCACGAAGGTTGAAGCCCCGATCTTGAGGACGAGGTCAGCGTGTGGCCCGCCCTGCATGGAGCACGGGCCTTCCTTTTCGCGGACGCGAACGCCATGAGGGCGTTCCAGCAACCGAGGAAGGCGTTCCGCCGCTTTCCTCACCATCTGCGGATGAGTGATGGCAGGCATGGAAACTTAATGCACGAGGTTGTGAATACTGTCAACTATAGCTATTTACACAACATTCGCTCAAATCACGCTCTTGGTTCATGCGGAATCGTGTCCATCCTTACCTTGAAGTCAGGTCGAAGGCGGAACGTGGGACGACGACACGGGTGTGGCGGCGATGGGGTTGAGACACGATCCCCATCTCCACGGCGAGAAGGTGGCTGGTGGATGGAGACGCTTCTCCCGCGGGGAAGGGGGGACGCCTTCTCCTCACGGAGACGTGAGGCGCACCTCAGTGATGTCATTCCGAATGGAGGGGGCTTGATGCCCG
>JAPLLI010000140.1 GCA_026387615.1 Nitrospirota bacterium
AGCTTCGCCTTCTCTTTTTTGAGGTTGTAGAACAGCTTCCGTTGATCTTGAGTCGTCACGATTTTGACCAGGCGGTAGGTGTTCAGCAGGTAACGCAGGATATAGGCGCGGGACCACCAGGCGGCATAGGCGTAAAAGCGCACGTTCTTCGAGGGGTCGAACTTTTTGATGGCATGCATCAACCCGACGTTGCCTTCTTGAATGAGGTCCATGTGATCGGCGCCGGTATGGAGATATTCTGCGGCAATCGAGAGGGAGACCCGCAGGTTGGCCATGATGAGCTTCACGGCGGCTTCACGGTCCCCGTTGGTTCGGTATTCATGAAACAGGCGCAGTTCTTCTTCTTTGGAGAGGTAGGGGTAGCGACGGACTTCGGCCAGGTATTGCTGGAGTGCCGTGACCGGCGCCACGGCTGTGATATCGGAAGCCTGTCGGCCGTCCGTTGCTGTGTCGTGCAGTATTTCAGGTGGCGGGCTGATCCCGGCGATTTCTTCTTCGGAGGGCTCTAAGACCTCCGGCTCGATCGGTTCTTCGTCGAGATCTTTTTTGCGCGAAGCCATATCCAGCGAGAATACCATAGAATTTTCAGGAGGGCGCTGGAAAAGTCCGCCAGCCGTTCGATCGCGCGACAGGCGCGATCGGAAGTTCGAGGTTCTGGGTTCAACGTTTCTTAACCTCGAACTGCGAACCTCGAACCCCCATCCGTCTCGCCCGTCCCGCCAGTCTTGCTCGGCTATCCCGAGGTGTTCCCTTGCACGGATGAAAGCCGGTCCCCTATAGTGGTCGGCTCATTGGATTGGGAAGGTTGTTGATTGTGATGATCGAGATGTTTCTCGCATTAACCCGCGGCCATTGGCCGAGCGTGATCGGTGCCTGGCTGCACCTCACCGTCAGTTTTATGGTGTGGCTGCTGATGGGAGCCCTCAGCCTGACCCTTGCTCAGGACCTCCAGCTCAGCCAGGCCGACACGGCGCTGGTGTTGTCGCTTCCCTTATTGAGCGGCGCGCTGCTTCGTGTGGTGGCCGGCTGGAGCAGCGATTGGTATGGGGCGAAACCCACGGGAGTGCTCATTTTGGTGGGCGAGCTGGCGGTCGTCTCATGGGGATGGCTAGGCGTTCAGGGTTATGCCGAGTTGCTGCTCATGGCGTTCTTGCTTGGGATCGGCGGGGCGAGCTTTGCGGTGACCTTGCCCCTGGCGAGCCGCACCTATCCAGCGGCCCATCAAGGACTGGTGTTGGGCATCGTCGCGTCGGGCAATGTCGGCACCATGGTGATTCTCTTTTCTGCGCCACGGATTGCGGCGACAGGCGGATGGCACGACGTGTTCGGGTGGATGCTGTTGCCGATTGTGCTGGCCTTGGCGGTCTTTGTGTTTCTCGTGCGTGACGATCGGCAGAGCCGGCGAGCCGAACGGGATACCCATTGGTGGCATAGTGTGGCGCTGATGATGCGGCAGCCGAAGGCCTATTGGCTCTGCGGACTCTATGCTGTGACGTTCGGTGGGTTCGTTGGGTTCTGTAGTATTGTTCCGCTGGTGTTCCGCGAGCAATATCGCGTGGATGGGATCGCCGCCGGCTCGATTGCCGCTCTGTGCGGATTGGTGGGCAGCTTTATTCGTCCGCTGGGAGGTCATGCGGCAGACCGGATCGGCGGTCTGCGGACCCTCATGTTGTCGTTGCCCCTGGTCGTGGGGGTCTTTGCGGCACTCGGCGACGTGACCGATGCCAGGGTGGCAATTCTGCTGGCCGTGGTGGCCGTGGGAGCCCTGGGGGTCGGCAATGGGGTCGTGTTGCAGCTGGCGTCAGAGTGTTTCCCGAAACAGATGGGGCTTGCGTCGGGTGTCGTGGGGGCGGCAGGCGGAATCGGAGGCTTTCTGTTTCCCCTTTGGCTGGGCACGCTGAAAGAGGTGACCGGCTCCTACCGGACCGGCTTGTGGCTGTTTGCTGTGGCCGCAACCTGTGCCTGGGGCACGGTGTTGCTGGCAGAGCGACGAGCACGTCGAGTCATCGGTCCCAGGGATGCGCCGGGCTGCTTCCCCCGTTGACAGTAGGGGCCAAAAAAACAATGTTAAATGTGCAATGTTAAATGATAAATTGATCATTCGCTGAACCTTAACCATCGGACAGTCACCATTAAAGTTATGACCTCTCCATTTCACAGTATCGAAGACGCCATCAAGGACATCAAAAAGGGGAAATTCATCATCCTCGTTGATGATGAAGATCGTGAGAACGAAGGCGATCTCGTGATTGCCGCCGAACACATCACGCCCCAGGCCGTCAATTTCATGGCCAAACATGCCCGTGGATTGATCTGTCTCGCCCTGACCCCTCAGCGGGTGGAGGAGCTCCAGCTGCCGCAGCAGGCGGCGGAGAATACCGCCACGTTC
>JAPLLI010000123.1 GCA_026387615.1 Nitrospirota bacterium
CGGTTGAATGGGGCGTAGACCGCTTCCTGCCAGCCTTCCGGCGTGATCCTCTGGCGAATATAGCCCTGTGGATACATGAATCCGATGCCCACTAACGGCACCCCGAGATCACTGGCCTCCTTGCAATGGTCCCCGGCGAGAACACCCAGGCCTCCGCTGTATATCGGGATGGACGTATGCAGGCCAAACTCCGCCGAGAAATACGCAATAGTCGGGGCGATTAAATCGCCGTGCGTTGTTTTAAACCAGCTGTGGTTGTTCTGGCGATACGCGTCGAATATTTTGAGGGCGGCTGAGTACTGCCGCATATACGAGGGATCTTGGGCGAGGTGTCTGAGCCGGTCAGGCCTGACGTCGGCCAATAGTTTGACGGGGTTGTGATGCGTCAAGAGCCAGAGGGTTGGATCGATGTGTTGGAACAGCCGACGGGCTTCCGGGGTCCAACTCCACCAGAGGTTATGAGCCAATTCCGTGAGACGTGAGAGCCCTGTTGGAATATCAGTCGGCACACCGTCTGCTGTTTGCGGGATATCCACTGCACCTCCCAATTGCTGGCGCGGAGTCGGCGGTGTCGTGAGGAACCGGCCGACGTGTGACGGGTGAGAGCGATCAGGCGTGACCGGCTTTATGCCAGGACGTCCATTCGTCGGAGAAGGCCACGGAGGCGTAGCGCTCGCCAAGAATTTTCGACACTCGATTCATCAGTTTGGTGAGTTGTTGGGCATCGTCAGACGGGAGATCTTGCCGGAATCGCGGGTGCAGTCCCCAGCGAGTTTCAACTTCCTCCCCTGTGACGGTCGACATCACGCTGACCAGTTTGATTTCAGTTCCGGTCGGCCCCTGGGGTGCCGGTGGCGTGGCGGGCGCTGGTGAGGCGGCCGCGGCATCGGTTGCCGGGGTGGCGGTTTCGCCTGCGGTGGCCGGGGGCGCCTCTCCGGCTAAGATCGCTTTGATGGCAGGAATGACGGCGCTCGCACAGAGCGTGGCGGCCGACGAGACTTGTGCGTTGCCGGCGATGCCCATGGCTTCAGCGACTCGTCCACCAAAGTCTTTCAACATTTCGTCTTTTGCGGGATTGTTTTCGGTGACCAGGAACCGGTAGCGCTCATAGGCCTGCCGACTTTCCCCGACTGCTGCGCCGACGGTGAGCATGATTTCCGTTTGGTCGGCGCCGGAGCCGAATGCCGGCTCGAGCACCTGTTTCAATTGCAGGGTGACGGCGTCCTCAAGACTGTCCATGAACTGCGGTTGTTCTTTGATCGGTAAGAACAAGATGGAGAGCCGGTCGGTGAGGTTGAACATGACCTTGAGAAATTCAAGGTAGATCTCCCATTCATCGTGGCGTTTCAATTTCAGGGCCCGTTCGGGGGCGTTCCGTTTCATGACGGTCACGGATTCGCCCGCGACGGCCAGGATTAATTCGGCGATCCCGCGGAGTTGTTCGCTGTATGGATTTTTCGACGTTCCCACAATGACCTCACAAAGAAAGAAGCGACATTATATACAGGTTCCCACTCTGTCTCCAAGGGCCGTTTGCGTAGTAGATGAATAGATCGGTGAAGCATTGCCGGGCCTGTGGCTCGTTTGAAAGGGCTACCGCAGTGTGCTATACAGCCCGACCACCTCACGAGCTGCTTGCATGAACCGAGACATCACCCCCTATGTATTGAAACGGTCGCCGGATCAAGGGCCGGCTGCTGCGCTTTCTATTGACTATGCGGCGGCGCTGAACGCCCAACAGTTTGCGGCGGTGACGGCGGGCGAAGGGCCGGCCTTGGTCATTGCCGGCGCCGGAAGTGGAAAGACGCGGACCCTGGTCTATCGTGTCGCCTACTTGATCGACTCGGGGATCGAGCCCGCCCACATTTTGTTGCTGACGTTTACGAGAAAATCGTCCCAGGAGATGCTCGAACGGGCGGGCGAGCTGATTGGCGTCCGCAGTGAGCGGGTTCGCGGCGGCACGTTCCATTCCGTGGCCAATATGTTGCTCCGGCGCTATGGGCGATCCATCGGACTGGAGCCGGACTTTACGATCCTCGATCGGGGCGACGCGGAGGATTTGATTGCCCTGGTTCGCGCGCAACTGGGTCTGCACGAAAAGGACAAGCGGTTTCCCCGCAAGGGTACGATTGCGGAGATGTTCAGCAAGTCCGAGAATACGCTGCGTCCGCTCGACGAGATCGTGATCGAAGAGTTCAATCACTTCGCGGACCATCTGGAGGCGTTGGGCCAGTTGCAGCAGGGGTATCGGGCGTCGAAGCGTCGGGACAAGCTGGTGGACTACGACGATTTGCTGGTGCTGCTGCGGCAGCTCTTGATGGAGGATGAATCGGTCCGGCGGGCGATCTCATCTCTGTATCGCTATATTCTGGTGGATGAGTATCAGGATACCAACCGCTTGCAGGCGGATATCATCCGGCATCTGGCCTCCACGCATCAGAACGTCATGGTCGTCGGCGATGATTCGCAATCGATCTATGCGTTCCGCGGCGCGACCTTCAAGAATATTATGGAGTTCCCGTCGCTGGTCCCCGGCACCGTAATCTATAAGCTCGAAGAAAACTACCGCAGCACCCAGCCGATTTTGAACCTGGCGAACGCCATTATTGAAGAAGCGACGGAGAAATATACCAAGCGCCTGTTTACGAGGAAACTGGACGGGCCGTTGCCGACCTTGGTGGAAGCGGGGGCAGAGAATGCCCAATCGCGCTTCATTGCGCAGAAGATTTTGGAGCTGCGGGAGGAAGGGGTTCCGCTCAGTGAAATGGCGGTGCTGTTCCGGTCGAGCTTTCATTCGTTCGACCTGGAAATCGAGCTCTCGCGTCATGGCCTGCCCTTTATCAAGCGTGGCGGGGGTAAGTTTGTCGAAACGGCGCATGTAAAGGATCTGCTGGCTCACTTGCGCGTGGTGGCGAATCCCTTGGATGCCGTCAGCTGGCATCGCGTGTTGATGCTCATCGAGGGCGTGGGGCCTAAAAAAGCGCAGGACGTCATGGCCGCGATCGTGAAATCTGGCAATCCCTATCAGGCTCTCCGTGAGATGACGGGGCGATCGGGCAAAGGGCTCAAGGATTTGGCCCTGACGCTCGAAAGTCTGGCCGGGGCGGGAGAACTGCGGCCGGCACATCTGGTTAATCATATCGCTGAATATTACCTGCCGATTTTTAAGGCGCAGTATGACGACTATCCCAAGCGCATGAGGGATTTGGATCATTTGCAGACGATTGCGGAGCGGTATCAGGAGCTCGAAACGTTTTTGTCCGATCTGGCGTTGGATCCGCCGGATGGAAGTGCCGCTGGCGGTGAGGCCTCGGATCGAGATACCGAACGGCTCGTGCTGTCCACGATTCATTCGGCTAAGGGGCTGGAATGGCAATGTGTGTTCGTCATGTGGGTCGTGGATGGACGGTTTCCGTCCGTGTACTCGTTTGCTGAGGCTGAGGAGCTGGAGGAAGAGCGGAGGTTGTTTTATGTTTCCGTGACGAGAGCCAAGCGGCATCTCTATCTCACCTATCCGATCAATGTGTTTGATCGGGGGAGCGGTATGGTGCTCTCGAAGCCATCACGATTTCTGGACCCTGTGTCGCCTGCGCTGCTGGATCAGCTGGCCTTGATGGAAGAAGGTGGGCGGCCGGACTGGTATTCGCGCGATGATCGTTAGGTGCGACTGAGAGCATGGGCCATAGTCCTCGCAGCGTCGAAGTGGATCAATAGCATGGTGTATGTGCTGCGTCGAGTGGCCGCGATGGCTCTTCTTGTGGGCGGACTGCTTCTTGCCCCGAATGTGGGACTGCCGGAAGAGCGGCCGGCATCGGCTGGTCGCATGTGGACGCAGCTGCTGGGTGAGGCCCATCAGCTCGGTCTTCCGGTGAAGTTTCTCAACGCGGTCCCGCCAAGTTTTGTGCAGTTTGAGTTCGACGATTTGCGGACCTATGCCGCCGAGTATCACCTCGGGGAGCATCGGATGGTGCTCAATCGCGCCCTGTCGTTCAATGGGGCGGGCGCCACGTTGCGTCCGCTTGGGCGGCTCACCCATGTCGAGATCGAAACGCTCTACCACGAACTGTTTCATGCCTATGTTGATTATCTGGTCACGGTAGCCCAGGCCTCAGCTGCCGTGTCGCCAGACCCAGTGCTCGCTTTCGCGAAGGCGCAGCAGGATTGCCGGTATGGATCGGTGCTCATCACACCGGTTGTGCAGCGGAAGGGCGAAACTGAGGAGCGGTTTTTGAGTGAACGCGAATCCTGGGAGGCGCTCAACGAAACCTGGGCCGTGTTTGTCGGATGGATGGTGTGGAACCAGTTGGAGTTGGCGCCTGGCGCAGGACAGTCGATTCAGCGACCAGGGAAGAGTCAGAGCGAATGGGTGCGCCGTCTCAGGGTTGCCGATCGTGAAGGGGCTCTGCGCGGGTATTACGAGCCGGAAAGTCCAGATGAGAGGGTTGTGGCGCACAAACGATACCTGGCTGCCGCATCGCGCTTGTCATCACAGGAGGCGGCGGTGTTGATGAGGGATGTGATGGGGGTCTCCCCAGGCTTGTTCGCTCGTGCAATAGATGCATTCTCAGGATCGTGGCAGAAAGAAGACCGGCCTGGTCAATGTCGCAGCAATCCACCTGCTCGCGTAACGCATTGAAACGGTGATGATATATAGTAGATGGGGGATTCGCGTTTGGCCGTGGCGCTGGTCGCGAGGGTGGGTCGAAAAAAACGGAAGAGGGTCGATGACGGAGTTCGCTTGTGGGGCGTGGCTGGAGGAAAAACGAGACCAACTTAATTTTGGGCCTTGACTTCGCCGTACTTGATCAATAGAATCGAGCGTTTCCTGAACAAGGCTGTGCCCGCATTTCCCCGCTTTAATCCTTATTTATAAGGAGGCAGGAGAAGTGCGTGGACCAGCTTACTCTTCTTTCCGCATCATGCGATGAAGAAGAAGTCGATAAAAGTGCTTATGGATTTGTCGTTCGGGGCGTTTCGGGCAGGTACCCAAGTGGCCAAAGGGGGCAGACTGTAAATCTGTTGCCATCGGCTTCCAAGGTTCGAATCCTTGCCTGCCCACCACATTGTTAAGTGTGTGGGGCCCGGGGCTTGATTGAGGACGGAGTTTGGAACTGTGCGGCGGAGAGTAGTGTGGGGAGGCGACGGGCGGGCGTAGCTCAGTGGTAGAGTTCCAGCCTTCCAAGCTGGCTGTCGTGGGTTCAAATCCCATCGCCCGCTCCAACCCGAGCCTGCTCGATTCGGAGCGACTACGATGGACGCGACGGGAGAAGGCATGCAGTGATGGCCCACGTAGCTCAGTTGGTAGAGCACGTCCTTGGTAAGGACGAGGTCACGCGTTCGATCCGCGTCGTGGGCTCCAAAGCGGAGCTTGCTTGACCTGAAGCGCTCACGGTAGGTGGGCGCGGCGGGGTGGTACCTCTGGTGATTTTTAGAAAGGGAGTACGGTATGGCGAAGGCGAAGTATGAGCGGCGGAAGCCGCATGTGAATATCGGGACGATCGGCCACGTGGACCACGGCAAGACGACGTTGACTGCGGCCTTGACCAAGGTCAGCG
>JAPLLI010000114.1 GCA_026387615.1 Nitrospirota bacterium
GCGGGTCCACCGAATGGTGGATGCGATGCATGTCCGGAGTCACAATGAACCACCGAAGCACCGGCTCGATGCTCAAGGGAATCCTCACATTGCTGTGATTGAACAGGGCCGTGCCATTCAGCACGATCTCAAAGGCGACCACCGCCAAAGGAGCAACCCCCAAGGCCAGCACTGCCGCGCTCTTCACCAGCAGCGAAATGACCATCTCCACCGGATGGAACCGCACCCCGCTAGACACATCCAAATCCAGGTCTGAGTGATGCATCATGTGAAACCGCCAAAGAAGCGGGACCCAATGAAACACCTGATGCTGCCAGTAGATCACCAGATCGAGCAGCACCACCGCCAGGCCCAGTTCCAGCCAGACCGGCCAATCGACCCAGTTCAACAGGCCCCAGCCATGCTCCTGCGCCATCACCGCCGTCGCCGCGACGCCTCCCGCAAACAACAGCCTGGCGATCATCGTATTCAAGACCACGATCGTGAGATTCCCACCCCACCGGCAGAGCTTCGAAGCAGTCAGCGTCCGGCGCGGCGCCAGCAGTTCCCACGTGGCCATGACGCCCAGCACAGACAAATACGAACCGATACGAATTAAATCTTGCGATTCCATGCCTCTTTCCCCCTCAATGAACGATTCCTCCGGCACAGCATAAGAGACAAGAGCTGTTGAATGGATTCAAATAAAATAGCCCCCACCAGACACTTATTCACAGCTGTCTTGGCACATCAAGAGCCCCTGGATCATTTCTTCTGTTCACGGGGTACTGACCGCACGCACGACTACTGAAACGACAACGGCGAGGCATGGAATACCCACGCCTCGCCGTATCACTTGACGCCAGCCCTGTGGCTGACGCTGTTGCCCTAGAAAGTCACAGGAAAACTACGTTGCCCACGAAATCGTTGATGGTCCACAACGAGTGAATCACTGAGCCTTGGACAGTGAAACAGCCGTCGTCTTTTCCTTGCCCATCGCTCCTCACTCACCTTTCAGCCTGTCCCGGCTAGTGAAACCAGGCTCCAGCCTCAAGAGGCTCATGAGTGATATCGGTGCTGGTCACACGAAACTTGAGGTGACATTTCACGCGGTGTATAGTGCGGCCGAACAACGATGCAGGGAGCCTTACCCTGCCATACCCAGGAGATCTTCCGATGCGACTGACACGATGGACATGGTTGCTGACCTGCAGCACGCTGCTGATCCTGTCCGCATCAGGCTGCAGCCTCAAGGCTACGTTCAAAGAAAGCACGGATACCACGTCCAACGTCACAGGCACAACGTCCGGTCGCACCTGGTTCACCGAAGATGGCCTCCTGCACCCGGAACATAAACTCACCGCCTTCACGACCTTAAATCGAGCGAATCTAGAGCAGGATCTGGCGCGAGGGGAGGGGGAATATGTGGCGTCGCTCGCCACCCTCTTAGGAGTCCCGGTCGCCCAACAGTCAATCTTTCACGCAAAAGCTCAGGAATCGTTCGAGACGCTCACCGACTCAGATCACGAAATCCAGCTTGACCAATTGCGAATGCTCGTTCGCTAATAGCAGAGGAAGCCTCAATCCAACGTTGCCAGCTCTAGCAGCAGGACTTCATGAGCCTCTCTCGTTCTTCGGAAAGGCCTCCCAGGTTGGTGAACCAACAGAACAACTATCCTTCGCACCCTGGCCAAAGAGATCGGCCTGTGATCATCCTCGGCTGCGGCTATACGGGCCGGTTCATCTTGCCATTGACCCTCCAGCGAGGGACCACAACCTGGGGCACCAGCCGGAATCCGGCACAGCAACTTGCAACGGTACCACTTCCCCAGCGTCTAGAATTCGATCTGGCCCGTCCTGCGACCTGGGAGCGCCTGCCGGCTGGAGCCGACCTCATCTGGTGCTTTCCTGCCAGCCCCTTAGCAGCAGTTCAGGCCTGGGCCAAGACGCAGCGCTCACGATTCAACCGCCTCGTCGTACTTGGCAGCACCTCCGCCTACGAGGTCCCCGACGATTCCACCGACTATCCCCCATCCTGGATCGACGAATCTGCCCCGATCGACCCAACCAAACCACGGGTGCAGGGGGAAGAATATTTACGCCATGAGTTCGGCGCCATCCTGCTGCGCGTGGCAGGCATCTATGGGCCAGGCAGAAACCCGTTGAATTGGATCACACAGGGCCGCGTCGGCCCCTCGAAGAAATACGTGAACCTGATTCATGGAGAAGACCTGGCAGCCATCTGCCTCGTGGCGCTGGAACAGGGCCAGCCTGGCGAAGCCTACAACGTCAGCGACGGCCAACCCCATACCTGGAACGAGATCTGCGAAACGGCCCAGCAGCGCTGGGGCGTGAACTCGAAATCCGTAACCGGAGACCCTTCACCGGGGAAACGAATCAGCAATGCCAAGCTCCGAGCAGAACTTGGCTATGAACTGAAGCACCCGGACCTCTACCAAGCTCTTGACCTCATTGAATTAGCAAAACCACAATTGTAAGCAGGCTTGTCAAAACGGTCATCCAGCAAGGCCGCAGGCGAAAGGGAACCGGAGGCGTACCCGTAAGGTACGTTGAGGATTGCGATAAGCCGAGAACGACGTTGGGGGCCGTTTTCACAACCCTGTCAGAGGCGGAGGAGGGCCATGACGGAGAGACAAACCAGCAGATTATTGAGGGCATGGGCCAGGATACCAGGCCACAGACTCCCGGTTTTTTCATACATCCAAGCCCAGAGCAGACCGCTCCAGAGCACACTGATGAAGCCGACCAATCCATAGCCATGGGCAATGGCGAAAATACTCGCGCTGACCAGGGCCGCGGGCAGGAAACACAGCTTTCGACGCAAGATCGCGAACAAGATCCCGCGAAAGGCAAGCTCCTCAAAGACCGGCGCAAAGACCACATACTCGATGACACTCACGGCCGTCATGGAAGGCGTGGCCCACACAAGATCTGCATCGAACCATTCGGTCCAGTGGCTCGTTAAATGAAAGGGCCCCGACAACCAATCCATCACCCACTCGCCCCAAAGCCCGGCTGCCACCAGCGCCAAGACTGCGGCCATCAGACGGCCGACACGAGCCCCTCCGATTTTCAGACCGAATCCTTCGTCAAAGGTCATGCCGGACGGCCGGAAGAGATGCCGATAGGCCAAGAAGAGCAACGGCACATTCGTCAGAGGAATGGCCAAGGCCCTGAGTGAAACATTGTCCGGTGGCGCATAGAGGAGAAACAACGCCGTGCACATTGCGCCGATCGCCCCGCCGCGGAGGAGCACCGCGGCCCCGACGCTGCCAGGCCAAGGCGGCGGCACGCCCGGCTCATGGAGCCTGATACAACTGGACAGATCATGCCGCTTCAACCACATCATCACTAAGGCCAGGGTGCCCAAGGCCATCGCGCCAAGCTCAAGAAGCGCCACGCGCTGCAACAACACAAATTGACGACCGCCTCGTACCGCGGCCCGCTCTTGAATCGTGGATACCAGCGGACCATCGTTGGCGCGGCGGGCCAGACGTTCGGCCAGACGATCGTAAAACCAGCCGGCAGGCAGTAGCTCTGCAGCCTCGGCCTGCCACAAGAGATACCGGTCCACGTCATAGGCCGGCCCTTCGGCATAGGCGGCCATCACCAGGTTGGCAAACTGAGGCAATGGATCGTCGGCGTCGGCCCATTCATGCGCGGAGAGGAGCGCTTGGGAGACATGGCCTGCCTCGGCTTTGAGGATTGCTAATTGCAGCGGCACCAACGGATCGGCAGAGTTTTTCGCGAGTTCTCGATACCATTCGATCGCATGGGCCTGTTCCGTCTCATTGTCGCCGGACGTCCAGGCAAACAGCTGCTGCTCCCACGGGGACGCATGCCGAAGCCCCTCCTGCGCATCCATGGTCCGGCTGACCATCAGGCTGAGCGCCTGCTCAGGTTCCTCGATCCGATCCAGTTTTGATGACGAAACCGACATCATGACCACCGAGGCCAGCGCCACCGCAAGAAAGAGGGCTGCCACCCACGTCACCCTGGGCGAGAACTGGTCGGAATAGACCCCAACCGGCGGCGGGGCATCTGCGGCGCGCCACCAAGGACGGATCTCATCAGAAATTTTCACCGCGCACGAGACTGGTTCCATCATGGGTGAGACTATACCACGCGGTTTTTGAGGCTCGTAACCCCTCGACGCGAGGAAACATGAAAGAGCCAGGACAGAAAACCCATGGCCGAAGGGAGCGAAACTCCGCTATACTGCCCTTCTCATATCTGGAGTGCTATGCCAGTACAGAACTTTACTCCCCCGCGGCGGCTGCTCCTTGGCCCAGGACCGAGCATGGTGCATCCACGAGTCCTGCGCGCGCTCACCACGCCTCTCATCGGCCATATGGACCCGGCCTTTCTCGGGGTCATGAACGATATCCAGGCTCTATTACGCGCCGTCTTTCAAACTACCAACCGCTTCACCATTGCGGTCTCCGGCACCGGCTCAGCCGGCATGGAAGCGTCGATCGTGAACCTCGTCGAGCCAGGCGATGCCGTCATCGTCGGCATCAATGGTGTGTTCGGCACGAGATGGGCCACCACCGTCGAACGCTGCGGAGGCACAGCCATTCGTGTGGAGGCCCCCTGGGGGGAACCCATCGATCCTGAGGCTATTGAGCAAGCGTTGCGCCGATCCGGCCCCGTCAAAGCCCTCGCCATCGTGCAGGCCGAAACCTCGACCGGCGCCTGGCAGCCGCTTGAACCGATCGCCAGCCTCTGCCGTACCCATGACATGCTCTTCCTCGTCGATGCTGTGACCTCGCTGGGAGGCGCACCAGTCGAGATCGATCGTTGGGGCATCGATGTCTGCTATAGCGGCACACAAAAATGTCTCAGCTGTCCGCCCGGCTTGGCGCCCTTCACCCTCAGCGACCGTGCGTTGGCCGCCATCAAAGCCCGGCGCAGCCCCTGCCAGAGCTGGTATTTCGATATGGCCTTGATCGCAGACTACTGGGCTGAAGGCAGCAGGGCCTACCACCACACGGCGCCGATCTCCATGCTCTATGCCCTGCGGGAAGCACTGCGGCTCGTCGATGAAGAAGGATTGCCGGCCCGCTTCGCGCGCCATCAGCTCAATCACGATGCCATGATCGCCGGCCTGTCCGAACTTGGCCTGTTCCCCCTTCCCTCAAAAAGCCATCGACTCCCGATGTTGATCTGTGTCACGGTCCCCCCTCATATCCCTGAAGCCGAGATACGGACGAGCCTCCTGTCGACCTATGGCATTGAAATCGGCGGCGGGCTCGGTCCCCTCAAGGGAAAGGTCTGGCGCATCGGCTTGATGGGTGAGTCATCGACCGAAGCGCACGTCTTGACCCTGCTCAATGCGCTGGAAGAACTGTTCATCCGCCATGGCTGGTGTTCCACGCCCGGGGTCGCACTCCAGGCTGCGGCACGGGTCTATAGCCGCACGGCCTCCTGACAGCAAAGGATATGAATCGCATGCAAAACAAACCATTACTCTGGGTACTCGGTGGCGGAGCCTTCGCCTTTGTCGCAGTGGCCTCCTACTGGGTCTTTGCCCTGACGCTGGCCAACCAGATGAAATCGGACCTCGTGCCGCCAGATAAGGCTGCCTCATACGTTCACGCGCTGATCGAAGCCAACAGAACCAACTACACGGAAAACGTCGTGAATAAACTCCATACGGCTGGCCTTGCCGAGGCTATCGAACATTGGCGAGACGAAAAAGGCGTTCCCCTTCCCGCACAATTTCTCCTGGAGTCGGGACGACTCGTCGCGCAAAAGGATCTCAAGTTCTCGTTCCGCCTCGCCAGCATGACGCCGATCTACGTCTGGAATGGCGCGACGACAGACTTCGAACGGAAGGGACTCGACGCCGTCGCCAAAAATCCCTCAAAACCGTTCGGGGGATTCGTCGGGCTCGATGGAGGCCGCTATTACCAAGCGATTTATCCGGACCGTGCCGTCGCCCAAGCCTGCGTAACCTGCCATAACGAACACCCCAACAGCCCGCGCCGCGACTACAAAATTGGCGATGTCATGGGCGGCATCATCATCACCATTCCCATCGATATCCCATGACACCATCCATTGCCATTCGCTCCGTACGCGTGATCGACGGAACCGGTCGAACGATCGAACGGGCCACGGTGATCATTCGCGGGGCCAACATTGCCGCCGTCGGACCGGATCGAGACCTCCCCATCCCGCGTGGCGCCACCAAGATCGATGGCCGTGGCCTGACACTGTTACCAGGCTTGATCGATTGCCACGTGCATTTCTGCCTGGGAGCCGAACCGGACGTCGTCGAAGCCATCGCCCAAGAAACGCCTGCACTGACCTTGCTCAAGTCCAGCCAAGCGGCTCGGCAGACCCTGGAAGCAGGCATCACTACCGTGCGCGACGTGGGGTCGCGGGACCATTCCATTTTCACCTTGAAACAGGCCATCGAGACAGGACTCGTTCCCGGGCCTCGCATTGTCGGAGCAGGCCTGGCCATTTGCATGATCGGCGGCCATGCCCGGTTTATCGGCCAGGAGGTCCAAGGAGTCAGGCAAGTCCGTTCCGCCGTGCGCGCGCAAATCGCTGCCGGGGCCGGCGTCATCAAAGTCATTGCCTCAGGTGGCGTCCTGACTCCCGGCACGTCGCCCGACGAGGCGCAAATGACCGTAGCGGAGCTCCAGGCCGCAGTGCAGGAAGCACAACGAGCCGGACGCAAAGTCGCCGCCCATGCCCATGGGTCGTCAGGGATGAAGAACGCGATCCAAGCTGGAGTCCATTCGATCGAGCATGCCACGCTCATGGACGAAGAAGCGGCCGGCCTCATGAAACAACAGGGTGTTTTCATGGTCCCAACCCTCTCGGCTCTGGCCACCACCGCTGCCTGCCGACTCGGGTGCGGTGTGCCGGACAGTGCCCGCGACAAGGCCAAAGCGATGACGAAACGTCATGCCGTAAGCTTCAAGAATGCCCTGCGGGACGGCATCCAGATTGCGATGGGTACGGATGCGGGAACGCCCTTTAACTTTCACGGCGAGAACGCGCAGGAACTCGAACGGATGGTTGCCTTCGGCATGAGCCCGATGCAGGCGATTCTCGCCGCAACATCCGCTGCCGCACACTTAATCGGCATTCAGCACCAAGTAGGAACCATCGAGAAGGGAAAGCTGGCGGATCTCCTGTTATTCGAGGGCCATCCGCTTCGCCACATCGAGCAACTCCGCGACCGGGACAGAATTGTCGGGGTCATGCAGGCGGGCAAATGGGTGGCGGGACCTCTCAAGGAAATGATGAATGATGAATGATGAACGTTGCCTGAAATTTATCGCCGGCACTCATCGTTCAGCGCTCCGCGTTCATCGTTATCTTCTTTCGTAGAAGAGCTCCAGCGCGGCGGCGTAGCCCTTCTTCCGTCCCTTGCGGAACACCTCCTCCAGCTGCCCACGTAACGATCGGACGCCACCCTCGTCGCCTCGCTTGGCCACCCCCTGAGAGAGCAGCATCTCCGTCGCCACGTCGATGAGCCGCTGTTTACGCCCCTCCATCTCCGGGGTCACGAGCTCCTCCATGATCTCCGATGCCCGCGCCTGCAGCATGTCATCCTTAAATGTGTCATAGCCCTGATCCGCCACAGTCCGCTCTCGAATCACGGCAAGTTCGAATCTGATCCGCATGACGTCTTTCATCAGGACGGCAAACACTTCCTTGCGCCCTTCATCGAAGAGCTTCTTCTCCATTTCGTCAAGAATGACGGCAGGATCGGCCGCTTCATCCCTGGTTGTTTCATCTCCCCAGTTGAGCCGATCATAGTTCCGACGCTTCTCCGGATCGCCGACCACTTCGTAGGCCGCATTGATCTCACGGATCTTGGCTTCGGCGTGCGCGCTATCAGGGTTGTGGTCAGGATGGTGCTGGAAAACCAGTTTCCGGTAGGCCTTCTTGATCGCGTCATCGGACGCGTCGCGTGAGACCCCCAGGACGCGATAAAAGTCGATTCGTGCCATGGCGGCGACTATACCATGCACCTTTCCACCACGCACCTGCAGGCCACTGCCGAAATAACCACTTCCGACGCAACATCAAAGACACCAGCCCTTGACATCCCTCTAAAGCGGCTTATGCTCTACGTATGCCCAACACACCAACACCCAAAGCCCTGACCCACGACGAAAAGAAAGCCGCCGACGCGGCCTTCGCAGGCCGTCCCTTCGATGAGTCATGGTCTGCGGCAGCCCGAACGGTCTACGACGGTATCGTGAAGGCCCTGCCTCACGAAGATGCCATGCCGCCAACACCTTCCTTTGCCGAGGAATTCGCAGAGGCGCTTTCCGCGCAGGACGAACCTCTCCAGCCAGAAGAGCCTTTTGCGCAGGAACAAGCCGGGGGGCATGAGTTGGTGGAAGGAACGGTACGGCCGCTCAACATTCGAGACAGGGAGGCGGCGATTCAGGCCGGGACCTTGATCGACGTGACCCAGACAGCTCTGCAGCTCGGGATCACCTTTCCAGTCACCATCACCAGACCGCTCTGGGAAGTGGGGGTTGTCACGAACCAACCCCTCTCCGAGGGAGATCAGACCAGCCGGCTGCGCGACATCCTCATGGCCTTTCGTCTGCGACTGGCCAGCCTGACCACGGTGTCACCGCTGCTCGACTTTCCGGTCCTGCTGGCCTTGCCTCCGAGCAAGGTACCTCAGCCCGTGCCATTGTTCGCCCTCATTCAACCGGACCCCACGCACCAGGCAAACGTGACGCTCTTGCTGCCACACGAAGTGTCGCTCTCCATTACCTCGCTGAACTAGCAGACCGGCTCCTGACACCAGTGAAGCGTATCTCGTGAAACGTCGTTCGTTTCCGGACTTATTCGAACGTTTCACGTTTTACGTTTCACGCACGACGGGGACGAACTTTTCGAGCATCCTGCTGGCTTATCAGCAATCACCGAGAACACCGAGC
Source organism: Nitrospirota bacterium (assembly GCA_026387615.1). GTDB lineage: Bacteria > Nitrospirota > Nitrospiria > Nitrospirales > Nitrospiraceae > Palsa-1315. The sequence goes on from JAPLLI010000114.1 coordinate 8,928, forward strand.
CGCTTCTGAACGAAGGCTCGCTCCTCCGCCTCGCTGGTGACCACTCCATCGATCCGCGCGTCCAGTAATTTCCCCAAAATAGTCTTGTACTGAGGTCCAGGCTTCAGCCCCATGGCCTGAAGATCCCGCCCCATCAATGACGTCTTGATCGTCCTGTTCGTCATATAGGCCACAAGATATCGCCTCAGCAGGTTCAATCGCGTCCCCTGTTGCCGACTGACCTGCTTCGCCAGCAGCAGCACGAGCGCCTCGTCCGGAAGATCGGCCAACAGGCGATAGACCTGCGATGGTCGTAGGGCTCCTCTATCGGTGAGTCTCTTCAATATGCGATCGACCTGCTTTCCTCCGGCGCTCATCTTCGTCGCCTGCTCGCGTGAGCAGGCCAGCCGCTTGATGATCGCAGCGATCACGGCTGGGCTGGACTCACTCGACAAGGCCATCACATAGACGATCGGCCGGTCGATCACCGCATCAGGAAATCGACGAGCCCACCAGGCGAATGCCCGAGGAACAGCCGTAACCACCCGCCTCACGCTCGTCGGATAGGACAGGCGGCGATGAAGAAACCGGAACAAGTTCAATTGGGCCAGCCGCGCGATCGCTCGCACGGGATCCTGCTCGGCGAACAGTAAGAGGATTTCGTTCTGCAATCGAGGACCGGAGAGTTGCTGGATCAGATTTGTGGCGGCCGCCTGCGCGAGCAAGCGTAAAGTCTCTCGTTCAAGGCGGAAGCCGAACCGTTGCTCGAACCGAATCGCTCGAAATATACGGGTGGGATCGTCCTGAAAACTGCCGGCATGCAGCACTCGGATCGTGCGCGCACGAAGATCGCGCCGCCCTCCATAGACGTCGAGCAGGCGACCGAACTGCCCGGGATTGAGTTGCATGGCGAGCGCATTGATCGTGAAGTCCCGCCGGTAGAGGTCCTCTTCGATCGAGGCAGACTCGACCGTCGGCAGGAGGGCTGGCTGCGCGTACGACTCCCGCCTGGTCGTCGCGATATCCATCTTGAGCCCGTCAGGGAAGACCAGCCGCGCCGTCGCAAATCGCTCAAAGACCGCCAACCCCGTTCGGTATCGATCGGCCACCGCCCGCGCAAAAGCAATCCCATCCCCCTCCACTGACAGATCGAGGTCCAAGGTGGCATGCCCAAGCAGCAGGTCTCGCACCACACCGCCCACCACATAGACCCGGCAGCCCCGCTCATCCCCAAGCCGCCCAATCTCTCGAAGCAACCTCACCACCCGAGCAGGCAGTCGTTCGAGCAGCGCCGGTCGATGTGTCAGTTTCGCCATAGGTCCAAGTATTCGCACAATGGTTCAGCCACAGGCTTGCCGAAATCCCGGCGCATTGTAGCAACCTCGTGTCCTATTCGAAACCACACGAGTCCATTTAAGAAAAACGAATAGTGTGGCGGCTCTCACGAAGAGACGCCGGATCGCACACAGGCGCTGGGACAGGAGACCGGCTCAACCGGAAAGGGAAGCAGAAGAAAGAGGAAAACTGATTTCACCCTAAAACGAAGCGGACGCTCGGCAGCACTCACGACGACGATTCCGCACCCTTCCCCTTTAACGTATTCTCAACCAGCGTAAGAACCTCTTGGAAATTGAATGGCTTGAGGAGGTAGGCCACGGCTCCCAGGCTCAACACATCGTCAGCAGACTCAATGCTCCCCCCTCCACTCATCACAATCACTTTGATGTCCCTGCCGCTCGCCCTCACCCGTCGGAGCAACTCGATTCCACTGTAGTCAGGAAGACCGACATCCATGATGACGAGGTCGAGAGGTTGTTCGACAATCATTTCCAGCGCGGCACAAGCCGTCTCCGCCGTATAGATTCGATAGAAGGGACTAAGAATCATCAGGAGGGCCTGGCGAGGCCCCTCTTGATCTTCGACGATGAGGATAGTCTGCTCGGATGGGCTTGCCGCCATACCCTGCTCCAACCCAACGCACGAACCTGACGGAGCACTATATAGCACAATTTTAATATCTCGGCAGCTCAGATTCTACGATCGCCCGCCGAGCAGAGCATGACCGGACCATTCACGGAGGAACAGAGGGTCTGCACTGTGCGAGACCGCCATCGTCAACATCTTCCTCCGATAAACTTACCCCCAGAATGCCCGCCACAGCGCCAGGCACGAGCCCGTACTCTGTTATGGCCATGACCGCACAGGCTGCGCACATTTCGCCACGCTGCCAGGAAGACGTAGGAAATATAACCTAAGCTGAATGTTAACCGCCAGCAATGCACAGGCTTTAAGGCCAACCCGTCTGGCATATGGCTTGCTCAGTAACCCCTCCAGAAGCACGCACGATCCAACGTTCCGGGAGATTCTCGCGATGGAGACGGGCAAGAAAACGCTGGGCCTGGCAATGGCGGTCGCCACCCTGGCTATCATGGCTGGGCCCTCAACACCAGCGCTGGCAGAGCGTCACGAGAAACCCTCGGATGACTCATCCGCCTCGGCATCCGGATCGATTCCTGCGGCTCAAGAGAATCCGGATGGGGGACAACAGGACAACAACCCAGGCCAGGCCTGGAGAACCGTCAACGGAACCATTACGGACGTCGCGGGCGACATCTATACGATCGAAGACTACGAGAGCCAGCGCATCACGCTCTACGTCGGGAAGGGCACGAAACATCTCAAGAGGAAATATGTCGGGGAAACGATCCGTGCGGAAATTACGCGAAGCGGCTTTGTGAACTCCATCCAATAGCCCCCAGCTTGCGCCCAGGGGCCAGCAAGCGCTGTCCCTCATCGAGCAGTTGCCTGCGCCGATTGCTGGAAGACAATATCGCCGTAGTAGGCCGTGGCCCGCTCCTGGGTATTGTCCGTATCCGTCATGATCGCCACGCCGTTAATCATCGGGGGCTCCTCCCCGAACGCGGCCTTGTAGTCCTCGTAGAGGTTCCGCTCCTCATCGACCCAGGCTCCAACTTTTTGCGGCCCGCTCTCCACCACGATCATTCGCGCAAAGCTCGTATAGGCATTCTCGACGACCGTGCCGATTGGCTGGTTCCTGTCCCAAATGTAATTGAGCGCCCCGATCGGGATGTCCCCAAAGATCACACGGCCCGCCTTGTATTGCAGCTTCTTGGCGAAGCTGGTCTTCTCCGGGTCATACTCAAAGGTGACGTAGACCCTGGCGGGATAATCGTCTCCCTCTTTTCGACCCACATCGCTACGCGTCAGGATGTTCTCCACCCTCCAACGCCAGCGAAGGATCGGATACTCTTTGGGATCGATCCTGACCTCTTTCGTCAGACCGGAGGCTGACGCGTCGCTCATCGCCTTCACCACGACGCGCTCGCCATCCTTCACCAATTCGTAGCTGGTCTGTTTGGGGATCTTCTTAAACGTGAGAGGTTTCCAGCCCTCCGGCACCTGCCCCACCGTCCCGCTAGAAAACTTCCCCACCTCGATCATGGACGGAGGCTCAGCCCTCGCAGCCATCGACGCAATCAGCAGCCCCATCGTAATCAACACGAATTGCCAGCCACTTCCCTCCGTCCATTTCCTCAATGAGAGCGGAAAAATGATCCCTCCAAGCTCGCTAGATTTTTTCTCGTGGAATGGCACCCCTACTGGTCCCACTGCGGCCGTCGAACGAGCACATTCCAATCGTGCGCGTTCCGGGAGCAAGGGATCAGCAGGGGGGCCATTCCACCGCATCTTCGTGCGCGTTCTGCGAGCAAGGAAGACAACCAGGCCCACCCTATCCCCTCCTCAGCCAGGCAAACAACTTCACCAACAGGGCTTTCGTACGAGGAGTAAAATGCGCCTTCCGCCAGAGGTTCACCACCCGCTTATTCACTTCCGCCTGCGTCGGATAGGGATGAATCGTCCCGGCGATCACCTTGGCGCCGCCCCCCGCCCTCATCAGCACGGAGAACTCGTTGATCATGTCCCCCGCATGGGCCGCCACGATCGTTGCCCCTAGGATCCTGTCGGAGCCTTTCTGGATATGTACGCGCGCGAACCCTTCCTCTTCTCCATCGAGGATCGCACGATCCACCTCATCCAGCTTAACCGTATAGGTTTCCACCTCAAGCCCCTTGGCCTTCGCCTCCGCCTCGTACAGACCCACATGCGCAATCTCTGGCTCCGTAAAGGTACACCAGGACATGACCAGCGAATCCACATTCGCGTAGGCCAAGCCGAAAGGATGGGGGAAGAGCGCATTCTGAATCACGATCTGCGCCATCGCATCGGCCGCATGGGTGAACTTATACCTGGAGCAGATGTCCCCGGCGGCGAAGATGCGGGGATTCGACGTCTGTAACCGGCCATTCACCGTCACGCCCGTCTTGTCGTAGTCGACCCCGACCAGCTCCAGCCCGAGCCCCTCCACATTCGGCACACGCCCGGCCCCGACCAGGATTTCGTCCACCGTCACATCGTACTGTTGACCATGGGACTCGACCGTCAACCGCTTGCCACCTTCCGTCTTGCTCACGGTGAGATCGTTGCCACAGCACAGCAGCTGCACGCCGTCGCAGGCCATGGCCTCCTGGACGATCTGCGCCGCATCCCGGTCTTCATGCGGCATGATCCCGTGCAGCGCCTCGATCAGATAGACCTGGCTGCCAAAACGGGCAAAGGCCTGCGCCAGCTCACAACCAACCGGCCCGGCCCCGATGACGGCCAGGCGGGGCGGCAGTTCGGTCAGGGAAAAGACCGTTTCGTTCGTCAGATAGCCGGCTTCCGACAGGCCTGGAATGGGAGGGATGGACGCCCTCGCCCCGGTGCAGATCGCGGCTTTGGCAAACGTCACGGTCCGGTTCCCCGCCGATCCGACAATCTCCACTGTCTCTGCGCCAACAAATCTGGCCGCGCCAATGTAGACATCCACCCCCAGCGACTGATACCGGTGCGCGGAGTCATTCTGACTAATCCGCGCGCGCAGTCTCCGCATCCGGGCCATGACGGCGCCAAAGTCGTAGGTCACCCCGGGAGGGACGTGAAGCCCGAACTCTTCCGCCTGTTTGAGATCGGACCAGGCCCGCGCCGCCCGGATCAGACCCTTGGAGGGTACGCAGCCAACGTTCAGGCAGTCGCCGCCCATCAACCGCCGCTCGATCAGGGCCACCGTCGCGCCGAGGCCTGCCGCCACGATCGCCGTGATCAGCCCCGCAGTTCCCGCCCCGATCACCACGATGTTGTAGCGTCCGGTCGGATCGGGATTCACCCAGGTGGAAGGATGGACATTGTCCAGCAGCAGCCGGTTGTACTCGTCGTCCGGAAGCATAAGACTCTCGTCCCGGCCTCTCATCACCACGATCCCCATGTTCTGTTCTGTTTCACGTTTCACGCCTCACGTTTCACGAAATTTTGGTCAGGTTGATTTCCCTGCGAACCTCTTGTAGAGGGCTGGCAGCAGCGCCAGGAGTCCAAGCAAGGTAAAGGCCAGCAACACATTCGGCGAGGCAATCTCCCGCAATGAATTGATCGAACCAAGCTGCCGCCCTGCATAGGCAAAGACAAAACTGCCAGGAATGATACCGAGGGCCGTCGCGGTGACGTAGGTGCTCAGACTGACACGTGTGAGCCCCGAAACCATGTTGACGAGAAAGAAGGGAAACAGAGGGATCAAACGCAGGGTCATCAAATAATGAAATGCGTTCTTCGAGAATCCCTCTTGAATCGGGCCGAGCCTGTCGCCGAACCTCTGCTCCACCCAATCATGCAGGAGATAGCGAGCGGCGAGAAAGGCCAGGGTCGCGCCGGCCGTGGCTCCCAGATTCACAAAGAGCGTGCCCCAGAGACTGCCAAACACAAACCCGCCGGCGAGCGTCATGATCACCGCGCCAGGGAGGGACAGACCCGTGACCGCGATATAGGCCAGGATAAACAACACGACCGCCGTGGCATAATGCTCGTCCGTAAAGGCCAGCAAGTGATCCCGATTTGTCTTCAAGGAATCCAGCGAGAGAAGCGTCCCAAGATCGAAATAGAAAAACGAACCGATCCCCAGGGCGATAGCCGCCCCGATGATGGTCTTGCCTCGGCGTGATCCGCTCGCAGAAATAGTCGTTGGCATGGAATTAGTCATCGTTCTGTGCCGGATATCATGGGGGCTCCTCTCATGGGTGTCAATCGGGCGATGCGCCGATAGGTCCAATGGACGGCTTGTCAGGAGCGCTGCCACTCCCGTACTCTGATAATAGGAGGAGGCGCGAATGGACCAAAACGACCGACTCATCAAAACCAAGGAACAATGGGCTAAAGCCCGCCGGGGCGGTGAAGAACGGGAAGTGTTCTACGAAGGAGATGATCGGCTGCCGCCAGGGCAGCATCTCGTCGAAACCTGGCCAGTCCTGGACCTCGGCTTCAAGCCGGAGATCCCCCTCTCGGAATGGACACTGACCATCGGCGGATGCGTGACCAATCCCGCGACCTGGACATGGGAAGAGTTCCTCGCCCAACCCCAATTCAAGGATGTCTCAGACTTCCACTGCGTTACAAGCTGGAGCCGCTTCGACAACGAGTGGGAGGGGGTCAGCTTCAAACACATCATCGCCATGGTGAATCCGCTGCCGTCGGCCAAGTTCGTCCTCTTCAAATCGTTCGACGACTACACGACCAATTTACCGCTGGAAGCCTGCGACGATCAGGACGTGCTCCTGACCTGCAAATGGAACGGCAAACCCCTCACGAAGGAACATGGAGGGCCAGTCCGCGTCATCGTCCCGAAGCGCTATGCCTGGAAAGGCGCCAAGTGGGTGAAGGAGATTACCTTTTCGGAGAAGGATGAGAAGGGATTCTGGGAAGTGCGGGGCTATTCGAACACAGCCTTCCCCTGGAAAAACGATCGGCACGGATGAGGCGCATTACCCGCCCGCTTCGTCGCACTTCTTGCAGTTCAAGGTCTCTCCGAGATGCTGGGTCCGACCTTCCTCCGTCAGGACCCAAGGCCGATTCGTCATCGGCGGTTGGTGCCGCACATGTTGCCCGTGGCCACAAAACAGATCGGCCACCCAATCGCCATATTCGTCCAGATGAAACCCGACAATCGGCTGCTGCATACCACATCCTCCGCCACATCCCCGTGATCGATTCCTGAGGCCTATGCTACAATCCCGCCCATGCTAACACGAGCGGGGAGCAGGCGTGATGAGGCAGTCTGAGCCGACAATCGGCTTCGTGGGAGTCGGACGGATGGGCGCCAATATGGCCCGTCGTTTGAAGGACCAAGGGGAACCGATCGTCGCCTTGTACGATAGGGATCAGGCCAGGGCCCACGACCTTGCGGTTGAGCTGGGCTGTGAGGCAACGACCACCCCTGCCACCGTCGCAGCGCTCGCCAGCATTATCTTCACAGTGGTGTCCGACGACGCAGCCATGCGTCACATCTTCTCCGCGACTGGCACAGAGAGCCTTCTCTGTCACGCCACAGACCGGCTCTTCATCAACTGCGCCACACTCTCTCCATCTGTGCAGGTCGACGTCGACCGGCTGGTGACGCAACGAGGCGGACGGAGCCTCGAAGCCTGCATGGCCAGCAGCATCACGCAGGCGCGCCAAGGCTCGCTCTACCTCATGTGCGGCGGTCGCCCCAATGTCTTCGAGTCCGCCAAGCCACTCTTGGAAAAATTAAGTGCGCACCTCCGCTATATCGGACCGGCGGGAGAGGCCGCAAAGGTCAAAACCCTCGTCAATATGGTGATGAACTGCAATACGGCCGCGCTGGCGGAAGGGCTCGGGCTTGGCGCGGCTCTCGGCCTCGACCTGCCCCTGCTGCGAGACATCTTCGCCCAAACGGGAGCCGCGTCGCGCGTGCTGGAGACGGACGCCGAGGATATGCAGAACCGCGCCCACGACTGTTACTTTTCGGCAGCCCATGCAGCCAAGGACTCGGGCATCGCCCTCTCGTTAGCGAAGGAGGCAGGTCTCACCCTCCCGTTAGCTCAGGCGACCTACGAGCAATACCAGCGGCTGATCGCACTCGGCAAAGGCGAGCTGGACAAATCCGCCATCTCTGAACTGACCTTCAAAGACCGGACGTCCCAATAGGCACGTCGGTCCCTTACCGGGCATGACCTACCACGATCACCTCGTGACCAGGAGGCAGACCGCTCCGGTGCAGCGCGCTTACGCCCTGTATCCTGTCATGTTGAATGAGTCATCGCTTTTCAAAGGGGAGTTCCGGTCTCTGACTGGCAGGAAAATAGGCCCACTGTTTTTGCTCGTTCTCGTCGAAGCTGCCCAGAAAAGTCACGTACCGATCGAGGGTGCGAAACTCGGCCAGCGTGATCGTGCAATGC
>JAPLLI010000236.1 GCA_026387615.1 Nitrospirota bacterium
AACGGGAGCCACGCATGAACAAACTGATCAAGAAAGCGGACGTGCTGATCGAAGCCTTGCCCTATATTCGCACCTTCAAGGGCAAGACCATCGTCATTAAATATGGCGGCCATGCCATGACCGATACGCTGCTGAAAGAGCGCTTCGCCCAGGATGTCGTGCTCTTGAAATATGTCGGTCTCAATCCGGTCATCGTGCATGGAGGAGGCCCCCAGATCGACAAGATGCTCCAGCGCTTAGGTATTGAGGCCAAGTTTCGCCATGGAGTGCGGGTCACAGACGACGCCACGATGGAAATCGTGGAAATGGTCTTGGCCGGCAAAATCAACACGGAAATCGTCGATCTCTTAAATCGCCATGGCGGCCTTGCGGTCGGGGTAAGCGGAAAGGACGGCGGACTGATCCTGGCTCGATCCCTCACGGCCAAAGCCTGGGCGGCCAGTCTGGACAAGGATCTCGATGACGGTGACGAGGACGTGGATTTCGGTTTCGTCGGCGAGGTCCAGTCCATCGATCCCACCCTGGTGCGGAAGCTCCAGCAGGACAATTACATTCCCGTCATCGCGCCGATCGGCACAGACCGGGAAGGGAATACCTACAACATCAATGCCGACCTGGTAGCCGGAGCGATGGCCGCCGCGCTGGGCGCAGAAAAACTGGTGATGATGACCGACGTGAAGGGCATTCGCGATGCGAATGGACGCCACCTCTCGACCGTCTCGCGCAAGGACGCGCAACGGATGGTGAAAAGGGGCACGATCAGCGAAGGGATGTTGCCCAAAGTGCATGCCTGCCTGGATGCGCTCGTCGGCGGAGTCGGGAAAGCCCATATCATCGACGGGAGAATCCCCCACGCGATCCTCCTCGAAGTGTTCACGCGTAAAGGCATCGGGACCGAGATCACATCATAATTGGTTCGGCCAATCAGTCTTTTGTTGTGGTGAACCAACACTTCAGTCTCAGCCGCTCTCTTCAAGCCCTCGTCGGCGAGCGCCATCCTGACACGAGTCCTCGCGCGTTGCGGAAGGCTGCGCATTATCTGACGACGCAATGGGCCAAATCCGGATGGACCACCAGCGGCCAACTCGTGCAGGCCTGGGGCAAGACCTATCGCAATATGGTGGCCATCAAGTACCCGGATTATCCAGGGCAAGGATCGGCGTTGCCGCCGCTCCTGATCGGAGCCCATTACGATACCGTACCAGGATCGCCGGGCGCGGATGACAATGCAAGCGGGCTTGTAGTGCTCCTCGAAGTGGCTGCGCGCCTTCGCACGACGACCCTCGCGCGGCCCATCTGGCTCGTGGCCTTCTGTCTCGAGGAACAGGATCGACTGGGCAGTCAGGCCTTTGCCGCCCGCCTGAAAGCCGAACAACGTGAATTGGCCGGCGCGATCATTTTGGAATGTGTCGGGTTCGCCAGGAGCGAGGATGGCACGCAACAGATTCCTCCCGGCGTGCCTATCGCGGTGCCGAACCAGGGAGACTTTCTTGCCATTGTGGGCAACGAGGCCTCACAGTTTTTGGTGGCTCAGCTTGAACAAGAAGCTCGACTCAAGACACTCTCCTTGATCGTGCCAGACAAGGGGGAGGCCATCCCCCATACCAGGCGCAGCGACCATGCCTCCTTCTGGGATGCAGGCTACCCAGCCGTGATGTTGACCGATACGGCGAATTTCAGAAATCCTCATTACCACCGTGAGACCGATACTATGGACACCTTGAATCTCGAATTTCTCTCCAACGTGGCGACGACAGTGGCCAAGGCCGCCATTCGCATCGCGGGAGTACGGCCATGAGCACGAACCGCGCGAAACTGGCCCCTGCAACCAGCCGTCTCGTGACCGAGACCTACGACCGGCTCGACTATGGAACTCTGGGGCCGGTCTATTGCTATGAGGGGGGCGATGAGTTCTGGCAAGCGAAGCGGGGCCCCTGCGTCCGGCTCGGCAGTCAGGTCGCCGTTCTAGAGAAGAAAAAGTTAAAACGAAACGGACGCAGTCTCTATGTCGGCGCAGGAGTGGCGGAACTGCCCCCGTTGATTATGGAGACCGTGGAACTGAGCCGGACGGTGGAGCCCCATAATCTCCGGAGAACCGAAGTCACAGCGCTCAACCGTGCCTGCCGCGCAATTCCCCTCACGTTCCATGCGGTCGATGCAGCCAAGGCGAAGGGCCGCTTCGATCATCTCTGGATGGTCAGCGTATTGAACGATCCTGAGCGATTCCCGAATCTGTCGCCTCTCTCCTATGGACAGGGCAATCCCCTCACGCTCGATCCCGTGCAGTTCGACAAAGAGCGCCGCATGGTGCGGGCGCTCGTGGCGCGCTGCATGGGGAAGCTCGCGAGACCCGGCCTCGTCACAACCACGACAGAAGAAGTCATCTGGATTGCCGAATGGTGCCACCAGCATGGAGTGGCCTATCGAGTGGGGAAACGCTACTATCAAACAGCCCTGGTGGGAGATCCGATCTGCTTCATTCACATTGGGGAAGAAGACTAACCGGCACTAGATCTTGAAACCCGGCTTCACTTTTGACGTATTGTCCATGTACTGGCTTGCGTACTTCACATAGTTCCCCGCCGACTCCTTAATCCAGGCGAGCTCGTCAACCGTCACGAATCGCTTAACCTTCGCTGGTGAACCGATGACCAGGCTGTTGGGTGGGAGGAGAGTCCCTTCCGTGATCAGCGCCCCGGCGCCCACGACGGAATCTTCTCCGATCACCGCTCCGTCCATGATGATGGCGCCCATGCCGATCAACACGCGGTCCTTGATCGTGCAGCCATGGAGGATCACCCCATGGCCGATAGTCACCTCGTTGCCGATAATCAACGGATGGGTATCGTGGGTGACATGCAACATACAGAGGTCCTGCACATTGGTCCGGTCGCCGATCCGGATATAATGCACGTCCCCGCGAATGACGGCATGGAACCAGACGCTGCATTGCTCGCCCAGCACGACATCGCCGATGACGACACCGGTCTCTTCGATAAAACAAGAGGTCGGGACGGTGGGTTTGATACCCTGAAATGCTCGAATCATCTGCCCACTGTAGGGGAATCGCCCCCCGGCCCGCAAGGGCCTGTTCATTGACAGGCTTTTCAACCGTCCCGTAGACTGCTTCGTATGGCTACACGATTGATCACGCCCGCTCGCCCGAGCAAAAAGAAGACCACGATCGGCTTCGTCAACCTGGGTTGCTCGAAGAACCAGGTCGACTCAGAAATCATGCTGGGCACCTTAGTCACTGATGGATTTGCCCTGACCGACGATCCGAAGAAGGCCGAGGTCGTCATCATTAATACGTGTGGTTTCATCGAGGAAGCCAAGCAGGAATCGATCGATACGATCATTGCCCATGGCAAGTTGAAGGATTCAGGCACCTGCCGCGTGTTGATTGCCGCCGGCTGTCTGGCGCAACGGTATCAAGGGGACCTTCTGAAGCAATTGCCGGAGCTGGATGGCGTGGTGGGAACCGGAGAGTTCGGGAAGATTGCGGAAATTTGCCGGGATCTGCTCGCACCGAAGAAACGGCAGCAGCGGCTCTGGATCAGCGAGCCTCCCTATCTCTATGACGCAGACGCACCGCGGCTCCGTCTCGGGAAGGCCCACAGCGCCTATGTGAAAATCGCCGAGGGCTGTAACAGAAATTGCGCTTTCTGCGCGATCCCCCTGATGCGAGGCAAGCAGAAAAGCCGACCGGTGGAATCGATCGTGGCAGAAGCGACGCGCCTCGCAGCGGAAGGCGTGCAGGAAATCAATCTCATTTCCCAGGACACGGTGAATTACGGCGTCGATCTTGGCCTGCGCCCAGGCCTCACCACGCTGCTTCGCGAGTTGGTGAAGGTGAAGGACCTGCATTGGATCAGGCCCTTCTATCTCTATCCGCAACAGGTCTCGGACGAGCTGCTGGATCTCTACGCCGGAGAAGAAAAGATCACCAAATATATTGATATGCCCCTGCAGCACATCAATGACCGGATGCTCAAACGGATGCACCGGTTAGGCGATCGGGCCTCCATTACATCCCTCGTCGATCGAATCAGGACTCGCATTCCCAGCGTCACCTTCCGCACGGCCTTCATCGTGGGGTTCCCAGGAGAGACGGAGCAGGAGTTCGAGGAACTGAGAAACTATGTAGAAGAGGCCGAATTCGACCGGGTGGCGGTATTTTTATATTCAGACGAAGAAGACACGCCGGCAGTCGGGCTCGATGAAAAGGTCGAGCGATCGGTCATGGACGAGCGGCGGAATGAAATCCTGGCCATCCAGGAAGAAATTGCAGCGGCCAAGGGCCAGGCCCTGATCGGCTCCGTGATGGACGTCTTAGTCGAAGGGGTTTCAGAAGAGACAGAGTTGTTGCTGGAGGGGCGCCATGAAGGGCTGGCTCCTGAGATCGACGGGGTCGTCTACATCAATGACGGCTCGGCCTCTGCAGGGGAGATCGTCAAGGTCGAGATCACCGATGCGGCGCTGTACGATCTGGTCGGCCACATCGTTCCGTAAGGGCTGCTGAAAAATACCGCCCGCTTCGTTCTCGCATCGTTCAGGGCCTCAACGTACCCTCCGGGTACGCCTCGACCCTTCACTCGCTGCGGCCTTGCTGACGGTCTTTTTGAGCAGCCCTCTAGCGCATGGCAAACCAGAATCTCGCTGCCCGTCTGCTATAATTCAACAATTGCTCTCATCGGAAGTACTATATGCGCACGATGGCACCACGAAAAGAATCGGTCGTCCTCCTGATTCACTGCAAAGATCGCCGGGGCATAGTCGCCCGGGTCTCCGGCTTCATCCACGACTTCGGCGGGAATATTCTCGACTCGGAGCACCATACGGATGAAGAGACCAACGAGTTTCTGATGCGTATGGAGTTTGCCACCGAGGGGTTGCAGATTCCGTCCGATGAGATCGCTGCGGCCTTCGCTCCTGTCGCGAAGACCTTCGAGATGCGCTATGAAGTCCGCCACTCAAGCCGACGAACGAGAGTCGCGATGTTGGTCTCGAAACAGGATCATTGCCTGGCAGACCTGCTCCAGCGGCATAAACGGGACGAACTGCACATCGATGTCCCTGTGATTATTTCCAATCACGACACCTGCGCTGGCTGGGCCGAGCTGTTCAAAATTCCCTTCTCCGTCTGTCCCGTAACCAAAGAGACCAAGCCGCAACAGGAAGAACAAGTGCTCTCCCTGTTGAGAGAGCATCGCATCGAGCTGGTCGTGATGGCCCGGTACATGCAAATCCTCAGCGCCAACTTTCTTTCACAGGTCGGCTGTCCGGTCATCAATATCCATCACTCCTTTTTGCCGGCCTTCATGGGAGCCAATCCCTATCGGCAGGCCTATGACCGGGGGGTGAAAATCATCGGAGCCACGGCGCACTATGCGACGGAAGATCTGGACGAGGGACCGATCATCGAGCAGGACGTCATGCGGGTGGGCCACCGGGATACCGTCGATGATTTAGTGAGGAAGGGCCGGGACCTGGAAGAGATCGTGCTGGCCCGCGCTGTGCGCCGCCACGTCGAGCGACGCGTGTTGGTCTATGGCAGGAAAACGGTCGTCTTCGATTAGCCGCATCCTGAAAAAGTCCTCCAGGGAGAAAACGCTGAACGGTGAGCGATGAACGAGAAAGTACTCGCGTTTCAGCGCTCCGCGTTCATCGTTCAGCATTCAACGTTTATTGTTCGCTCGCTGCGGCCTTGCCTGAATCAAGAAAATCAGAACATGCACGATGGGGCAGCAGACGCCGCCCCATCGCTACTGTAGTAATTAAATCTTTGCGCTGAGGAACAGCGCGTTCCCGCGCCGGTCGATCAGGATCAAGATATTCTCGCCCTTCTTTAACCTGGACGATACCTTCTCGAATTCCTTTACCGACTTGACCGGCTGCCGGTTGATTTCACGGATCACATCGCCTCTCATCACCCCGGCCTTCTCCGCGCCACTCTCCGGTTCAACCGCCGTGACGACGACACCCTTGCCCTTAACCCCGAGCTGCTTGGCGATCTCCCGATCGAGATCTTGAACTGCCACTCCAGCAAAAGCATAGTCCGTCTCGCCGGTCTCAGCCTTGGCGATCTTTGTCGTATCCGGCTGTTCACCGATCGTCACAAGCAGGTCCTTCTCATGACCGTCTCGGAGCACCCGAATGGTCACTTTCGTCCCCACCACCGTCTTCGTGACCTGCCGCTGCAAGGCCACGGCATCTTCAATGGGTGTACCTTGATAAGCCGTGATGACATCTCCCTGCTTGAGGCCCGCTTGGCCCGCCGGGCCTTCCTCCTTCACGTCGCTGACCAAAGCACCTTTCATGTCTTTCATCCCGAACGATTTGGCCAGATCCGGATTCAGATCCTGAATCGAGACGCCAAGAAACCCGCGTACGACCTTGCCATTCTTCACCAAACTTTCATAAATCGGCTTGCTCATACTGGTGGGAACCGCGAAGCCCACGCCTTGATACCCGCCTGTTTGGGAAAAAATCGCCGTGTTGATCCCCACCAGTTCACCCTTGGTGTTGACCAAAGCGCCGCCGGAGTTTCCTGGGTTGATCGCCGCATCTGTTTGAATGAAGTCCTCGTACTGTGTAATGCCCATGCGGCCTCGGCCCAAGGCGCTCACAATACCGAGCGTGACAGTGGAATTCAGACCGAAAGGATTGCCCACTGCCAGCACATATTCTCCGACTTGTAATTTCGTGGCATCGCCCCAGGAAACCGTAGGAAGGTTCTGGCCCTCGATCTTCACCACGGCCAGATCCGTCTTGGGATCGGCCCCCACGATCTTCCCGGCAAACTCCCGCTTGTCCGGCAATGTAATCGTGACCGTGCGCACTCCCTCGATCACGTGATTATTGGTCAAAATGTATCCGTCAGGAGAGACGATCACGCCGGAACCCTGCCCACCGCCACGATGCTCTCGCGGTTCACCAGGACCAGGGCCGCTCGGCCCACGGAATCCACGAGGACCGAAGGCCCCCCCCTGTCCCCCGAAGAACTCCTCCATCCGTTCACGCAACTCATCCTGCCCGCCCCGGCTATCCGACACCTTCTCGACCGTCACAGTCGTAATGTTGACCACGGCCGGCGTCACCGCCTTCGCGACCTCCGTAAATCCATTCGAAGGAGCAGGGCCCATCATGGGTGCGGCCGGCGTCGCCAGCGCGCCAGCGGAGCTCGACGCATGGGACGGGGCCAGTGATTGACCGGCCCAAATCAAAAGAGAACTCAGTGCCGCAACCGCCACGGCAGTTCCGACTGTATGACGAACTGGCTGTCTCATGATTTCCTCCTTACGATTGACCAACCGAGTAACGACCGGTGACGAGGTTTCCACCCGTGGTTACCCTAGCAGTCAGTGATGAGAGAAGGATTAGGAGGGGATTAGAAGTCGTTAAGCCGCAGAAATCAGGGGTAACCGCACCGTGAAGGTCGACCCTTCGCCGACCCGGCTCTGTACCTCGATCTGTCCGCGATGGGATTCGGCAATCCAGGAACAAATCGCCAGGCCAAGGCCTGTGCCCTTCTTGGTATGGGCCCGCGCGTTATCCGTGCGGTAAAACCGGTTGAAGATCTGGGACTGATCCTCTTGCGTGATCCCGATGCCATGATCGGTCACCGACAGCCGGGCCTGCCCCTGCTCGATCGTCAGGGCCATCTCCACCGTGCCGCCCGAGCGAGAGTACTTAATCGCGTTATCGACGAGGTTCAAGAAAAGTTCACGTAACCGTAGTTCATCTCCCGATACCACGGCCGGCGCTGTGCAGCTGAGTACGACCTGGACCTCCCGTTCCTGCCCCAGCAGCGAGGCTTGCCGCTGGACATCTTCGATGAGCGAGTCCAGCGACACCGGCAGGTGCTCCATCTTCACCTCCCCCATATCGGCCCGGGAGAGGAAGAGCAACTCATCCACAATGCGCGTCATCCGATCGATTTCTTCCAGGTTGCTCTCCATGACGGCCTTGTAGTCCTCGGGTTCCCGAGGACGACGCAGCGCGAGCTCTGTTTCACCCCTCATCACCGTCAGCGGCGTGCGCAGCTCGTGCGAGGCATCGCTGCTGAACTGGCGAATCTGCCGAAAGGAGGTTTCCAACCGGTCGATCATGTCGTTAAACGTATTGGTCAGGCGACCGATTTCGTCAACCGAGGCAGGGGCCGTCAGCCGCTGGGTAAGATCACCCTCGGCAATACGTTGGGCTGCCAGCGTGATCGCATCGACCGGGCGAAGAGCCCGGCCCGCCATGAACCAGCCGCCGGCCAGCGACACGGCCAGCGCGACCGGCATACTGACCAGAAGAACCAGGAGGAGACGGTTCAGGGTATGTTCGACGGAATCCATCGTGGTGCCGACCTGGATGATATAGAGCAGGCTGCCCCGATAGACGATGGGAACGGAAATAAGACGGAGCGGCGGCTCCTTGGGATATTTCGCCGACTCGAACAGGGTGCGGCCTGAGTAGGCAACTTCCAAGGCCTGGCGGCTCAGAGGCATCTCATGTTGCTTGACGTTCGGCGAACGAATCGTAATCGTGCCGGAGGGGCTGAAGATCTGAAAGAACTTGTCGATGCGCGCCAATTCCGGGAACTGCGACATCAGTTCCCCTTCGTCGACGAGAGGGAGAAACCCGCGCTCCTCCAGCGCCCGCACCGCGGCGGCGGCGGTTTCCTCCAGCGATTGATCCACCGCGTCGCGCAGGCTGCGCGCGGTCATCACATAGAGGACCGTTGAAAAGATGATGAGGATCAGCGCGAGGGCTGTGCCATACCAGAGGGTGAGCCGGACGCGAAGCGTCATCCGTCTGCCTTCAGCATATATCCGCTTCCGCGGACCGTGTGAATCAGCTTCTTCACCCGTCCCTTGTCGATCTTGTTGCGGAGATAATTCACGTAGACATCGATGACATTGGTGAAGGTGTCGAAGTCCTGGTTCCACACATGCTCTGAAATCATGGGACGGGTCAGGACGCGCCCCGTATGGCGCATCAGATATTCGAGCAGGGCATATTCCTTCAGGGTCAGGTCAATCCGCTGCCCGCCTCTCGTCACTTCACGCGTGGCCGGATTCAGCAGCAGATCGTCGATCTGCAGCACGCCAGGACTCTCGGTG
>JAPLLI010000243.1 GCA_026387615.1 Nitrospirota bacterium
ACGGAACTGACCAGATCCTCCAGGGTCATGCCACCCGGCTCGCCCGCGCCTGCCGCAATCATCCGGTCGATCGCCCGTTCCTTCGCCCGTTGCACGATGGAAGAGAGGATTGCGCCACTGATCAAATCGCCCCGATAGAGCACCTTGTTCTGTCCGCTTCTGAGCCTGATCGAGAAAAGCCGGTTCTCATCGACACGCGAGAAGATCGCGGAAATCGCGTGGTCGATAAGGTCGGCACAGGACTTCTTCCGGTCCCCGCCATGCTGATCGATCCATTGCCGGTCCAGCGGCAGATCCTCCGTCAGATACACGTTCAGAATCGCAGCAGCCGAATCGCGATTGGGACGGCTCACTTTGATCTTGCGATCGATGCGCCCTGGCCGCAACACGGCCGGATCGATCAAATCAGGCCTGTTCGAAGCCAGAATGATCACCACATCCTGCAGCGACTCGATCCCGTCCATCTCGGAACAGAACATCGGCACGAGAGTGCTTGAGATATTGAAGGATCGGGAGGCCCGTCTCGTGCCGAGCACCGACTCCGCTTCGTCGATGAAAATAAATGGCAGGGCCCCTTCCTTCCGGCGAGCGCGGGCCTGGGCAAAGAGGTCACGGACCATCCGCTCCGATTCCCCCAGCCACATATTCAGAATTTCCGGTCCCTTGATATGGAGAAAGGCCCCGCGAGTGACCGGCGGTTTATCTCCCTTGGCGCCGGCCGTTGCCTGGCTCGCCTCCCCCACCAGCTTGGCGAGACTGGCGGCCGCCGCCTGGCCGATCAAGGTCTTGCCGCAGCCGGGAGGACCATAGAGCAAAAAGCCCTTCGGCTGAGTAAATTTGAAACGTTGAAACGTGTCCGCATGGAGCAGGGGATATTCGATCGCCTTCTTGATGGCGGCAATCGCCTCCGTTTGCCCGCCGATCTGCTCCCACGTAACGGTAGGAACCTCGTCCAGGAGGTGGGACTTGGACTTTTTGTCTTCCAACTTTTCAATCGCCACATGGAGGCTGGGCTCGATCCGCACCTCATCGCCCGCTTTCAGGTCCACCCCGAGCAGATCGCTCGACCGTTGAAGGATCAAGACCTGCCGGCCCATCTCCTGCTCGAACCGAAGCCGCCCATCCGGCAAGGCTTCCGCGACTTTCAACACTGGGCCATTCCGGTCATAACCCAGGATCTTAATGACGGCAAAGGCTTCATTGACAAGGATCTGGGCGCCGATCTTGAGCTCGGCAGCCTGCACCCTGGGATCGACGCTGGCATAGTACTCAGCGCCCCCTACCAGGATCCTGGCGAGACCTTCGCCCGGCACCTCAAGCAGGGTGCCGATCCGATTGGCCGGCGCGATGAGCTTCGCAATAACGTCAGCGGCTTTTTTAAATTCAACTTCCCGCTGTTGCTGCGCCGCTTGCCCGAGAGTCACGGCATGGCGCAGTTTGTAGAGGATCTTCTGGCGTGGGTCACTGTCGGGAAATGAGGCGAGACATTCTTCTATCAGCTCAAGCGGGTCGGAGCCCATGCGCATCGATGGATTCGCGCCAGCCTCCGGCTTCCCCTTGAAGTCTTGGTCTTGTGGTTCAGTCGGTCGACGATCACTCATCAGTGGTCCTCCATGCGGAACAGATGAGCAATCCTAGCATAGCGACATCATGGATTGCCGCTACTCACCACCCCCCTTAATTCACAGCTTGGAGGGTCACGGAAACCCGCTCCTTGCTGGTTCCCCGTAGGATCTCGACCGTGACCCGGTCGTTGACCTTGTGCCGTTCCATCACATCCATCAGCTCGTCCAGAGTTCCGACTGGCTTGCCATCTACCGAGAGGATGATGTCGCCCAATTCCACCCGCCCGGGGGAGGACTCGCGCGCGCCCTTCAAGCCTGCCTGCTCCGCCCCGCTGCCAGGCGATACCTTGCCGATAATCAGCCCCTTGATCCCCCACCGCTTGGCCATCGCATCCGGCACGAGCGAGACTCCAAGCCCTGGCCTGATGAGCTTGCCGTACTTAATCAGTTCCGGGACGATGCGGTTGACGGTGTCCACCGGGACGGCAAAGCCGATTCCCGCAAAGGCCCCGCTGGGGCTCATGATCTGCGTGTTCACCCCGATCAAACGTCCGGCGCTATCCAGCAGAGGCCCGCCAGAGTTTCCAGGATTGATGGCGGCATCGGTCTGGATGACTCCTTCGATCGTCCGGTTCGTCAAGGACTTGATCGTCCGCCCCAAGGCGCTCACCACGCCGGTCGTCAACGTATGGTCGAGGCCGAAAGGATTCCCGATCGCCAAAACCTTCTGCCCGACTCGCAGATCCCGCGAGGTCCCGACTGCGAGGGGCGAGAGCGCCTCTTCCGACGCGCGGATCTGCAGCACTGCCACATCATGATCGGGATCTGCGCCGATGAGGGTGGCCTTATGCTCCGTCCGATCGGCCAGCGTGACGGTGATCGAATTCGCCCCGTAGACGACATGAAAATTGGTGACGATATGTCCCTGCTTGTTCCAGACGAATCCCGATCCGGACCCCTGCGGGACTTCAAAGAGATTGAACGACCAGGGGTCCCGCTGAATCGCGGTGTTTGAAATGAAGACGACGGATTTCGTGGCCCGCTCGAACACGGCCATCGTAGCCCGTTCATCCTCGCCCAACTCGGCTGGCGGGGTCGCCACAACGCGAGGCTTCCCTTCAGGGCCGTCGTAGGTTCCGCCCAGCGGCTTGCCCCATTCTCCCGTCGATAAGCCAGGCCAGAGACTGAGACTCAAGAGTCCCGCCGCCACGAGAGCTCTGCCTGCCACATGCCCCTTCGCCATCATTCACCCATGATTTGGACAATCAATTCCCTGGTCCTGGCTCTGGTATCGAAATCCACGACAACAATCTGTTGCCAGGTCCCCAGCAGGAGTGCACCGTTCTGAAAGGGAATGGTGACAGAAGGCCCTTGCAGCTGACCCCGCAAGTGGCTGTGGCCATTGTCTTCACCGGCATTTCTTATATTGTGCTGCCAGGCAGGATCTGCCGGCACGGTCCGGCTCCAAAAGGCCTTGGTATCGGCCCTGACGCCTGGCTCATCTTCGATGATCATCACCGAAGCGGTCGTATGTTTGATGAAGACCGTCACAATCCCTGCCGTAAGCTTGGCTCCGGCCAAGGCCCCGGCCACGGGCTTCGTCACGTTTTCGATCTGCGTGTCTCCCTGCATAGCGAGCTGCAATGACACAGTCTTGACCGCCATCGTTAGGACTCCATCGCCCGGAGGGCACGGCGTTCGGCGCCAGTCAAGGCGCAACCGCGAGCCTCCTCCAGAATGACATCGAACTCGCCCTGCGCCGTCAACCGCCGCAAGGCCCCCATCACTGCGCCACTCAAGATGCCGTCCCGCTGCAGAGTCTCCAGATAGGCAAAGGCATCGACCAAGGTTTCCTTCTTCCTCACATAATAGTCCCTGCCGCGGCGCTGGTTGCTGTAGGCCTCGAACTGCTCGCAGGCGACCAGGATCTCCGCCAACTGCTTGACCCAGGGCTGGGCGGAGGCCAGCTTCTCCGGATAGTAATAATAGAGCATCACCTGCTGCATCCAGGGTTTCCAGCTCACGCCCATCTTCTTGATGGTGGGCCGGACCTCACGCAGCCGGCGAGCCAGTCTGCGCGCATAGCCCAGCCTCATCTCAACCTGTTCCTTGGCCCAAGCCGTCATGGCAATGCCGTCTGCTTCAAGATCCTTTTTGTAACAACGGAGGAAGGCCTCCGTCTCTCGTCCGTAGGCCGTGTATTGATGGACGGCTCTCCATTCCCGCGGCCTCGTCGGAATCCCCCGCTCCTTGGCCCAGGACCAAATCTTTCCGA
>JAPLLI010000185.1 GCA_026387615.1 Nitrospirota bacterium
ATGGTGACGAACCAGTGCCCGATCTATTGCCGCTTCTGCACGAGAAAACGGCTGGTCGGGAAACCGGGCTTCCTCAAGAAAGGCGAACTCGACCAGGCCATCGCCTACTTGCGCGCACATACCGAAGTGCGCGACGTCATCCTCTCCGGCGGCGATCCCCTGCTCCTGCCGGACCATCTATTAGAACGAATCCTCAAGGCTCTGCGCACGATCCCTCATCTGGAATTGGTTCGCCTCGGCTCCCGGGTGCCCGGCACCCTGCCGGAACGGATCACCCCGGAACTCTGCGCCATCGTAAAGAAGTACCACCCGATTTATATGAACCTGCATTTCAATCACCCGGACGAACTGACGCCGGCCGTCAAAGCCGCCTGCGGCATGCTGGCCGATGCCGGAGTGCCGCTCGGGGCGCAAACCGTGCTGCTCAAGGGCGTCAACGACGATCCGGAGATCATGAAACGCTTGATGCATCAGCTCCTGCTCGCCCGCATCAAACCCTACTATCTCTACCAGGCGGACCTGACCAAAGGCACCAACCACTTCCGCACCACGGTCGAAACAGGGCTGAACATCATCAAGTCGCTACAGGGCCACACCAGCGGCATGGCGATCCCCCACTTCGTGATCGACGCGCCGGGCGGCGGCGGCAAGATTCCCTTGCTTCCCGGCGACTATATGGTGCACATGGATGCCGATGGGGTCCTCTTGAAAAACTATGAGGGCAAGGCCTTCCACTATCCTCAGCCGAAACAGGGATCCTCGCGCGAGCTGCCGATGGTCAGCGCAGGACCATCACTGAATGCTTGTAGCAATGGAGAACACGACGACCTGTGAGCACGCAACCGACTCAGGGTATTTTGCCCTACCAACAGATTAAACAGCTAATCGCGAGCGGCGCCATCCAGGCCGACGTGCCGATCGAGGACCGGCAGATCCAGCCGGCCAGTCTCGATCTTCGCCTCGGACGCAAGGCCTACCGGTTGATCAGCAGCTTCCTGCCGGAACTCTCAGAAATCACGAGCCGGCTGAACGTCCTGGACTTCTACCAGTCTGATCTCGTGATGTACGAGATCGATCTGACCGAGGGGGCCATTCTCGAAAAGGGCCATGTCTATTTAGTGCCGCTGCTGGAACGGGTGACCTTACCCAAGACCATCCGGGCGAGAACCAATCCCAAGAGTACGACCGGGCGGCTGGACGTCTTTACCCGCGTCGTGACCGATCTCAACACCGGGTTCGATGAAATCCGGGCCGGCTATTCCGGGCCCCTCTATCTCGAAATCGTCCCCCGCTCGTTCACCATCAAGGTGAAGACCGGCTACGCGCTCAATCAGATCCGCTTCGTGCGCGGCGACGCCACCGTGTCAGACCGGTCGCTCCAGACGCTCCACAAGCGCGAGCCCCTGCTCTATCACAATCTTCCCACGAAGCAGGCGCTGGCCGCCCGCGATTTCCGAACGGATCGCGGTCTGTTCCTCCGCATCGATCTCAAGGGAGACGACCGCAGCGCCACGCCGATTATCGGCTATCGAGCCAAGAAGAACAGCCACGTCATCGACCTGTCGAAGATCGGCCATTATGCAGCGCTCGACTTCTGGGAGCCTCTCTACCGCCACCGCCAGGACAGCCTCCTCCTCGAACCGGAAGAATTTTACATTCTGGCGTCGAAAGAGCGGATTCGCGTGCCGGCTGGTTATGCAGCGGAGATGGTCGCCTTCGAAGCAGCCTGTGGCGAGCTGCGAACCCACTACGCCGGTTTTTTCGATCCGGGATTCGGCTATGGCCAGGGAGAATTGCACGGCACCCAAGTGGTCCTGGAAGTCCGCCCCCACGACGTGCCCTTCCTGATCCATGATGGACAAACCTTCTTTAAGGTTGTATACGACAGGATGCTCGCGCGACCCAGTCAACTTTATGGCACGGCCCTTGGGTCCTCCTATCAGCGCCAAGGCCTGACCCTGAGCAAACATTTCAAGGTGTAGCCGGATGCGGCTATACCCGTGAAATGCATCTCGTGAAACGTCGTTCGCTCAGGATTCAGACGTTTTGCGTTTCACGTTTTACGTTTTACGAATAGCGAGGAACCAGTTGACCATGCAGCCAGAACCAACCAACAAGCCGGTGCGCCCGGAATCAGAGGATGACTCCGGCAGCGATAACCAGATGCGTGTCGCCGGGATGATTGTAGGCACCGCCCTCATTTTCCTCGGCTTCCTGGACGTGTTTCTCTCGATCAGCGGGGGCTTCGAGATCGACGTCATCCCCCTCTTGATTTACTTCGGCGGCGTCGCGGTCTGGGCCAATGCGGTCGTCGAAAACATGACCCTCCGCTACAGCGTCATCGGGGCGTCCCTCCTGCTTGCCGCCGTCTTCTTCCACTATGGGGAAGTTCTCTTCTGGCACAAGCAAGTGGTGTTTTGGGTCACAGTCGTCGTGGTGATGTATTTTATGTTCAACGAACCGAAGAAGCCCGCCTAACAGGATGCTGAAACAGTCTGCCAGCTTCGTTCTCGCTTCGTTCAGACCCTCAACGTTGTCGGAGGTTGGGAACACGAAAGGGGATTTTCCGTTCGCCAAGACCCATAAAAATGGCGAACGGATCGCACAAAGTGAGGTTTGTACCTCCTCGGCCCTTCACTCGCTGCGGCCTTGCTGGACCGCCTGTTTGAGCATCCTGTGGGAACATGCTCCTCGTGTGTCACGCGTGCGAGCCCGCGAAGTCCTGGCGCACCAACATAACTTTTGCATGGTCTGCTAGCAGCCATGGCGATGACGATTTCCGTCATCATCCCCACGCTGAACGAAGAGCGGACGGTCATGGCCACCGTGGCGCACACCGCGACCCTCGGCTTCGAAGAACTCATCGTGGTGGATGGAGGAAGCAGCGATCAGACGCCCCTCCTCGTCGAATCCTATCGACTCAGCACTCAGTCCTCAACACTCAGTCCTGTTCGGCTGGTGACTGCTCCACGCGGACGGGCCAGCCAGATGAACGAGGGCGCAAAGGCCAGTCGCGGTGACGTCCTCCTCTTTCTCCATGCCGACACGCAACTCCCACAGGATGCAAAGGCCACAATCGAGGCAACGTTCTCTGACCAACGCATAGTCGGAGGACGGTTCGATATTCGCTTCGATCGTCCCTCGATCTGGGGCAGCATCATTAGTAGGATGATGAACTGGCGATCGAGAATGAGCGGCATCGCCACCGGTGATCAGGCCCTGTTTGTACGTCGCCCCATCTTCGAACGGATGGGGGGCTTCGCCAACCTGCCCTTGATGGAAGATATCGATTTCTCCCGCAGACTCAAACGAGTGGGAAGGACCGCAGCCCTGACCCCAACCGTCACCACCTCCTTCCGTCGCTGGGAACAGCAAGGACCGTTACGGACAATTCTCTTGATGTGGAGACTGCGATTCCTGTACTGGATAGGCGTATGTCCTCACACACTTCACCGATGGTATGGATTGGTTCGATAAATGATGAAACAGCCTTCCTCTCCGTTATCTGACGCCACTCGCACGGCCTTAGTCATCTTCGCCAAGGCTCCGATCGCAGGCGAGGTGAAAACACGCCTCTGTCCGCCGCTCACGCCTGACGAGGCGGCCACCCTGCACGGCAGCTTCGTCCTCGACATGCTGGAACGGACCAAACTTGCCGTCGTGAAACTTCAGATCCCGTTCCATCGGTATCTGGCTTGCGCCCCTTCCTCCGAGCTGGTGTTCTTCAAAATTATGGAAGAGCGGCAAGGCATCCGCCTGTTAGATCAAACAGGAGAAGGCCTGGGCCAACGAATGCACCACACCTTTGTCGACCTCTTCGCCAAAGGCTACAAACAGGTGATCATCGTGGGAACTGATGTCCCAACCTTGCCTCTATCTGTGTATCAAGAGGCGCTCACGATGCTGGGCCGCTCGGATGTGGTTTTGGGACCGGCCCTGGATGGCGGCTACTACCTCATCGGCCTCACGCGGCCGGCAGAACAACTCTTTGCCGGAGTGCCTTGGTCCACAGATCAAGTCCTCGCCGTCACACAACAAAAGGCCAAGGCCCTGGGTTTGTCGGTCGGACTCACCGCCGCCTGGCGCGACGTGGATACGATCGCGGACTTGCAGGCACTCATCACAGAATGCCAAGAGGACGACAAAAAACCCAAGCAAGACCGAATCTTCTCCATGCGAACAGCCGGCACCTTGCAGCTGCTTGCGACCAGACTGAAATCGAGATGACGATAGAAAAACGATACGTGCGGAACGAAGAACGATGAACGAATGCTGACTGAGCATAGTACTCAGTTCATCGTTCATCGTTCCTCGCTCAGCACTCATCGTTAATGGGGAGACCGAAGATGGCAGAGCGAGTGGCGCTCATCACAGGCGGGGCCAAAGGCATCGGACGGGGAATCGCGCTCGACCTGGCGGCACAGCACTGGTCGGTCGCCATCTGCTACCGCACGAGCGAAACAGAAGCCACTGCCACAGCCGAGGCCATCACCAAGCTCGGCGGTCGCGCCCTCTCCATTCGCTGCGACGTGTCAGACCCCCAAGCGGCCAAAGATCTCGTGGCGCAGGTCGAACAGAAATGGGGACGCATCGACGCGCTGATCAACGGCGCAGGCCCCTACCATCGCGTAAACCTGTTCGACGAAACGGCGGCAGGCTGGAACGAAATGTTCGACGGCAACCTCCATCCCATTTTCTATCTGGCGCAAGCTGTCGCGCCCGGCATGAAATCCCGCAAGTCCGGCCGCATCATCAACTTCAGCATGGCCAACGCAGACCAGATGATTGCCCAGCCTGACGTCACGGCCCATTACATCGCCAAGGCCGGCATCCTGATTCTGACTCGCACCTTGGCCAAACTCCTGGCGCCGCACGGCGTAACCATCAATGCCATTTCCCCCGGCTTCATCGATTCCGGCAGCGCGCCGCCGGACGAACTCGCCGCCATGACCAAACGCATCCCGGCCGGCTACATCGGAACGGTAGACGACACAGTTGCGGCAGTGCGCTATCTCCTCAGCGACGAAGCGCGGTACGTGAATGGGGCGAACATTCAAATCAGCGGCGGGTGGGGAATATGACGGGTAGCCTGAGTGCCCTTCTTGCTCGCAGAACGCGCATGTGCTCGTCTATCTGGTTGGTTGGTCTTTCTAGTCTATCTGGTTCTTCCGGATGAATTTCCAGTCCAGTCAACCAGATAGACGAGACAGACCAGATGAACCAATCTTCCGTTGGACGCGCGCAACATACAGACAAGATCAAGATCTACGAAGCGGAATGCGAACGATGCGGTTTAAAGGAACGAATCGCCGGGAACGAACAGGCCACGCCGCCATGGGACAACGCTTCACTGGAACTGATGGCAGACGAACACCTCATGCATCAACAACCAGTCTGCCCCTTTGACGATACTCCGGTCGTCTTCGTCTCCCTCCCCAACCCACGACGTCGCGCGCGTTATCGGCTCTGCTGCTTCTATTGCGTCCGCCAAACCGAAATGGACTGGCCTCCGGCAGAAAGTAAACGATGAAGGGCGCAGGCCGTAATCCTACTGCAAATTATGCAGCCCGGCGCTTTGCTGTGCGGGTGCTTGGCCGCGAGGTTGGCTTACGAAGCCGGCCACTGGGTACCTTGGCATGCAACTTCAGTCCCAGTGCTCCGATAACCTTGAGGATGGTATCAAAGTCGGGGCTCCGCTCACCGGAGAGTGCCTTGTACAGACTTTCGCGTGATAGACCGGCATCTTTCGCAACCTGGGCCATGCCCTTGGCGCGAGCAATATCGCCTAGAGCCTTGGCGATAAACGGGGCGTCGCCATCAGCCTCCTCCAGACACGCCTCCAAATACGCGGCCATTTCCTCCGGAGTGCGAAGGTGCTCAGCAACATCGTAACGAGTAGTCGCGGTTTTGCTCATCATGTACTCCTACAAATTTCGGGCAAGGCGCAAGGCAGTTTTAATGTCGGTGGCCTGCGAACCCTTATCTCCACCGGCTAACAAAATGACCATCTCGCGCCCGTGCAGTGTGTAATACACGCGGTAGCCAGGTCCGCAATCGATCCGCATTTCAGAGACACCTTCGCCTACAGGCCTCACATCCCCAGGGTTTCCCGCTGCCAGGCGCTCGACCCTTGCCAGCACGCGCGCCCGCGCCTGAATGTCGCGCAGTCCGTCAAGCCATCTGGCGTACGTCTCAGTCTTGCGAATCGCAAGCATGAGCTACTGTATCCATGTGGCTACAAGCTGTCAACAGGCGTTCAAAGCCTGGCTTGGTCCTCACCTGCGCACGTCGAACGACCACCGTTTCATCGTGGGGGTTCCGTGAGCAGTGGGAACCAAGCCAGGCCCCTCCCCTCTTACCTTCCCCCCTCAAGCCGCAGCCTGACAAAAAGAGGAAGGGCGCCTGCCACATTCTCGATTGCGCGCGTCCAACGAGGGCCTTCGGAGGCCGCGCGTTGCGCGAGCAGGAGAATGTGACAGACGCCCTTCCCGATCTTCTCTGCGACTATACTATTTCCCGAACGCTTTTTTCAGCAGCGGCTCAATCTCGCCTTTGGCTGCCATAGGATCCAGCACATCGGTATCGCCATAAAACTGTCCGTCGATGAACACCTTGGGAAGCGTCGGCCAGTTAGTCATTTTTGAAAGCGCCTCCCGCTTGGCCGGTTGAGACAACACATCGATAAGCTCAAACGGATACCCGTACTTATCGAAAAACTGTATCGTCTCGCGCGTAAACCCGCACATCGGCATCTGCTTGGTACCCTTGCCGTAGATCAAAATCTTGTGCGCAGCAACTTCCTTGTTAATTTCTTCTTGAATGGGGTCTGCCATGGGTCGGCCTCCTAGGCTTCATCTGTTGTTTTAGCTGTGAGTTCAAGGGCATGAATCCGTCCGTCTTTCATCGGAACATCTAATGCCTGATAGATCATGCGGTGCCGATCCAGCAAGTTCTTCCCTGCGAAGGCTGCCGAGACCACCACCACTTTGAGGTGATCCATCGTGCCGGTCCGGTCCAAGACCGTGACCGCAGCGTCCGGCATCATCCGGCGCACATATTCCGTTAGAACATCAGGTGTAATCATGCCCTCTCCTCTTGTGTATTTTTACAATAACTCAGCGCCAGACTGAAAGGCAATTCACGGCTGCGAGAACTGGCAGGCCATGGCCTATCCACGGGAAACTCGTTGTGGCATCGCGTTTTCCGTTTCGGAGGCACAGTCCGAAACAAAGCTTCCCATTAGCTTTACGTATCTCTTCTCGTACGCCCCATATCGAATGCGACCCTCCTCGCCCACCCCTCCGCGTGCGGTCACACCCTGCTCGATTGCCTGAACCGTTGGAAATGTTGGGAAGATCGCTACCACCTCAACTGAGACACCTGGGGCACAACACTTGCGCGATAACCATGGTGAGCCCCGACCCGTTTCGATTAGGAGGTGCAACATGTACATCCTCATGATCAGCACAGCCACCATTCTCCTGCTCGCCACGATCGCCTGTCTTCGCCGCCTTTGGTAGCCATCAGCGAGCGCACATCGCGCGTCCCATCCGAATCTCGCTGGTGGTGGTTTTCAATACATGCTGGTGGATAGCAGCCACGTCCAGCACGTCTCTTCGCAACGAGACTTCTAATTTGTTGTAAATTTGAGCTATTCACGTCTGACTCATCTGGCACGTTCATTGCTATTCACCCAGGACAAGAGCAAGTGAAAAGACCCTGAGCAACCACATCTCACCATCAACCACGGAGGGCGCCATGAGTGAGTATAAATCCGGGTTCTTCGTCGGGGGAGAGGCCTGCAACGGACGGGTGCTGGTGGTGGACGACGAGCCTGATATTCGCAAGGTCGTGAAGATGACTCTGCAGAAAGCCGGCTATGACGTGCTGGAGGCGGAGAACGGCGAGAAGGCCATTGAGACCATCAACAGCGGCGAGAACCGGCTCATGTTGGACGTGATGATCTGCGATATCCGGATGCCCAAGGTCAACGGCATCGAAGCCATTGCCTACTTCCGGAACAACTACCCCCATGTCCCGCTTATTGTATTGACCGGCTTCCCGGATACCGATATGGCGACGTCATTCCTCCGGCAAGGCGTGGTAGATTACCTCGTCAAGCCAGTCGAAGGAGAGAAGCTGAGGTCAGCCGTCGCCCGGGCCATGGAACAACGGGAACTTGCCAGGCTATAACGATGAGACCCGTTCCCTCTATGCCGAGGAGAGGCATTCCCCTTTGCTCTCCTCGGCAAGAAGGCCACAATCCTCCCGGAGGAAGGAGGTCTGAATGGATAGCTCCGACCGTACCAAGGTCGCCATTCTGGGGGCAGGGCGCGGTGGCCGCGCGCTGTTAGATCTCCTGCACCAAATCCCGTCCATTGAGATCGTCGGCATTGCAGACCGTGATCCTGCCGCACCAGGGCTGCAACGAGCGCAGGAGCTGCGGGTTCCCGTCACGACCGATGTGACCACGCTCATCGGCACCCAGGGCATCAGCCTGATCATGGATGTCACGGGCGATCCAGAGATGGAGCGGTACCTGCGCGCCCACCAGCCTCCGGACACCGACATCCTCAGTGGATCGGCCTCCCGGCTACTGTGGGAGCTGGTCCAGCATGAGTCCAAGCTCGAAGCTGAACTGCTCCAGGCTGAGAAGCTCGCGGGCATCGGTTCATTTGCTGCGGGGATTGCCCATGACATCAATAACCCCCTGCAACTCATTATGGGCCTGGCGGAAAACCTCGCGGAAGAACGAAACCTGACCGCCGTCCACGAACAGGCCCGGGACATTATCGAAGCCGTCAAACGGACGAGCGCCATCTGCCGGGACCTCACCCGCTACTCGCGGCGCGCGTCTCCCCACGAGGATATGTCCGTGTCTCTCAACGGGAAGCTGGACGAGGCGCTGAAAATCGCCCGCTACGCCTCCAGCTTTCACGATATCGAGATGGTCAAACGGTACCAGCCAGGCGCCGCCGTCAAAGGCAATCCGGATGAGCTCCTGCATGTCTTCGTCAACCTGATCACCAATGCGGTCCATGCCATGGAGCAGGTTGGCGGCACCTTGACGCTTGAAACCCACGTCCTCGACGGGCAGGTCGGCATCCGCATCTCCGATACAGGCTCCGGCATCGCTCCGGATAAAATCCCCGAGATCTTCGAGCCATTTTTCACCACGAAGGCCCCGGGCAAAGGTACGGGGCTGGGACTCTATAACGTTAAAACCATCGTCAACAAAATGCACGGCGTGATTGCCGTCGACAGTCAGATCGATACAGGCACCACCTTTACCTTGACCTTCCCCAAGGTCGAGTCGGCAGAACAAGGATGCCTGCCATGAATCCCCTACGCGCAACATCTCACCCTGCAACGAGGTGGGGGCTCCAACTCAAACTGATTCTGTCCATGCTGCTCGTGGGGGTGGTACCCCTCATGGTGGGTCTCGCCCTCGCCTTTTGGCAGGGCTCGCGCGAAATCCAGGTCGTCAACGGCGAAAGCTTCAAGGCCCTGGCCGAGGAGACGGCCAGAAAAGTCGACCTCTTGGTGTCCGATGAGGTCGCACGGACATCACGAATTGCGGCAGACCCCTCGATTATCCATGAACTGGAGCGACGGCGCGATGTCCTCCAGGACATGGCGAAAGAGGAACGCCGCCGTGCGGTGGAAGGGCTCACGGGGGGCTGGGAGGCCAAGGATCCCGCGGCAGTCCAGGCCATCACGGGAAATAAAATGGCCGCGCTCCTTCAAGAGTATTTCTCGGGAGCCCACAGCGAAGCGGATCAACTGATCCCGCAAGTGGTCCGGTCTGCCACCAAGATGCTCTACATCACCGACATGGAGGGCAACCTCGTGGCGTCGTTGACCACGATGCCTCCCCTGGCCAATAAAGATACGGCCTGGTGGAAGGGTGCCTTCCACCAGGGGGTCGGCCAGCTCTTCATTGAAGATGTGCACTTCGACGAACAGGCTCAGGCCTATGTCGTCAGCATCTCGCTCCCCATTATGGACCGCATCCGGTATGAAGCGGTCGGCGTCATCCATCGTGTGATCGACGCCAAAGAGTTTTTCTCGCCCTCGATCGCGCCCATTCGCTTCGGCAAGACCGGCCATGTGATGCTGATCGATCATCGCGGCATCGTCATCAGCTGCCCCATTCTGCCGACCGGCATCCGGCTCTCCGACCCACAGCTCATTCCCCTCGTCACGCCTCTTCAGCCCGGCTGGGTCAGTGCGCCGAGCGATGGCCACGGAGGGACATCCACCTCGATTATCGGATTCGCCCCGGTGCCGGAAACCAGCCGGGCCACCAATGGCGATCTCAGCAAAGGGTCCTGGCACAGCTTCGTCTGGCAAGCCTCGGACGAACTCTTTGCCCCCATCCATCACTTACTCACCTGGATGGCCGTCTTCAGTCTCGTCTCCATCGGATTGATGGCCTCGCTCGGCTACCTCGCGGCCAACCGGATCGTCACCCCGGTGCGCCGCTTGCAGGCCGCGGCGCAATTAATCGGGCGCGGCGAACTGCGAGAGCCGATCGACATCAGGACTGGCGATGAAATCCAGGACCTGGCCGACGAATTCAATCGCATGCATCGCCAATTAGAAGCCGCCTTTGCCGGCCTGGCCGATCAAGTGGCCGTGAAAACCCAACAAGTGGAGTCCCTCCTCCACACAACGGATCAGATCCTGAATGCCGTCCCAACCCCGATCATCATGGTCAATCAGGACGAACAGGTGCAGTACATCAACCGGGTTGGACGCGACTCCTTTCAGGCCATATTGGACTCGACCAAATTCATCCCGCTATTCGACATACTCCCCGTCGATGCCGCGGTACGGGAGCGCCTCCGAACAGAATTCAGACGTGTGCTGAACGGGGAAAGCCTCGCAACCGCAACCGAAGCAGAGGCGGCCGCGGTCGTCGCCAGAGCCCGCGACCCGTTAACCCCTGCGACGGACAGGACAGAAGCCAGCAGCCGACAGGAAATTCAGATTGGCCCCCGGCAATACCACTACCAGTGGTTCCACCTGGCCGGGGGGAGCCAGGGAGAGGACCGGATCGGCCTGATCTTCAGGGACACGACTGACGACAGCCGCCTCCAGGACCAGCTCATCCAGGCCGAGAAATCCGGCAGTCTCGGAACCCTCACCGCCGGGATCGGACATGAATTGAACAATCCGCTCTTCGGCATTCTCGGATTGGGAGAAGCCATCGGAGATGAAGCCAATCTCGACCGGGCCAAATCCTATGCCCGTGACATCGTCCAGCATGGCCGGCGAATGGCCGCGACCATTCGAGACTTCACCGGCGTCACCACCCGCGAGTCATCGGACCAGCGACAGCCGGTTCACCTCGAACAGGAGCTCGACCAGGCCATCGACACGCTCACGGGCAGCCTGGACACCTCAGGACTTACGATCAAAAAAACCTATGCGGGGGATACCTCGGTGCTGGCCCTCCCCGACCAACTCCGACAAGCCTTCATGAATTTATTGATGAATGCCATCCAGGCCATGAAGGGCCAAGGGATCCTCTCTCTTTCGACCGCCCTCACCGAGACCTCCGTCGTGACCACGATCACGGATTCAGGCCCCGGCATTCCGAAACAGCACCTGTCAAAACTGTTT
>JAPLLI010000065.1 GCA_026387615.1 Nitrospirota bacterium
ACGACCTTTGTGATCGCCCACCGTCTGACGACCATCCAACGGGCCGACCGCATCCTCGTCTTCAACAAAGGACGCCTCGTGGAAACCGGCACCCATGCCGAGCTCATCGACCTGAAGGGGCTCTACCAGTACCTCTATACCCTCCGGCTTACCGAACTTCCCTCGTAAACTTCGAAGGCTTGCCGCGGCCGACTCAGCTTTCGCCCCTAACAGACCGATAAAGAAAAAGTACCTAAGAGATCCTAGCGGGTCAGCCTTCTCGTTCGTGGGTCGCCTGACTGCGCTCCCGCCACAGGATACGCCTCCCGCATCAACGTACACTTATGCTGGCGGACTGAGCAGTCTCCTGATAGGGTTCTAGAAAAGGTCTTCGCCACCAACTGTTTTCCTGTGCGACGCGTTGAGGAGGTCCATGCCACGTTCGCGCCGAACCGTCCCACCAAAAACCCCGGCCAATCCGACACCGCTCACCGCGGAACAGCAGCGCCTTGAGGCAGACGCCCGCCGGCAGGAACATTGGAAACGCTGGGGGCCCTATCTCAGCGAACGGGCCTGGGGAACCGTCAGTGAAGACTACAGCGCCAACGGCACCGCCTGGGAATCCTTTCCCCACGACCATGCCCGCTCGCGCGCCTATCGCTGGAATGAGGATGGACTAGCCGGCATCTCCGATCGCCACCAATACATCTGCTTCGCCATCGCCCTCTGGAACGGACGGGATCCCATTTTAAAGGAGCGGATCTTCGGCCTCACGGGCAACGAAGGGAACCATGGCGAAGACGTCAAAGACTATTACTTCTATCTCGATTCGACGCCGACTCATTCCTACATGAAGTACCTCTACAAGTACCCGCAGGCCGCGTTCCCCTACGCGAAGCTCGTGGAAGAAGCTCGCCGACGCGGCAGGCCTGACGCGGAATACGAACTGATCGACACCGGCGTCTTCGATGAAAACCGCTACTTCGACGTCACGGTGGAATATGCCAAGGCCACCCCGGAAGATCTCTCCATCCGCATCCAGGTCGTCAACCGGGGTCCCGATCCCGCTGAGCTCACGCTCCTGCCCACCCTCTGGTTTCGCAACACCTGGTCCTGGGGTCTCGATGCAAGACGACCTCGCATGAAGGAAGGAACCGCTGCCAAAGGCATGAGCGTCATCGAACTGGAGCACGAGTACTATGGCAAACGACGCCTCTGGTGTGAGCGCCAACCGACGCTGCTGTTCACGGAAAACGAGACAAACGTCAACCGGCTCTACGGCGACCAGGAGGGGCCACGGTATGTCAAAGACAGCTTTCATGATTACGTGGTGCAGGGAGACACAGGGGCGGTCAATCCCGACAAGGTCGGCTCGAAAGCCGCAGCCCACTACACCTTCACCTTGGCGCCCGGCGCATCGGACACCATCCACCTTCGCTTGACGAACGACGAGAGCGCCAAAGGCCTCACGCGCAAGGCCTTCGATAAAACCTTTACGCAACGGATTCAGGAAGCCAACGAGTTCTACGACAGCCTCGCGCCGAGCGATCTTTCCGACGATGCCCGCCTCGTGCAACGCCAAGCCTTCGCCGGCCTGCTCTGGAGCAAGCAGTTCTATCACTACGACATGTCGCGCTGGCTCAAAGGCGACCCGATGGGGCCAGAACCGCCGCGCGAACGCCTCCATGGGCGCAACGCGGACTGGACGCATCTCTACAATGCCGACGTCATTTCGATGCCGGACAAATGGGAATATCCCTGGTATGCCGCCTGGGACCTGGCGTTCCATTGCATTCCACTGGCCCTGGTCGACGCGACCTTCGCCAAAGAACAACTGATCCTCATGCTGCGCGAATGGTACATGCACCCGAACGGTCAGATCCCGGCCTATGAATGGGCCTTCGGCGACGTCAACCCTCCGGTCCATGCCTGGGCAGCCTGGCGGGTCTATAAGATCGACAAGAAACGCAAAGGGACGGGAGACCGGGTCTTCCTTGAGCGGGTGTTCCAGAAACTGCTGCTGAATTTCACCTGGTGGGTCAATCGCAAGGATGCCGAGGGCAAGAACATCTTCCAGGGCGGGTTCCTGGGCCTCGACAACATCGGCGTGTTCGATCGCAGCGCGCCGTTGCCCACCGGAGGCCATATCGAACAATCGGATGCGACAAGCTGGATGGGCATGTATTGCCTCAACATGCTCTCGATGGCGCTGGAACTCGCCCGTGAGAACCGGGCCTACGAAGACGTGGCCAGCAAATTCTTCGAGCACTTCGTCTACATCTGCCGCGCCATGAACAACATCGGCGGAGAAAAGATCGAGCTCTGGAACCGGGAGGACGGGTTCTTCTACGACGTGCTCCATCTTCCCGACGGGCAGACCTTTCCCCTGAAAGTTCGCTCGCTGGTCGGGCTGATCCCGCTCTTTGCCGTCGAGACCTTGGATTTTGAACTCATCGACAGTCTTCCCCGGTTCAAACACCGGATGCAGTGGTTCATCGAAAACCGCCCCGACTTCAGCTCGCACGTGGAAACCCAAACCCATGACGGCGGAGTCCGGCGCTTTCTGTCGCTGGTCAGCCGCGACCGGCTAAAATCCGTGTTGGGCTATATGTTGGATGAAAAGGAATTTCTGTCTCCCTACGGGATCCGCGCCCTTTCGCGCTATCACAAGGATCACCCCTACATCCTGTCGGCGATGGGCATGGACTATCGCGTCGACTATGAACCGGCCGAATCGAGCACGGGGAATTTCGGCGGCAACTCCAACTGGCGAGGCCCGATCTGGTTCCCCGTCAACTATCTGCTGATCGAATCGCTCCAGAAGTTCCATTATTTCCTGGGCGACGACTATACCGTCGAGTGCCCGACCGGCTCCGGACGAAACATCCCCTTGAACGAAGTCGCCGCTGAATTGTCACGGCGGCTCACCCACATCTTTCTCCAAGACCAGGCCGGGCACCGACCCGTCTTCGGCCACACCGCCAGATTTCAGAACGACCCCCTCTGGCGAGATGCGGTTCCCTTCTACGAATACTTCCATGGAGACAACGGCGCAGGCCTCGGCGCAAGTCACCAAACGGGCTGGACAGGATTGGTGGCGAAGCTGATTCAACAGTCAGGGGAATGAAGAAGCTGTCAGCCATCAGCGGTCAGCTCGATAAAAATCAGAGCTGTTGTTTCAGAAACTGATAGCTGAAGGCTGACAGCTGAGAGCTTGATATGAAAATCACAGCCCAAGACTGCCAGAACCTCGAACGCGCGCTCAGCCTCGAATGGCTGGAGACCAACGGCCGCGGAGGGTTCTCGTCCGGCACGGTCGCAGGCGCAAATACCAGGCGCTACCATGCTCTGCTGCTCACGGCACGGAAACCACCAAGCGAACGCTTCGTGTTGGTCAATCATCTCGACGAATGGCTGGAGGTGGAGGGCCACACGATCCCCCTCTCGACCAACCTCTACCCCAACGCCATTCACCCGAAAGGGTACCAACAATGCATCGGCTTCACGACAAACCCCTGGCCCACCTGGACCTATGACTGCCAAGGCGCGGTCGTGCAACGGGAAGTCTTCTGCGTACAAGACCGCGACCTGGTGGTCATCCGATGGACGATCGCCACAAAAACCAAAAAAACGATCACGCTCCGCCTGCGGCCCATGGTAAGCGGACGCGATTACCATGCCACTCACCATAGGAACGAGAGCCTCTCTCCCACTGCCACCGCGACTGACGGGCTCGTGTCCTGGCAGCCCTACAGCGGGTTGCTATCGGTGCAGGCGCTCCAGAACGGAGCCTATCGCCACGACCCGATGTGGTTTCGCGCCGTTCAGTTCCCGGCTGAACAGCAACGGGGACTCGACTTCGAAGAAGATTGGTGGTCGCCCGGTGAGTTCACCTACCAGCTCAACCCTGGAGTCGCGGCAACCTTAGTCCTCACCACCGAACCCATCGACTCGGTGGATGTCGCGGCGTTGGCGAAGGGGGAACGGAAAAGACGAGCGGGTCTTCGCGCGGCGGCCCCAACCGCTGATCCATTGGCGAGCGGACTCTGGTGCGCGGCGGAGGCCTATCTCTCTGCGCGAGACAGCCAGCAGACCGTCATTGCCGGCTACCCCTGGTTCACCGATTGGGGACGAGACACCTTCATCTCGCTGCCGGGACTCTGCCTGGTGACAGGCCGCTGGGAAATCGCCTGGCACATCATCGAATCCTTCACCGCACATATCTCGCACGGCATGATCCCCAACCGCTACCCCGACGCAGGGGGACAGCCGGAATACAACACGATCGACGCCTCACTCTGGTTTATCCACGCGATTGCACGATATCTCGCGTACAGCCAAGACGAGGCGCGCGTCCGCGCAATCGCCTGGCCAGCGGTGAAACAGATCATCGACGGCTATCGACAAGGCACCCGCTATGACATTCACATGGATAAAGACGGACTCATTGCCGGAGGGATCTCAGGCGCACAACTCACCTGGATGGATGCCAAAGTCGGCGATTGGATCGTCACGCCGCGACATGGGAAACCGGTCGAGATTCAAGCGCTTTGGGCAAGAGCCCTGGAAGTCGGAGCACAGCTTGCCACGGCATTCGGCGAACCGGCCTATGCGACACGCTGCCGAGAGGATCGAAGGCAGGCCGTCTCGTCCTTCCACGCGAAGTTCTGGAACGAACCGGGCGGCTATCTCTACGATGTAATCGACGGACCGGAGGGCAACGATGCCTCGATTCGCCCCAACCAACTCTATGCCATCTCCCTCTGCGACGACCTCGTCACCAAGAAACAGGCCAAACAGATCCTCCAGATCGTGAAGGACCATCTCCTCACCCCGGTGGGGCTGCGGACCCTATCGCCGGCAGACAGCCGCTATCGCGCGCGATACGAAGGCGGGGTGCTGGAACGGGACGGAGCCTACCATCAAGGGACCGTCTGGCCGTTTCTGTTCGGGCCATTCATCACGGCCTGGCAGAAGGTCCACGGCAAGAGCCAGGCAAAGAACGCACAGGCTCGAACATTGCTCAACGGACTGGAGGCGCATCTCCATGAGGCCTGCCTCGGCCAGGTCGCGGAGATTTTTGACGGGGACGCGCCGCACCAGGCACGGGGTTGTGTCGCACAGGCCTGGTCGATTGCAGAACCGCTACGGGCCTTAATCGAAGACCTCGGCATCACAGCCAGTATTCAGCCAACCCCATTAAAAAAACCCTGACGGCTCACGATACTGTCGCGACGCCAGGAATCCCTCAGAACCTCCGGCTTACAGCCCGATCGTTTCAATCAGCTGCATATCGTCATCGGTCAGAGTGAGCTGTTCAGCCTGAAGATCTTCTTTCATATGCTGTGGGTTCGTGGTGCCGGTCAAGGGAAGCATCCCGATCTGCATCGCAAACCGAAAGACGACTTGCGCGAGACCAGCCCCCACCCGTTGGGCGATGGCCCTGAGGGCTGGCTCGGCAAAGATTCCTTGATTGGCCGTCAACAGCGAAAACCCTTGGTAGATGATGCCATGGGCTCGGCAGATCTTCCTCACATCTTTATCCCATCCCAATGCGGCATAACAGCGGTTTTGCACCATCATGGGCTTCACCGTCGCCTGGGCGCAGAGCTGGGTGAGTTGCTCGGCCGTGACATTGCTGATGCCGATCATTTTGGTTTTCCCTGACTGATAGAGCCCTTCGATCGCGGCCCAGACCTCCCGATCCGCCTCGCCCAATCCCTGTCTCTGATAGGGCCCGTGCAAGACATAGGAATCGAGATAGTCGGTGTGCAAATGGGCTAACGAGCTATCGAAGGACTGCTTCACTTGCGTGGTGAGATCGGCCGAAGCGTCGTAGGGAGTGCGATGGTCCTGGCCGTTCGTCGGGGTAAATTTGGTCTGGAGAAAGAGGCTGTCCCGCGTGACGCCTTGCTGCGCGAGGGCCAGCAGCGCCTCGCCCACCAACGCTTCCTGGTAATGGATCAGCTGGTTGGCCGTGTCGATGGCCGTGAAGCCAGCCGCCACGGCTACCTGCACCAGTTGCGTCGTGGCCTCTTTCTTCCACGCCGTGCCGTACATAAACGAAGGAACCGGCACATGGTTATAGGCGATCAAGGCCATGCGATGTCCTCCCAGACAAACAGACTCGTGTGACGGCTTGTGTGCTCCTGGCGCGAGCAGGAACTGCGCTTGCCGAGGGGCGACGGAACATGAAAATGGAAATGACGAAAACGTGACACGAACAGCCAGCAGGAGATCTCTTCAGGACCTGAACGATGAGGAAATGGGGGAGACAGCCATTCGGCTGTCTCTCCCAACCAACTTATCGACGAGTGGCTTGATCGCGGACGCAGCTTTCTTCTGCCAACATCTGCTGCCCAGCGCTGGCGCTACCAGGGATACGGTCCTTACAAGCCGCCAGACTGTCTTCCACGGATCCCGAGGCGATCCGGTTGATGCCGGTCCCCGTATTCGCTCCCTCACCCGCACAACCGCCAACCATCAGCCCCAACAAGGCGATAACACCGAATACCGTTACTGACCGATCTGCCATGGTGCGCCCCCTTTACATAAAGACTATTAACGAAGACTGGGATAATCCTACTCCCGACGCCCCGGAAGAACAAGCTGGGAATCTCGCCTACGGCCCTGTCTGAGACGACTTACGGTTCGCCGTGCCTTGCAAGTCCATATCCAGCAGCACGGTACTGTCCGGCTTCTTCGGGTCAACTTTGAGCGGCATCTGGTCGACAACCAGCTTGACCAATGGCACAGCCACGATATGGGGCGCCTTGTCCAAGGGGTTGGAATAGAGCCCGAGCCGGATGTTCTTCGGCCGTTCACTTGGGGTCAGCAGAGACTTGAAGTCTGCCGCCACAAATCCCACCAGCATCCCGCTGCCGTCGGCAAGTTTATGAATCTCGTAGGCGTTGGCGGAGGGAGGCGTCTGCTCCAATGGAAGATCAGGGCTCTGCATCACCAACGCCAAGCCCAGAAGCCTCGGGGTAATAAAACCAAAACTTCCGGTTGGCGCGACGGAAAAACGAATCCCAGGGACGGAGGAACTAAGCGCGGATACTCCGTTTTTGACCCGCAATTGACGCCGTAACTCTGTTTCACTTCCGGTCGTCTCAAGAAAGACCGCCGCCGGTGCAGCAGTTTGTACCGGCAACACCTCCGTCTTCCCTCCTCCTCGTGCCGCATCAAGCGACGCAGGGAGCAGGCTCATCAGAAACAGCCCCAACAACGTACCGGCAAGCACCGACCGGACAGGCGTGGGTCGAGTCAATCGTGCAACAATGTCAAACATAGATGCGAGTCCTCCTCGTAGCGCGAAAAAGAGCGAGTCTTCATACAACAACTGTCCTCTTGTTTACCAAGCTTCGCCTATG
This sequence comes from Nitrospirota bacterium, assembly GCA_026387615.1. Classification (GTDB taxonomy): domain Bacteria; phylum Nitrospirota; class Nitrospiria; order Nitrospirales; family Nitrospiraceae; genus Palsa-1315. Next base: position 7,353 of record JAPLLI010000065.1, read on the forward strand.
CAGCGCAATCGATACGCCGTGAAACGTGACAGGTAAAACGTAAAACGAACGAAACGACATCCCACCTTGCGCAGGCACAAGAGACAAACCCGGCCTCCCCCTCCCCCTGTCGTTCCGCAATGAATATGATACGGTAGAGAGAGTAGGAGTCTAATATGACCATGAAGGCTCAATTTCCGGACGAGCAGAGCGCTGAAGGTGCTTTCACCAGGCAACCAGATGCCTTTCAGGGCTGGGTGACCGCGAGTGGCAGTTCCGGCTACCAGGCGGCACGCGGCCGCTATCATCTCTATGTCTCCCTGGCCTGCCCCTGGGCCCATCGCACGATCATCGTGCGGAAACTCAAGAAGCTCGAAGCCGCAATCGGCATGACGGTTGTGGACCCGATCCGCGATGAACGGGGCTGGGCCTTTCGCGACGGGCCAGGCCATTCCCTCGATCCCATCAACGGATTTCAATTCCTCAGCCAGGCCTACGAAGCTACCAAACCTGACTATCGGGGACGGTTCACCGTCCCCGTCTTGTGGGACACAGTGACGAAACGTATCGTCACCAATTCCGACGACGACCTCATGCGTATGTTCAACGGCGAGTTCAATCGCTTCACCGAGAGCATGATCGACCTCTATCAGGAGGGCATCAGAAAAGAAATCGACGATCTCAATACCTTTATCTACGAGAACGTGAACGACGGGGTCTATCGCGCAGGGTTCGCCACCTCGCAACAAGCCTACGAACGAGCCGTGCTCCGCCTCTTCGACGCCCTGGATCAACTTGAAACCAGGCTTGGGCGCCAACGTTACCTCTTTGGTTCACAGTTCGTCGAAACCGATTGGCGTTTGTTCGTCACCCTCGTACGCTTCGACGCCGTCTACTACGGCCATTTCAAGTGCAATCTCCGGCGGATCATCGACTACCCGAACCTCTTCGGCTACCTCAAGGACCTCTACCAGACGGCCGGCATCGCCGACACCGTGAACTTCGACCACATCAAACGGCATTATTACATCACCCATGACGACATCAATCCGACCAGCATCGTCCCACTGGGGCCGGACCAGGATCTCACCAGCCCGCATGGCCGCGAACATCTCCGATAGCGGCGGGCTGTTGAAAATGGCCGCCAGCGTCGTTCTCGCATCGTTCAGACCCTCAACGTACCCTCCGGGTACGCCTCGGTCCTTCACTCGCTGCGGCCTTGCTGAGCGGCCATTTTAAACAGCCCGCTAATCTCGCAGACGTGAAACGTCCCTCGTGAAGCGTATCTCGTTGGGGGGCACGAGAGACGAACGACGCTTCACGAACGACGAACAGAGTAGCATTTCAGGACAGCCCGCCCTGCCCCATTGCCCTATTCTGCTACGGAACTGCTCTGGCGCCTCGCATGCCTCTATCCTAATCCTGCGCTAACCACGCAATGCGTCACACATTTATATGCGCCATCCTGCACGAGGATGATGGCATCCCCTTTGCTCCCTTACATCATCAATAGATGACACAAGCAGGATGCCCAAAAAGGCTGCCAGCAAGGCCGCAGCAAGCGAACTCAGAACGATGAATGCAGAACGCTGACGTGCCTGCCGCGTTTCTGTTCAGCGCTCACCGTTCGGCGCTGTATCTTACTTATGGAGGTCACCATGCCCGTCCTCAAAAGACTCCAAACATATCTCGACAGCCACAAAATCCCCTACGAGGTCGTCAGCCATGATGCGGCCTACAGCGCACGAAGGACGGCTGAGTCTCTGCATGTAGCAGGCGACCTGTTCGCCAAAGTGGTGATCGTGAAAGCCGACCAGCGGTTTGTCACAGTCGTCATCCCCTCAACCTGGCGGGTCGATTTCAAGCGACTCGAAGAAGCGTTGGACAGCAAACATGTGCGACTGGCAACGGAACATGAACTGGCAGAGCTCTTTCCCGACTGCGAGGTGGGAACGATGCCGCCCTTCGGCAATCTCTACAACATGGCGGTCTATGTCGATCAACTGCTCACGCAAGACGAGCACATCTTCTTCGACGCCGGGACTCATACCGGAGCCATGAAGCTTCGCTATCGGGACTTTGCCGAATTGGTTCACCCCATGGTGGCGCAGTTTCATCGGGAGCCTTCAACGCTCCAGTACTAACAGGATGCTGCCCCCATCCTGGACGCGCTGAACGGTGAGCGATGAACGATGAATAACGAAACCCCTCTCACGTCAGCGTTCCGCGTTCATCGTTCTGAGTTTGCTGGCGGTACTCCTTGCATGCGCCGCTCTGTCCATGCTATGGTGGTCTTGATCGCATAAGACCTTCCGTGTTCGGGGGCTGCAGTCCCCCGGTAGACACGAAGTCTTCTGCGATCTTTTTTTGTCCGCACGCAGTCGTTCTGCATCTGCTGAGCTCTCCGCTTTAGGCGTACCCATCCATCGCTCACATTGCCAGCCCGTCATCGCCGTGGGGTCGTCCGTTACATTCAAAGAGGTGCATCCGTGTTTCTATCCGTATGGTCAACAGTCCGGGCATTCCTGCGCGACGCCGCAGAGAGCCTCTATCACATCGTCGTCGTCGCCCTGAGCGCAGGGATTGCGCTCTTGCTTCCGGCAGGCGCCAAACAGTTTTTATCGTTTTGGGCGCGCGTCGAACATGACAAGCTCTCGCTCATCGCCGTGGAAATGACGGTGGCGATCCTCCTGATCGTCTGCCTCAACTATTTCCATCGCAGCAGGCGGGACCGGGTCCTCGCCGCAATGGCGACCGGCGCAGGCCTCGTCTCGTTCTTCCCGCACCGCACGCGGGGAGCCCAGCAGCGCATCGAACAGCTCAAGGAAGAGCAGGGCACAGGCCGGACCATCTCGGTCATCGGGTCCAGCGGCCACAGCACCTTTGTGGATCAGGTCGGTGGCCTGTCGTCGGTGCTCGACAAGTGCCTGGGAGCCAGAATTATGCTGGTGAATCCCTACAGCCAGGAAGCGAGCGCGCGCATCCTGGCGATCAACCATCCCGAGTTCACGCTGGACACATTCCGGGAGGAAGTCCGACACAGCATCCAGCTCCTCAAGCGGCTGAAGGCCATGGGAAAGGATGTCAAACTCAAGCTCTACTCGGATTCCCCGTTAATCAAACTGGTGATCCTCGGGGATTACCTCTGGCTCCAGCATTACCATGCCGATCTGGATGTCCAGACCATGCCCGAGTATGTCCTGCGACACAACCGCAAGGACCACGGCCTCTATACCCTCTATGCCCACTACTTTGTGCAGCGATGGGAAAGCGCCGAGATTCCTGAATATGACTTCGAGACGGACGAGCTGGTCTATCGCAATAGAGCCGGCAACGAGATCCGGAGAGAACGGTTTGAGATTAAAACGGCGCCCGAAGAAGTCGGAGCCCTACCGGAAGCACGAACCCTCACCGTCAATCGGCCCAATCCAAAGCCGACAGCCGTACGCGAGACCTTGTCCCGCGACCTGCAAGGCTGCGGAAGTACCGCCCTGGCAGGGTAGCCGGTTAATCGCCTCTACGTTTTGGACAAGAAGAATACGCCCCCAAGGATGCTCAAACAGTCTGTCCAGCAAGGCCGCAGGCGAGTCGAAACCGGAGGCGTACCCTCAGGGGTACGTTGAGGATTTCGATGAGCCGAGAACGAGGCTGGCAGGCTGTTTCAGCATCCGCCAACAACTAGAAGAGCGGGTGATGCGGGCTGGATGTGACCGGTGCCGTACTTGGCGCGGCGCCGGCATTGCCGAGGAAGCGCCAGGCTCCGTCCTCATGGACCAGATAATGGACCTCCTGGAACCAGCTATCCAGCGTGATAGGCGCGCCACTCTGAGCTTCCGTGCCGTACAGCCCGCCGGTGCAGGTGATTTCCGCACGCACTTGCGCGCCTGACCGGAACACCTTCACCTCCGAAAAGAGATGGGTGGACGACAGGTTATGGTAATGGGCGAAGACTTCGCCCCAGATCCGGCGCACATCCGCCGGCTTCAGGCCATGATAGTTGTAGTCCTTCGCGTAGAATTGCAGCAGCGGCTCCATCTCCTGTTTCTGCACGGCCGCTTCGGCACGACTGAACGCCGCCAGGATCTCCCGCAGAACCGGATGGGAAACAACCGCCTTGCGGTCCTGAAGGGTCCGGCCATCCACCGTCAATGACACATCGGGCAGAATCTCCACCAGGGCATGGCTCTCCGGCGAGCACGTCAGCCAGGCAACCGCGAAGACCGAGAAAAACAGGGAATGCACCGAAAACCTAGTCATGGCATGGTTTTCCAATGAATGAGTGCTTCTATGTACCACAGCCGCCCCGACAGGTGCCGAGGAAAATACCCCGGTCGTAACGGTTTCTCTCCCCTGCTGCCAAAGCAGCGCATATAAGGCAGCCGACAGTGTAGAATACAAGGCCTATTCACCCAGAAGGTTGAGCCGACATGTCTATCCAATGGTTCCCCGGTCACATGAATGCGGCTCGCAAAGAAGCGGCCAAGACGATGGAAGTGATCGATGTCATCGTCGAGGTGCTGGATGCGCGCATACCGGAAGCCAGCTGCAATCCGCTGATCGAAGAACTCCGTCTGGTCCGCCAGCGGCCCAGCCTGAAAGTACTCAACAAGGCCGATCTGGCCGATCCCGCCACCACGCAAGCCTGGCTCGACTTCTATAACCGGCAACCGGACGTCAGCGCCGTAGCTCTCTCGTGCAGTCGTGCGGGCGATGCCTCCAAGGTGCCCCAACTCTGTCAGCTGCTGGCGCCCCATCGCAATAGCAGCGTGAAGCCCTTACGCATGCTGATCATGGGAGTCCCCAACGTCGGCAAATCGACCATGATGAACACGCTCCTCAAGCGCCGCATCGCGCGCGTGGGCGACGAACCGGCCGTGACCAAGGTCCAACAGCGGCACAAACTGAACGACCACATGGCCATCACCGACTCGCCGGGACTCTTGTGGGGCACCATCAAAGACCCGAACGTCGGCCTCCTGCTCGCCACGATCAACGCCGTGGGCCATACGGTTGTCGATGACGAAGCGGTCGCCGAGTTTCTCGCCGCCATCCTGCTGGCGCGCTATCCAGCCAGGCTCACGGCCCGCTACGGGTTTGCGGTGGAGGGACTCACGAGCACGGAGGTGATCGACGCCATCGCCAAAAAACGCGGCTGTCTGCTGACGAGGAGCGGCGGCGGGCTGGACCGGAACAAGGCAGCAAGGATACTTTTGCTGGACTATCGCAACGGCACATTGGGCCGCACCAGTCTGGAGGAGCCAGAAGCAGGCGAGGGCCATGACATGGCCTAAATATATGCCTAAATAGTTTTTTCACTTTGCCCCGTTTCCCCCTTTTCAGACCACGCGCAATCACGTACAATAGCCCCGTTTCCCGCAACCCGCGATTACCCTCAACAATGAAGGTGAACGATGAGGCCCTCTACGAATAGGCTATCGTGCGATTGCATTCATACCCTTGGCTGTGATTCGGGGCCAGAGCGGTATCAATGGAAGGGCGTGCTCCCCTTCTTGAGCATCCACTTGATGTGTCTGTGGGTCATTCAAACCGGCGTCAGCCTGGAACTGGTCACACTGGCCATCGCGAGCTATTACCTGAGAATGTTCGCCATCACGGCGGGGTATCACCGCTATTTTTCACACCGCTCGTATAAAACCAGCCGGGTCTTTCAGTTTCTCTTGGCCTGTTTGGCCATGACGTCTGCGCAAAAGGGCGTGTTATGGTGGGCCTCACACCATCGGTACCACCACAGGCACTCGGATCAGGAAAAAGATCGCCATTCCCCCGTCCAAAGAGGATTCTGGTTTTCTCATGTCGGCTGGCTGCTGTCTGAGAACCATGTGCAGACCGACCTCAATCTCGTGCGGGACCTGGCGAAATACCCCGAGCTACAAACACTCAACCGGCTTCACATCATTCCGCCCCTGCTATACGCGCTGCTGATCTATGGGCTGTGGGGCTTCCCGGGACTGATCTGGGGGTTCTTCATTTCCACCACCGTGCTCTACCATTGCACCTTCTTCATCAACTCCCTCACGCACATCGTCGGCCGGGTCCGGTACAACTCCCGCGATGGCAGCAGGAACAGTTTCATTCTCGCTCTTCTCTGTTGCGGCGAGGGCTGGCACAACAACCACCATTACTACCAGTCGTCGGTCAATCAGGGCTGGCGCTGGTGGGAGGTGGACCTGTCCTATTACCTCTTGATCATGCTCTCCTGGCTCGGAATCGTGTGGGATCTGAGAACCCCTCCACCCCACATCAAAGCCAAGATCCTCGCTTCCGGAAACGCCCCAACCCTGTCGTGAGATTCAACGGAGCGATCACGCCTATGGCGCCTTCCTCCATTGCGACTCAGGTGAATCCATTCGCCGTGAGTTGCGCCGAGCGGACCGTCCTGATGGCGAAGGAAGGAAGGCCATCTCCATGAACCCACAACACCTTGTTCAAGACTTGCTCGAGAAGGCCCAGGTGCACGTCAATGGGACCGACCCTGGGGATATCCTGGTCCACAACGACCGCTTCTATGACCGCGTCCTGACTGAGGGATCGCTGGGACTCGGCGAGTCCTACATGGAAGGCTGGTGGGACGCCAATCAGCTGGACGAGTTTTTCTTCAAGTTTCATACGGCCGGACTCGACAAAGCCGTGCGCGACAAACGGCTCATGCTGAACATGCTCCAGGCTCGCCTGTTCAACATGCAGAATCAGCGCCGCTCGAAACGCGTGGCGCAACGCCATTACGACTTGAACAACGAATTTTACGAACGCATGCTGGGTCCCCACATGCAATATACCTGCGCCTACTGGAAGGGCGCGCAGAATCTGGCGGAGGCACAGGAGCAGAAACTGGACTTGGTCTGTCAGAAGCTGCAACTCAAAAAAGGCGAGCGCGTGCTGGAGCTGGGATGTGGATGGGGCGGCTTTGCGCACTACGCGGCCACCCACTATGGCTGTTCGGTGGTCGCGTATAACATTTCCGAGCAGCAAGTGGCCCACGCAAGGCGCTGGTGCGCCGGACTTCCCGTTGAGATCAGGCTCAGCGACTATCGCGACGCGACCGGGGAATTCGACAAGGTCGCCGCTATTGGCATTTGCGAGCACGTCGGGTTCAAAAATTACCGCGCGCTCATGGAAGTGGCCCACAGGACCGTCAAACCACACGGCCTGTTTCTCCTCCACAGCATCGGGAACAATGCCTCAGCCACCACCGGCGATCCCTGGTTCGACAAATACATTTTCCCGGGCGGCATGCTCCCGTCCGTTGCGCAACTCAGCGCCGCGATGGACGGGCTCTTTGTCCTGGAGGACTGGCATAATTTCGGGACCGACTACGACCGCACCCTCCTGGCCTGGCAGGAGAATACGGAGCGGCAGCGGGGGCAACTCCCCCCTTCCTTCGACGACCGGTTCACCCGCATGTGGCGATACTACCTGCTCTCTCTCGCCGGGGCCTTCCGTGCCCGCACCATCCACCTCTGGCAGATCGTGATGTCAAAGCGCGGCCTGCTGGGCGGCTATGAATCGGTGCGGTAACGGCCATGATCTCGCATGAAGACTATGCCCGCAAACGGGAAGCCGTGATCACGGCCCTTCGCGCGTCGAACGCGACTGGACCCCTCGCGCTCGAAAAATCGACGTCTAACCTGTTCCGGCAGCGCGCACAAGAACCGCGACATAAACTGGACTTGCGCCACTTCAACCAGGTGATTCACGTGGACGAAACCGCACGTTATGCCGACGTCGAAGGGCTGACGACCTACGAAGACCTCGTCCGTGAAACGCTGCCGTTCCAGCTGATGCCCGCCGTTGTGCCCCAACTGAAATCGATTACCATTGGCGGAGCCACAGCGGGAATCGGCATTGAGTCATCCTCCTTCAAATACGGCTTTGTCCACGAAACGATTCTAGAGATTGACGTCCTCCTGCCAGACGGGACCGTCGCGGTAGCCACCAAAGACAATGAGCACCGCGAGTTGTTTTTTGGCTTTGCCAACTCCTATGGCACGCTGGGCTATGCCCTTAAAGTCAAAGTGGCGCTCGTGCCGGTCGGGAAATTTGTCAAGCTCCGGCACGAGCGCTGCTCCGATCTGGACACCTATTTTCAGACACTTGGGCGGATCTGCCAGGACAAGCAGGTGGACTTCGTCGACGGCACGATGTTCGGCGAACGGGAGCTCTATCTGACGACGGGTGAATGGATCGACCAGGCCGAATGGCTTAGCGACTACACGTATCGGCACATCTACTATCACTCGCTCTCACGCAGAAAGATCGACTACCTCACGACGCACGACTATCTGTGGCGATGGGATACCGATTGGTTCTGGTGCTCCAAACATTTTCTCGTCCAGCATCCGTTCATCCGGTGGCTCTGGGGAAGAAAACATCTCAACTCCACGGTGTACTGGAAGCTGCGCAAGAGATTCACCAACTCACGCCTCGCGCAACTGGTGGCCAGAGTTCTTGGCGGGCGGCAAGAGGCAGTGATTCAGGACGTGGAGATCCCGCTTGAGCATGCGCCGGCGTTCGCGCAATTCCTCCATCGGGAGATCAGCATCACGCCGGTATGGATCTGTCCGGTCGCGGCCTATGATCCATCCGCCTCGTATGCGCTCTATGCCATGAATCCCAAGACGCTCTATGTCAACTTTGGATTCTGGGACACAGTCCGAAGCGACCACGAAGAGGGCTATTTCAATAAACAGGTCGAGGCCAAGGTTCGGGAGCTCGGCGGCAAAAAATCTCTATATTCGAATTCTTTTTATTCGCGTGAAGAATTTTGGCAGTTGTACGACGAACAAGCCTACCGCGCGCTCAAAACTCGCTACGATCCGGCGGGCAAGCTAAAGGATTTGTACGAAAAGTGCGTCCTCAAACAGTGACACCTCGACAAGAATCCTGATGCCCCCCACCGCGCCGAGCGGCAGAGAGCGTCGCCGGAGCGTCACGACTCTACCGGCTGTGCAGGAGCCGACGGGTAAGCTATACTTCTTCCATGGCGGAACAGCTCCCTCACGAAAACGAGCCCACCAGATCATGAGCCAGAATCCGATCACCGTCGAGGCAGACGAAACCGTCGAGACCGCGGCGCAACGGCTGCTGAAGCACCGAGTGTCCTGCCTCCCCGTCGTCACGAAAGACGGAAAGGTCAGCGGTATCGTCAGTTGGAGAGACCTGCTCAGAGTCTATCTGCCTCCCCCCTCAGCCTGAGCGACCGGCTAAGACGCAAGACCGCAACGCCCTGATGATCGCCGGACATACGAAAAAGACACCCGCGGGGCAGGGACCATTCTCGCCATGGAGATGTCGTTAGTTTCTGTTATTCCTTGAACAGGGCAAACCGGAGGACAGGGGTTTTCTGGCGATCAGACTCTGACGAAGTCGATGTAGCCTCGCTCAACATCCGTGCTGATAAGCTCCACTCGTACTGTGTCTCCGACATCGAGGCCCGACGCGCCCGTCACCAATCTCCCTTCGACCGGCGGCTCAAGAAGACGAACCCACGTGCCCCGGTCTGACGCGCCCGTCACGATGGCGTCGAACCGTTCCCGGATCCGCGATTCGAGCAAGAGAGCCGCGGCGGATTTGCGAAGCCGGCGTTCGACCTTTTCCGCATCGTCTTCTTTCTCGGTGCAATGTTCAGCCAGATACTTCAGCTCTTCCGGTTTATATGGAGTCGGCGCGTCAGCCAGCGCCGCTTTGACCAGCCGCTGGGTGATGAGATCGGGAAACCGCCGGTTGGGCGCCGTGGAATGGGTGTAGCCCTTCACGGCCAGCCCGAAATGTTCCGGCGCGCCGTCCTTCGACTGGTCCAGCACATATTCGCCTCTACCGATGAGCTTCACGATGGACAGGGATAGATCGGGAAAGGTCAAGGGGTCGGCCTTCCGCCTCGTGACGAGAAACCCTTCGAGGGCCCGCGCGTCAGGCTCCGGGGGCAAACTCACACCCCAGCGGCCCGCCACCTCGACAATCCGCTGCCACCGTTCCGGAGAGCGCAAAATGCGGCGAAAAGACGGCACGCCCTTTCCCTTGAGATAGGACGCGGTCGCCTGATTCGCGGCGATCATGAAATCCTCGATCAGTTCTTTGGCGCGATTCTTCTGTTCGATCCTGAGATCGGTCAACACCTCACCGTCGAACACGGCCCGCGGCTCGATCGTTTCAAGACTGAGGGCGCCCTGGTGATGGCGCCGCGCCTTGAGCCTCTGCGCGACCTGATCTTGAAGGCGGAGTTGCGCAGCCAGGCCTGGAACGGTCTCGACCTTCTCAGGCGCAGAAGCTTCTCCGGTAAGCCAGGCTGCGACGCTATTGTAGGCCAGCTTCGCGTGGTTGCGGACCAATGCACGAAAGAGGGTCGAACTGAGGACCGCTCCATCCTCCGCAATCACCAGCTCCACGACAATCGCAAGCCGATCCTGCCCCTCGCCAAGAGAAGTCAGATCGGTCGACAATTTTTCCGGCAGCATGGGAAACATTTCGCCTGCCGTATAGACCGAGGTCGTATTGTGCTTGGCGTGACCATCAAGGGCGGACTCCCTCGCGACCAGCGAGTCCACGTCGGCAATCGCAACCAGGATCTTCACAGATCGATCAGGGCCAGGCTCCGCCACCGTGAGCTGGTCGAGGTCTCGGGAATCGTCATTATCGATCGAGGCCCACAGCAGCCCCGTGCAATCACGCAGATTCGACCGGTCGGTGGCAGCAGTCTCGATACGAGCCAGCTCGGCCATCGCCGCAGCGGAAAAATCCGGCAACAGGCCTCGCTCGACCATGGCGCGACGAGCGATACTCCTGAGATCCGTACGATGACTTCTCATGCGTCCTTCAATCTTGGATGAGACCCCGTTGGTCCTTGGATAGGAAAGGAACATGAGAGGGCAGACTAGATGCTCTCCTGTGCTCGTGCAACGCGCGGTCGCGGACTCCCCTCGTTGGACACGCGCAATGGGAGACCATCTAGCCTGCCCTCGAAGAAGAAGACCGAAGAACGGTGAGCGTTCCGGAAAGAAAAGACCCCCACCCAACTTTGTGAACCCTAGGTAGAAGCTACTGCTTTATCAATAACGGAAAAGTCCCCGTCGGTTGGCATCACAAACTGGCACCGCCCGCCGCTCCGCGAAGCCCACACCGCACCAACTGCCCGTTTTTCCTCCGCATCCACACCGTCGTAAAGATGCTTCCCTTTGTACTCCACCGCGAGCACGCGCCCGTCGGTGAGTTGGCAGAGAAAGTCAGGGTAGAACCAGTCTGTCGAGGTTTGTAGACGGAACGACGTGGCTTTGCGAGAAAGATTTCGTATCCAGAACGTGACTCCAGGCAGTCTGTCGAGATACTGCGCGCACTGAAATTCCTCAGTGAGCTTGCCATCGGATTTTTTCTCGATCAACTCGCCAGGCTTCGGCCCAAAATAGTGATTTGTGAACTGAAAACCACCGTCGTAGAGGCGGCTCGGCTCATAACTCATTGTCTTGAAATTGATCACGCGCTCGTCGTTCACAATTAGCATCGAATCCGGGAGAAGAAACATCTGAAAGGAAGCCTTCCGCTCACTATTCCGATGTTGCTGGATACGGATCTCAAGTTCATCACGAAGGCGAAAGCGATCAAGCGCCAGCACGCTCACGTCTGCAATGCCAAACTTTGCTTGAAGGCCACGAATGACTTTCCGCAAAAACTCCGCCGACTCACCGGCAGAAATATCCTGGTGGTCAATCTGTCGGTCGAGCCACACAACCAAACCTTCTAGGGACCAATTATCTAAACCGCCAAGCTGAAGAACTTGCTGATGCAACTTGCCAATAAAGTCGGCCCCCGGAGTTTCTCGAATCACGCTGGCTTGCACTTCGCCCTTCACGCCAACATCCAGCATGCCTGCATAGCCGACCGGACGAGCGAGAGGGTTGTACCCCCCTGACAATGAAGCGTCTTTCTCGCTCAGTTTCCACGCGTGCTCGATTAAAAACGTGCTTTCAAACTCATAGAGAGTCCCATTTTCCTGAACACAAAGCAGTGGCACGAAAAAGTCCAGCTGTCGTTCATATGGCGAGGGCACGCGCGGTACCCCACTGCCGCCGAACGCCTTCTCCGCCTCTCGCACAAGCGCGACAGCTTCCTCAAGCTGAGTCTTGGCTTCGGGAGTCTTGACGCAACTCTTCAGCTTTTCGGTATCAGCCTCATCAAGCGGAACGACAATGGTGATCTCACCTGCTGCGGCATCGATCCGTACCTTACCTGCAAGTGCCGCTACCTGCACCTGAGATACGACTGCATCAATGGCACTCGGCGCCACACGAACAGTCTGAGGCTGCACACCGAGCGGGAGTGTGCCTTGTGGAATCGGAATGATGATGCGTTCGGCTTCCGCTGCCGTGAAACCGTTATGCTCCAACGCCTCGCGCAACTCCGCGAGCACATCCGTAATCGAGTCCGATACCGAGAAGGCATAGGCGCAGTTGAGGTCAGGATGCCGCTTCGTCCGGGCAAGCGGCAGCCGGAGAATGCGCCCGACGATCTGCTCGATGGCCGTAGCCGAACGTGTCTCCTTGAGGCTGCATAACACATACGCAAAAGGGCAATCCCACCCCTCCCGCAGCTTTTCAACCGTGATAATCACGCGCACCGGGCATTTAGGCGATGCGATGTCTTTCACATCTTTCAATTCATCGAGCCTACCGACGGAGATTTTCACTTCATCCTTTGAAAGACCGAACTCGCGCACCAGCCGGTCGCGTAGCGGCTCGCAGGCATCAACACGCTCAGCCTGGATCAAGAGAATAGGCCGGATATACTCGCTCGTCTGCTGTCCCTCGGCCACAGCCAGCTTTTCGAGATCGGCGCGTAGCGTGACCGCCTCCGCCAGCAGTTGGTCTCTTTGGCTCGGATGCCGCGTGATAACACGCAGCGGCAGCTTCACCATCTCTGCCGCTTTCAACTCCGCCGCCGAAATGCGGTGCAGCACGTTCGATGGAGTCTTTTCCCGCGCCGGCGTGGCCGTAAATTCAACGATGCACGACGGGAGTACAGTGCCGAGTGTGGAAAAGGATAGATCAGTCCGCGCGTTGTGCGCTTCATCCACAATGACGATAGGCCGGCGAAGCCGCAGCATATTCACGAGCGACGGCTTGGGTTTGCCGTCTGCACCGGGCAACAGATCGGCAAGACGGTCGGCGGGAACGTTGAGCAAATGTTCCGCAAATGCGCCGTTCTGGTCGTAGACTTTCCGCCCTGTCGTGTCCTCGACACGGAACGATTGAATAGTCGCCACGATCACAACCGTCTGCCCCTCCACGGTTGCGCGCGATAAACGCAATGCCTCCTCGATGGTCACCACTTCCACAGCGCCACAGGCCAATTCCAACGCGCGGCGGTAAGGATGGCGCGGATCGCGTAGGGCGTCGGCGGTCTGATCGAGGATGGTATTACTCGGCACCAGCCATAACACGACGGCACGGTCAGCCCGCATAAAATCGTGCAAAGCCAACCCTGCGGCATAACAGGCCAGCAGCGTCTTGCCGCCGCCCGTGGGCACCCGCAAACACACATACGGCATGCGTGGCTCCAATCCTGCAACCGATACAGGGAAATAGGGCATCGCTTCCCCAAACACACGCCGCGTCACCTCCCGAAATGCCGAATCGGGATCGCAGGTACGGGCAGCCACGCGAAAGAATTCACGCAACGAATCGAGCACCCGCTCTTGATAGTCTTTCAGCGTGATCACGGCTTGCCTTTCGACTGGAATCCGATACGGCGCTTCGGAGGGACCGGGGGAGGCTGAAGCAGCGGCAGCAATTTTTCGTACAGATCCAGCAGCGAGGAATCGTGCTGAAGCAATGTGCGGTCGATTTCGGCCAACCGTTTCAGAATCGCCTGATTGGCAACTACGTGCTCACGCAAGCGCACAAACGCACGGATGACAAACACACTCATGTCTACCGCTCGATCGCTGCGCAGAATGTTCGCGGCCATGAGCGCGCCATGCTCCGTGAAGGCCCAGGGGCGAAATCGAGGGTCGCGATGCTTCTGGGAACCGGTCACAAGTTGTGACCGGTTCTCCGTATCCTCGTAATCTTCAAGGGTTTCCCTGTTTGAGGTCACAGTTTGCGACCTCAAACTTGTGACCTCTGCAGTCGTCAATTGAAATGCAAAATCCTTGGGGAAGCGGCTGACATTTCGTTTAACGGCTTGGTTGAAGACTTTCGTCGTCACCCCGTACAGCCGGGCCAAGTCCGCGTCGAGAATGACGCGCTGACTCCTGACGACAAAAATCAACGACTCCAGCGATTCACGGACAAGGGCAGGTTTGCGCGACGACATCGATTAGCTCACCTTGATCTCATAGGGCGTCTGCCGGATCAGAATTCGTTCCGCCTGCAGTCGATCTTTCCCCAGCAGGCATCCTGCGCAATAGATCACTTTCTGACCGTCGAACTTCGGCAGTTTCTCCAACACCAAGCGTGTGAGCACGTTGCCGCCCTGCGCGCGTTTATCGCCAAGAATGCCATTGAACAATAAATAGATCCCGACACCACGGCACTCGCCGATGAATGACGACTTCGTCACGCGCTCGCGCGGGAGCGGCTCACCGGTCTCGGTAAAATAGACGTGGCGTGCAAGGTCGGAAAAGCTCACGATCTCACGAATCTTCCCGCTCTCGTCGAACAATGGCTCGCCCAACTCACAATAACGAAACCCGCCGCCGAGCCCTTCGACCTTCTCACCCTTCGCGTTCTTGTACCCCTCTGCCACTCTCCGCACACGCTCGGCGGTAATCTCACGAGCTATCTTTGATTCCATCTCCACCAAGATGAATCTGCGCTTGCCGCCGTCTTGTTTGTTGAGACTTAATACTGCGTGACCCGTTGTGCCAGATCCGGCAAACGAATCGAGAATAAGTGCTGATTTATCTGTGACCATTGAGACGAGATACGCAATGAGCCCCACAGGTTTTGGAAACGTGAATTTGACACCCATGTCGGCAAGGACTTCGCTCGTATTCTGAGTTGAACCAACCTCACGGATAACGGAAATCACATGGCTTTGCGACTCACTTCGCACTTTCACCGCCTCAATTGCGCCAGTGGACGTGATAACGAATCGAGTCTTTTGCCCCTTAGAATCGAGAACAGGCTGGAATTTAGAGTTGATGAACTCTTCACAGATAGCCTTAGAGCTCCATCCACTCTGAGCAACAACAGGTTCGGCGAGCACCCCTCCCTGAATCACCAAATCACGGTCGTAGTGAGGCCATTTATCCTGACGAGCAGATATGCGGCCCTCTTGGAAATCGGCCGGGAACCCGGTCGGCAAGGCAATCAGTGAGACTGGGTTCTTTGGACCATTCTTAACTATCGTGTTCCTGATCTCAGGGCGGAACAACTTGCTATCCTTTCCAACTGAAAGATCGATAACAGGGGGGGCAGGAAATTCCTCGAAACATTTTGAATACGCAAGGATGTACTCATGAGCGTCTTTAACCTTTGCTTGGTTGTCGAAGTTTCCATCTGTCTCCCAAATAAAGCAGGCTAGCCGATTCTTAGCTTGGGGGTGAGGGAATAACTCATCCATGAGGATGCGGAGGAACGGTAACTCAATGTCATCAATCGAGATAAACATTACACCATCAGGCGCCAAAAACTGCTTTAGTAACTGCAGCCGTGGATACATCATGCACAGCCACTTATCATGGCGCGACAAATCCTCAGCCTCCCTGCCCACAGACTTGCCCAGCCATTCGCGAATAATAGGGCTGCTTACGTTGTCGTTGTAAGCCCAACCCTCGTTACCCGTGTTGTACGGCGGGTCGATGTAGATGCACTTGACCTGTCCCGCGTAGTAGGGAAGAAGCGCTTTGAGCGCAACGAGGTTGTCGCCCTGCACAATGAGATTCCCGTCGCCCGATTCGCCGCAGGCGAGGTTAGGCACATCTTTAAGTAGGTGATATGGCACCTGGTGGTGATGATTCACCACCGCCTCTTTCCCAATCCAGTTCAGTGTCGGCATATCAGCAATAAGATCCCATTTTTCGCCGAAGGATACCCTTTTCGCGCCCGTAAATCACGCTGCCTTTTGTGGGGAGAAAACCCTATGGAGAAGGGGCAGACGTCAGACGTAAAAGGTAACACGTGAGGAGGGGGGCAGAAACGGATAACTCCGCGTGTCCAACGAAGGCCTTCTAATTATTCAGCGTCTCCATAGGGAGCAGGCAAAACGTCCTTTACTGCGCGCATCGAGCGACCACCGCTTTATCGTGGGGGCTCTGCGAGCAAGAAGGATGGTTGCCTGCTCCCTATCCCATCCAAGCTTGCTCGTTACCTCTCCAGGGATGGGGGCTGATTGATCTTCCACTGCGCGCGTTCAACGAGGGCCTTCTGAGGCCGCGCGTTGCGCGAGCACAAGGGACTCACCGGTCCATCC
>JAPLLI010000172.1:0-812 GCA_026387615.1 Nitrospirota bacterium
ATCAGTCCACTCTTCGACAGCCGCACCATGGCTTCGATGAACTCCGGGAGCCCACCGCGCCGCGTCATGGACCCGGCAAATACGATCTCCGCAATATCCGGCGCCGGCGCGGAAAGGCCAGCGCTCCCATCCTGCCGAGCCGGCAGGGTTGCGCGAAAGGATGGCACGGTCCGATGTCCCAAAGTCGCAAGACTGTCGAAGTCTGCATCGGCCGGAATGATCAGTGCATCGGCGAACGCGAAAGTCTGCCGTTCAAGCGCATCTGCAATCAGGGGGGCCAATCCTTCCGAGAGACCGTCGTCTCTTAGAAATCTGACGCCGCTGGGCGTATCGCACCATAAGGCGACGCGAGTCCGGGCAAAACCCTCACCGCAAGCGCGTGCCATCAGAATCCCTTGGGCGATACCGCCGCGCAGAGGCGCGATGACGATATCGGGCTGAAGGTCGATGAGCTGATGGGCGATGGCATTGGCCTCGATCATTGGCGCCGCCGAGGCGCCCCGGTTGAGTCCGGTCAGGATAGGAGGCAGGTCCGCCGTGTTGCGTGGCGTCGTGCCGTTGAAGAGAAAGGTCTGATGCCCATGGATCGCCAGAAGAGGGGGGATGCCGGCGAATCGATTGCGCGAATTCTTGTCCGCCCGGTCGGGCAGATCGATCAAGGCGATGCGCATTTTGGCGGATCTCACGGCACGGCCACGACCAGGAGGCCCGATTCGATGTCCTCGAGAGCAAGAGGTCGGCTTGAGCCAATGGGCCGGGGAAATGAAAATCCGTGATATCCGTCGCAACCGCCAACGGCTATCTCGGGTCGA
>JAPLLI010000172.1:828-3568 GCA_026387615.1 Nitrospirota bacterium
CGATAGAGTGTCGCCCGTTGTTGCGCGAGGACGTCGATGCCGCTTCGTAGCCGAAGGATGCGGCGGGCATTCCTGCCGGGAAGAGCGACCGCCCATCCCGTGACATGGGTGGGACCAACCGGTTGGTCAATTTGCATGCAATACGATGAAGAACGAAATGTATCGGGTTTGGAGGTCCGAGCGGCTGGGCCTTGCGTTAGATCCGCAACGCCGAGGTCGAAGAATGGCGCCCGGGTTGCAATGCGGACGGACGTGGACCCCGACAGGCGCTTCATCGGTACTGAAAAGCCACAATAGCCGTCGCATAGGCCGCTCTGGTGCAGATCGGCGCGATAGCGGTCGGCAAGGACGACCAGCCTGCCGCCGATGGTGGGAAAAATCTCGACTGTCAGCCTGCGAGAAGGGTTCGGTCTATGAAACACCCAGCCGTGAAGGCGGCCACGGCTTACTCCGTCGATCCACCCTGCAACATGCGCGGTGGCATCACACGTGCCGGAATGGGGCTTGTGGGGCACTTCGATGGCTGCTCAGGCTAGGGAATGGTCTTGTTGCATTGCGTCTGTCTCCAGGCAACCCGGTAGGCAGAGCGATCTCGATGCTCACTGGCGCAAGCGTATTCTAGAACATTAAGATTGCACAGGAATGTGCGCTATCCGTATAGGCGGGCAGCGGGTTCATCGGCTAAGAAGAGCATATGACGCTGTTCTGCCGGATTCTTGCGGGCCTTTGTGCCTTTTTCCTCACCGGATGCGAATTGCTGCCTGGCGTCGCTCCGTCATCGACCCAATTGGTCAGGACGCAGGACGAGAGCTGGGAGGTCTTTCTAGTCAAGGTGAGTTCGTTGATCACCAAAGCCCTCGCGTCCGCTCGCGGGCCCGCTTTTCCGCCGTCTTTTCGAACACAGAGCTACACCCCGAGCGTCACCCTGAAGCCTGGAGACGTCATCGGCATCACGGTCTACGAGCAGGCGGGATCCACGATATTCTCGGGCACGGTTGCGCCGCTGGTTACAGGTACGCCCGGCCTAGCGGCGCCACCGGCCACGACCTTGCCGCAGCAGGTCATCGAGACCGACGGAAGGATCAGCGTTCCCTACGTGGGCCGCGTCAGGGTAGCGGGGAGCACTCCTTCACAAGCGGCCGAAATGATCCAGAGAGGTCTGGAGGGGCAGACGGTCCGTCCCCAGGTCGTGGTTTCCCTGGCGTCGAACCCGTCAAATACCGTTTCCGTGGGCGGGGAGATCAATAAGGCCGGTCTGATGCCGCTGACCTTGCGTGGCGAAAGGCTGCTTGACGCCGTTGCCTGGGGCGGCGGTCCAAAGTTTACCGCGGCTCAAATGGATATTCGTCTCATGCGGGGCCGGCAGGTCTTCTCCCTGCCGCTTCAGGAGATAATGGCCAATCCCGAGGACAACATTGTCGCGCAGCCAAACGACAATATCGTGCTTGTCCACAATCCCAAGACTTTCCTCGTCATGGGTGCCACTCAAAAAGTCAATCAGTATCCCTTCGAGGTGGAGAATGTCACCCTCGCCGAGGCTATTGCCCGTGCGGGGGGAGGGATCGATACCATGACGAACCTGGCGGCGATTTATCTTTTCCGTTACGAGCCCGGCAGCGTGGCACGAGCGGTGCTCAGTGCCGACAAGCAGGCGGTCGACGATCGATACGTGACGCCGCGTATGGCCAGCTTGGCCAACGACGCCAGCGTTCCGGTCGTGTATCGAGTAGATTTGACGCAGGCTGACGGCTACTTCTTTGCGCAACAGATTCGGTTGCGCGATAAAGATGTCGTTCTTATGGCAACTTCCCAAATGACTCAGTTCTTGAAGGTCATGATGGTTATTAGGTCCATTACCGGGACTTATTACGACTTGACTCGGAGCTCGAATAATTGACGCTGGATTGACGACAAGGTGAGATCGGGGCGGCTGGAATTCGTTGCTGTGTGACGGCCGGCGCTGTAAGCATATCGTAAGGCATTTCGGTCGCGGGAGCGTTGGAGGTCATGAAAAAGGGCAGCGTTGTGGTGTTCGGCGGGGACGGCTTCTGTGGCTGGCCAACAAGCCTGCATCTCAGCGCGGCCGGATATGACGTCACTATCGTCGACAATTTCTCTCGTCGGCGGATCGAGGCCGAGCTTGGTGCGCAATCCCTACTCCGATCGGCACAATGGCGGAGAGGCTGAAGGCTTGGCGCGAGATATCCGGACGGCGGATTTCGCTGCACGAGATCGACGTGGCGGCGGACTTCGATGGGCTCAAGAAAGTCCTGTCTTCCTGCAAGCCAACGGCTTGCGTGCATTTCGCGGAACAGCGCGCTGCGCCCTATTCGATGAAGAGCGCGCGGCACAAGATCTACACCGTCAACAACAACCTCAATGCCACCAATAACCTCCTTGCCGCGATCGTGGAGGTCGACCCGACGATCCATTGCGTTCATCTCGGCACGATGGGCGTGTACGGCTACGGTGCGTTCGGTTCCATCATTCCGGAGGGCTATTTCAAGGTAAAGGTCCCGCTCGAGGATGGTAGCTACGTCGATCGCGAGATTCTGTATCCCGCCGATCCTGGAAGCATCTATCACATGACCAAGACGCAGGATGCATTGCTGTTCCAGTTCTATGCCAAGAACGACCGGCTCCGGATTACGGACTTGCATCAAGGCATTGTGTGGGGGACGCAGACGCCGGAAACGGAGATGGATCATCGGTTGATGAACCGGTTCGACTATGACGGCGA
>JAPLLI010000088.1 GCA_026387615.1 Nitrospirota bacterium
GCCGGAAAATCGCGGACCCGGACTTGCCCTTGTAACAGCGAATCCCCTCAAACGCCGCCAATCCATAATGGAGCGAATGGGTCATCACATGAACCTGCGCGTCCGCCCAATTGACGAACGCCCCGTCCATCCAAATTTTCCCTTGAGGTTCAAGCATAAGCAACTACAACGAACACGTGAACGCTTACTGATCGAAAGCGGAATATAGCAGCGGGCCGGAAGAAGCGTCAAGCAAACGAACGTGAGGAAGACCGACCGGCTAGAATAAACAGGGCGGTCGGCCATCAGGCTAGCCGCCGTGGCGCACGAATCCGCAGGCTCATGGCATGGGCACTGTACTTCGCCACCCATGAATTGATGCGGACAGGGGCTGGGCCAATGATGCGATAGCGCGACTGATTTTTCAGTCCGTGAATTGATGTTACGCAGGGCGAACGGGCCTAGACTCAAACACCAGAACTGAAAATCCCCTTAAAGAAGCTGACCGGTCGAAATGAATTATTACGAAGGGCAGGCCTTTACCTTGACAGGCTTGAAGCCCCTATGTTACACAATCATCTTCTGTAACGGAGGCAGGGGCTTATGTACGCAATCATTGAAACCAACGGCGCAAGAACTATCGGCGGACCCGTGGCCATCGCCAGGGCTTCACCAAGCTGCGCATCACCGGTATCGAAACAGCTTAACGAGGATCAGTCATGGAAACAAATAAAGGCGGCGGATCAACAAGAAACGGGCGCGACAGTAATCCACAGTACCTTGGCGTCAAGGCCTATGCTGGGGAGACCGTTACGGCCGGATCCATCCTGATCCGTCAGCGAGGGACGAGATTCTTCCCCGGTTTCAACGTGGGCCTCGGTAAAGATCACACCCTCTTCGCCCTCATCACGGGGATTGTGAAGTTTGAACGCGGTCGCGGACGGAAAAAAATCAGCGTCTACGCTGACTCCGTACCTGCGATTTCCTAGCGCACTCTTTCCCTCTTTTCTCGTCACAGCTTCGTTACCGCGAGGACTCCCGCATGACTGTACGTGCAGCGGGATGTTCCTCGCAGGCAATGACCTCAGAGCTCTCACACTGAAGAAACGGCACGCCGATGTTTGTCGATGAAGTCCGCATCCGTATCACAGCCGGCCGCGGCGGCGATGGCTCCTGCAGCTTTCGGCGCGAAAAGTTCGTGCCGCGCGGGGGACCTGACGGCGGCGACGGGGGCCACGGCGGCAATGTCGTATTTGAAGCATCGCCTCGCATGACGACACTCCTCGACCTCCGGTACCAGAAACACTACGAAGCCGAAGTCGGTCGCCAGGGAGGCGCCGCCAATTGCTCCGGCAGAACCGGCGAAGATGAGGTGGTGCTCCTTCCGGTCGGCACCGTCATCTTCGACGAAGAAACCAATGAAGTCTTGGCCGACCTGGTCGCCCCGGGACAACGGTTTATCGCAGCGCATGGAGGCCGTGGCGGACGAGGGAACAGCCATTTTGCGACGCCAACCAACCGCACACCCACGAACTTTGAACTTGGCACCGAAGGCGAAGTCAAGTCCCTTAGGCTTGAGCTGAAACTGCTGGCCGATGTCGGACTGGTGGGCTTTCCCAATGCCGGGAAATCGACGTTGATCTCCGTCATCTCGGCCGCCAGGCCGAAGATCGCCGACTATCCCTTCACCACGCTGGTGCCGAATCTGGGGATCGTGCGCTGGGGAGAAAAGGGCAGCTTCGCCGTCGCAGATATTCCAGGAATCATCGAAGGCGCTCATGAAGGCAAGGGCCTGGGACTCCGGTTTCTCCGCCATATCGAACGCACGTCGTTTCTGCTCTACCTAGTCGATGTCTCGGAATGGGCTCCCGAGGAGCCGGTCAAGAGCTTCAAAGTCATGCGCCAGGAATTGGCCGCCTACGACGAGCCGATCACCGCACGCCCCTTCGCGGTCGTCGCCACGAAAATCGATGCGGCCGGAGACGGCGCACGCCTGCGCGAATTGCAGAAGTATTGCAAACGCCATCGTTATCCCTGCCTCGCGATCTCTGCCGCCACGCGAGAAGGGCTGACAGAGCTCGTCAACTATGTGGGACAACAGGTTGCGCAGCTACGAGCCATACCATGCGAGATCAGCTCCTAAAACACGCCACCCGCATCGTCATCAAAATCGGGAGCAGTCTCGTTGCATCCCGGGAAACCGGACTGCGTCCTGAGCGGATCGACCGGCTCGCAGATGAAATCGCAGCCCTCCGATCCAGCGGACGCGAAATCCTGATCGTCTCCTCCGGCGCCATCGTTTCCGGCATCAAGAAGCTGGGCCTGACGGAATATCCCAAAAGCCTCCCCGTGAAACAGGCCGCCGCAGCGGTCGGCCAAAGCCGGCTCATGTGGGCCTATGAAAAATCCTTCGAGCGGCTCGACGTCAAAGTCGCGCAAATCCTCCTGACGCACCAGGACCTGGCCGATCGGCGGCGTTTCCTTAACGCCCGCCATACCCTCAATGCCCTGATCGGGTTCGGCGTCATCCCCGTCATCAACGAAAACGATACGGTGGCCGTAGATGAAATCCGCGTGGGAGACAACGATACCCTGGCCGCCGAGGTGGCCCATCTGGTCGATGCGGAACTGCTGATCATCCTCTCCGATATCGACGGCCTATTTACGGAAGATCCGCGCAAAAATCCCGCGGCCACGCTGATTCCCTTGATCCAGGACATTACCGAAGACATCGAACAGCGGGCCGGCGTCTCCAGCACCTTCGAGGGAACCGGCGGCATGGCCACGAAAGTCCGGGCTGCCAAGAAAGTCAGTGAGTATGGCGTAGCCACCCTGATCATGAACGGGCAAGAAGCCGGTCTCCTCACGACCGTCTTGGCCGGCGGCCCAGGCGGCAGCCTCTTCCTGGCGAAGGAGCGTCGCTTCACCAGCCGCAAACATTGGATCGCCTTCACTCTCAGGCCGCGAGGCACGCTGACGCTCGACGCAGGGGCGGTCGAGGCCTTGGCCAAACGGGGCAAGAGCCTCTTGGCCTCCGGCATCCTGGAAGCCAGCGGCCCGTTCGAAACGGGCGATGCGGTCAGTTGTCTGGATCAGAACGGCAAAGAGTTCGCAAAAGGACTCGTAAACTTCTCGTCAGACCTGGTCGCCAAGATGAAAGGGCTCAAGACCACCGACATCCAGCAGCAATTCGGGCCTCAAGAATATGAAGAAGTCATCCACCGGGACAACTTGGTCATACTCTAAACGTGAGGACTGAGTGCTGAGATGATGATGTCACCAGATTCTGAATCTCCGTCCTCAGCACTCAGCACTCAGCACTCTCAGCCCCTTCGCCTGGGGCTCCTCGGCGGCAGCTTCAACCCCATCCATCACGGGCACTTGGCCATTGCACGCCAGACGCGCGAGGCCCTCGGGCTCGACCGGATCCTCTTCATTCCGACGAGTCAGCCGCCTCATAAGCGGAACGGCAGTCTGGCGCCGGCCCAAGACCGGTATGAGATGGTCCGCCTGGCCATCGCCTCAGACCACACGCTGGGCATCTCGGATGTGGAAATCAGTCGCCCGGGCAAATCCTACACCATCGACACGGTTCGCCTGCTGCAGCAGGAATATGGAGCCCAGACGCAGCTCTTTTTCTTGATCGGGCTGGATGCCTTTCTGGAATTCCCCTCCTGGCGTGACCCTCAAGCCCTGCTGGAACTCTGCCAGTTCGTCGTTCTCTCCAGGCCAGGCCAGTCCTTTCGTTCCCTGTCCACCGTCCGGCTGCTTCCACCGATTCCCTTCCCCTCGCTGGCAGACTTGGATGCAGGACGAATTTCACGAATCGAGGCGCCACTCGGAAAGCAAGGGCTGATCTGCCTCAAATTACCGCCCTGCCCGATTTCCGCATCAGATATTCGCACACGAATTCGCCAAGGACTCCCATTGGCAAATTTGTTGCCGCCCTCCGTGGAATCTTATATACTCCAGCATCATCTCTACCAAGAGGACCGCGATCGCACGAACAGCTAGATCCACGGCCCTCGCCATTGCCAGGGCTATGTTTGATAAGAAGGCCACCGACGTCCTCGTCCTCCAGGTTGCGCCACTGACCTCCGTTGCCGATTTTCTGGTGGTCGGTTCTGCCGATTCGGATCGCCAGGCCAGCGCCATCGCCGATCACATTGACGGCGTCCTCGCGAGCTCCGGTTCCAGGGCACGTAGCGTCGAAGGCTCACGATCGTCGCACTGGGTCCTGATGGACTTCTGGGACGTCATCGTCCATATTTTCAGGAAGGACATGCGGGAGCATTACGCGCTCGAGCGGCTGTGGGCCGATGCGAAGCGCATCCCCGTGTCGGACGAGCCCCCGGCCATGCACCCGGCTGCCGCCCCGCAACCCGTGAAGAAGCCGAACAAAGCGCCGGCAAAAAAAACGACGACGAAAAAGACCCCGACAAAGAAGACACCGGCAAAGAAGGCGCCGACGAAAAAAAAGGCCTAGCGCGATGCTCCGACTGCTCACCACCATCTTCCTCATCTGCGTCGGCATCTTCCTCTATAGCTATTTCCGCGAGTTGAACCCCGGGACGGTCGACATCAAGACCAGCCCCTCCATCCAATTTGAATTGAGCCCCGTTACCCTCGTCGTCTTTTCCATGGCCGTCGGCGCCGTGCTCGTGGCCTTGGCCGTCGGCATGAGGCAAACGGCCCACGCCATCGGCAATTGGCGCAGCACCAGACTGTTGCGGCGCAAAGAAAAAATCGATGCGTTCCATCGTGAGGGCACCCATGCGTTCATGTCCAAACGCATCGCCGAAGCGATCGGGCTGTTTGAAAAAGCCCTCGCCATGGACCCCAATCGCGTCGATTCGCTGCTCTGGCTGGGAAACATTTACCGCGCGGAGAACAACTTCGCGGAGGCCATCCGTCTCCACCAGCGGGCCAATCGCGTCGATGATCGCAACATCGAAATCCTGCTGGAGCTGGCGAAGGACCTGGAAGGCGCCAAGCGCTACGAAGATGCCTTGCAGACCCTGCATAAGATGCTCCGGATCGAGCCGGACAACCTCACCGCACTCATTCGCGAGCGCGATCTGCTGATCCGGCTTGAGAAATGGAGCGAGGCGTTGGAAATCCAGCACCGGCTCCTGAAGGCCAACCTGCCGGAACCGGAACGACGGGCCGAGACGCATCTCCTCACCGGCTGCACCTACGAAGTCGGGCGCCAACTCCTGGAACGGGGCCACCCGGATAAGGCGCGGCGCTACTTCCGCGGCGCCATCAAGAAAGACCGGACCTTCTTGCCGGCCTATATCGGCATTGGCGAAATCCTCATCCGGGAAGGCAAGACCAAACAGGCCGTGGAAATCCTCAAGAAGGTCTATGCCAAGACCCGCAACATCATCATCCTGCACCGCCTGGAAGAGCTCTTTCTCGAACAGGGCGAGCCCAGCGAAATCATCCGGGTCTATCAGGAGGCCCTTCGACAGGACCCGAACAACCCGGCCCTGCAGTTCTATCTGGGCAAGCTCTACTATCGCCTCGAGATGGTCGACGAAGCCTTCGACATCCTCTCAACCGTCGAGGGAATTCAGGACCAGTTGGTCGATTACCACAAGATCATGGCCAATCTCTTTCTGCGCAAACAGCACATGGAACAGGCGGTCATTGAACTCAAGAAAGCCCTCCACTTCAAGAAACGCGTCGTCGTCCCCTATGTCTGTCACGCCTGTCAGCACGAATCGACCGAATGGTCGGGGCGCTGCCGCCGGTGCGGGAATTGGAATACGTTCGTGGCCTTGCCCTGGCCGAATGCCGGCCACGCCGTCTCCGGTCAAGACAGTGGCCCCCTCCAGGCCCCCGCAGTTCCCTACCAGGGCATTGCTTCTCCCTTCGAAACCGTGTAGGTTTTCTGCCAGTCCGGCTGCCTGTCACATTCGCAGCCATCCGCATCGCAACCACGACAACCTCTACAGATGATGGAGTATCCCATGGTCGACTATCAGGATTTCGCTGCCAAAGCCTTGCGTGATGAGACGCTCACCCGAAGCGAATGCCAGGCCGTGCTCGACAGTCCTGATGAACGATTGCTGGAACTACTCCAAGCCGCCTTTACCGTCCGATCCCGTTACTTCGGCAAGACCGTTCGCCTCCAGATGTTGCAGAACGCCAAGAGCGGAGCCTGCCAGGAAGACTGTCACTACTGTTCCCAGTCTGCGATCTCCACCGCCCCCATCGAGCGCTACAACCTCTTGCCCCAAAACAAGATGATCGACGGGGCCCGGCAAGCGGCGGCCGCGAAAGCCCAACGCTATTGCATCGTCATCAGCGGCCGGAGTCCGTTGGATCGTGAAATCGACGAAATCGCAGGAGCCGTCCGTTCGATCAAGCAGGAGATTCCCATTCAGATTTGCTGCTCACTCGGCCTCATGAATGAAGACCAGGCCAAACGGCTGAAGGCTGCAGGCGTCGATCGGGTGAATCACAACTTAAATACGGGCGAAGCCTTTCACGCCTCCATCTGCAGCACGCACACATTCCAAGACCGGCTCAGCACCATCCGAACCGCGCGAGCGGCTGGATTGGAAATCTGCTCCGGTGGAATCGTGGGCATGGGAGAGAAGGACGAGGATCTCATCGATCTGGCGATGGCCCTGATCGACGTGAAGCCGGACTCGATTCCGCTCAACACGCTCCATCCGGCCACTGGCACGCCGCTAGAAAGCTGTGACAATCTAACGCCCCAACGCTGCCTGAAAGTGCTCTGCCTCTTCCGCTTCCTGCACCCACGCACCGAACTCCGCGTCGCCGGTGGCCGCGAGCACAACTTACGCAGCCTCCAGCCCTTGGCCCTCTATCCGGCCGACTCCATCTTCGTGAACAACTACCTCACGACGCCAGGCTCTCCCGCGCCAGAAGTCTGGGGCATGATCGAAGATCTGGGCTTCAAGATCGAAGTGGATCAGCAGCAGCCGGTCGCACAGTAGGAAA
The DNA here is from genome assembly GCA_026387615.1 of Nitrospirota bacterium. Classification (GTDB taxonomy): domain Bacteria; phylum Nitrospirota; class Nitrospiria; order Nitrospirales; family Nitrospiraceae; genus Palsa-1315. The sequence goes on from JAPLLI010000088.1 coordinate 6,955, forward strand.
CGGTTCCAGACACCCATCTCTCTCCCCACCCAACTCCCTTGGCACAGGGAATGGCTTGCCGTAGTCGAAATCTTGGGATAGAGTACCTCCATGCGAAGCTCTACCAGTGCATTACGAAAAACAATCCCCGCAACAGAGATCAAGCGTCGAGGGCTTTCCGCCATCGACAAAGCTCTGAAACGCGGCCCAGTCCATGTCCTCAGGGGCAACGAGCCCACCTACGTCATCATGGCAGAAGAGCAGTATCGGGAACTGTCTGAGCGATATCGCAAATCGTACGTGAGCCGAATCCGCCGATCTTTAGAAGATCTCAAGGAAGGGCGTGTCCGTCACGTCACAGCGCAAACACTCATCGACGAACTCCGACTCAAAGCCTGATGTATATGCTGGTCACGACCAGCTATTTCGATCGGCGCGCGGCAAAGTTCACGCGAGCCCACCCCGACCTAAAGAAATCGCTTGCCAAGGTTCTCAGCGGTCTGGAAACCGATCCCTTTCAGCCACATCTCCGATTGCATGCACTCAAAGGAGAATTGGAAGGGCTGCACGCTATCAGCGTGACTCATTCGTACCGTGTCACTCTCACGTTGAGAGTGACCAAGAAAGAGATCATCCTGCTTGATATCGGAACCCATGATGAAGTCTATCGATAGAAATGATATCGACACGGACAAGAAAGAGCCTTCGTGAACAACTACCTCACGGCACCAGGTTCTCCGGCGCCAGAAATCTGGGGCATGATCGAGGACCTGGGCTTCAAGATCGAAGTGGATCAGCCGCAGCCGGTGACGAACTAATTAACGTTGCCCCTGGCGCACTCGCACCATCCGTCCAAGCTTGCTCGCGGCGCTTCCCTCGAAAGGCTGGCATCCAGCATCCTCCACTGCGCACATCGAACGACCACCGCCCGGCGTCTCAATTCCACCCTACCCTGAAGAATAGCGACCCCGTTCATTCTCACTGCGCGTGTCCAACGAGGGCCTTCTGAGGCCGCGCGTTCCGCGAGCACATTCAAATAATCCTTCCAAGCTTGCTCGTTTGCCCTCTCCAGAGGAGCGGGCAGGTTTGGTCCTCCACTGCGCGCGTCGAACGAGAACAGCTTTATCGTGCGCGTTGCGCTAGCACAGAGGACCAACCTGCCCGCTACTCTTCCCTCAACCCCTCCACCAGCAGTTGCTTTGCCGCCCAACGAGCAGGCCAGTAGCCAGCCACCAGGGTAGCCGTAAGGGCAAGCCCGACGGCTTGCAGAATCACTCCGCCAGGGACCGTCATCTGAATCGTCCAGCCAAAGGACTGTTTGTTGACCACGTGGATGAGCAGCAGGGCCAGCAGCAGCCCCCCCACGACGCCCAGCACCGCCCCGATCAACCCAAGGTAGGCCGCTTCCCACAAGACCAATCGCTCCACCTGCCTCGTACTGGCGCCGATCGCCCGTAACGTGGCGAACTCACGTCGCCGCTCCAAAACGGCCGTCACCAGGGTATTGACGATGCCCAGCACGGCCACCAGCACGGCAATTACCTCAAGTACATAGGTCAGGACGAAGGTACGGTCGAAGATCGCCAGGATCTGCCTCCGCAACTCCTGGTTTCGGATCACCAACGGGGGAACCGTCACTCCGTCCAGCCAGGCGACCTGCGCCACGATCGACTGCCTGACTTGCTCGACATCGGCCCCGGCAGCCAGGTAGAGGGGAAAGACCGTCACCCGCGTATCCCGCCAATGGCGTTGATACCAGCGTCGATCCATCACCATCTTTCCGCCGTCGGTCGCGTAGTCGTAAAAGATCCCCTCAACGGGCAGAGCCACTGGCCCAGCCTGCGTCATAATCGAGACCAGGCCCCCCTCGCTAAGCCCTAATCGATTCGCCAACACTTCCGACAGAAGGACGCCTCCGGTCTCGGCGGCTCGCCGCAAAACTACAGTCGAGTCTCCCTGGACCAGGAGATATCGACTGCGCTGCGCATGGAGCAGAAGATCGCGCGAGACCACCGAGACCGTCTGCCCCTCCACCTGTACCTGCACCTCCCGGTAGGTATCGGCTGCAGCCACTCCCTCGATGGCCGACAGGGTCGCCAGCCAAGTCCCAGGGAGGGAACGGGACGATTGCCCTACCTGCTTCCCCTGGAGCCAGGATTGCGGGGCCACGATGAGATCGGCCATCACGGTCTCGTCTACCCAGACCTCGACCGTGTCACGAAAGCTACGCACCATGACCGCCACCCCGATCATGATCGACAAACCCACCATCAGCGCCGACACCGTCACCGAATTTCTGCCGGGATGACGCGCCGCCTGATCGGCCGCGATATGCCTCAGGCTTCCCCCGAGCACCATCGGGTTACGGTCTGCACGAGATCGCCGCCAGCCCAACGATTTGATACAGAAGGGGGCAAGACAAGAGAGGGATCCCAGGAGGCAGACCGTCGCAAGATACCCAAAGAGCGGCAGACCCCCGACCGGGCCCATCAGGGAGCAGAGACCTGCCACCACCAACAACGCAAAGCTGATCCAGCCGAACAAGCCTGTCCTCAGTTCACTCGTCGATTCATAATCTCCCGGCGCCAAGGCACGGACCGTCACGGTCCTGCCTGCCTCCAGGCTGGGACCCAAGGCCCCCACCATCGAAACCACGGTCCCGAGCAACGCCCCTTTCGCCACTGCCACGAATGCCAACAGATCCAACGGCACAATCAGCCCGCCGGACGCGACCGGCACATAGAGGTCTGAGATCGTCCGACTCACCAGAGACACCAAGCCCCTGGCCAGCCAGACCCCGCCAAGCCCTCCCACTAGTCCGCCCAGAAGACCGAGCAGACCGGCCTCCACAAGAAAGAGACCGGCAACCCGCCGCTCCGTCATGCCCAGTGCGCGATAGATACCGATCTCCCGCCTCCGTTGCGCCACGGCAAAGGCCATCGTGTTGTAGATCAAAAATATCCCGACGAGCAGCCCGACCCAACTCAACACCGTCAGGTTGAGCTGGAAGGCCCGCACCATGTTTTCGACCTGCTGCGTCCGTTGCGCAGGCCGTTGCACGACCAGATGGGGCGGGAGAACGGCACGCACCGAAACCATGATGGCATCGAGCGGTCGGCCAAGCTGCGTCACCAGCTCGATCCGATCCAACTGCCCGAGCGATTGGAATACGAGCTGCGCCGCAGCAATATCCATGACGGCAAGCCGGTCCCACAGGGACGAGCGAGACGGCTCATGGTGAATGAGCCCTGCGACCCGCAGCCGCACGAGACGCCCTCCCGCTGTCACCTCAACGAAACTCCCCACCCCCAGGTTCCAATCGGCGGCAATCTGACGACCAAGATACAGCACGTCAGGATCCTGAAGCGTCTCCAACGCCTCATCCTCGTTCACCTGCGAGAGCTGAAAGCCACGAGTCCCGACCTCCGCAAGAAGATCCAGTCCCAATATGTGAAGTGCCTGACCTCGCGCCACCCCCTCGGCAACGACGACCGTTCCTTCAATGACGGGAGCAGCGCTCACGACCCCCTCGACTGTACGGACCGCCGTGATCACCGACTCATCCAGGCCAAGATCGCCCCCCGCAATTTCCAATGACGCAGGGCCGGCAACCGCCATGACGGCCTGCTCGAAAGATCGCAGGACATGCACGTTCGCCGTCCCGATGGCCACGGAAGCCAACACACCGAGGGCCACGCCCACGATGCTGAGCAAGGCGCGAAATGGACGCTGGAGAGCATGGGCGCGAATTAGAGCGAGCGGCATGATCACCTAGAGCCTGGGTACGGGAGACATCGACCGAATCATACACGTGAGAAAGCAACGATACGTCAATGCCAGAGGGGCGGCGACGACCCTCTGCACAAATCAGTAGTTTCGTTTACAGAGATACACCTCTTTGCTAGACTCGCAAGAGTTCATGCTGATGAGGTTATTGATGGGTCTGGGAACTGCTGTGAGCCGAAAAGTCCTACCGGCATACGAGAAAATCGACGTCGATCCCCTGACACCTCGACAGCACGAAATTCTTCGGCTGGTGTCGGCCGGGCACACAAACCGTGAGATAGCGGATATGTTGGATATCAGCGTACGCACCGCCGAGGTCCACCGCTTCAACTTGATGCGACGGTTGAACGTGAACAACGTGGCACAACTACTCCGACGGGCCCTGCAGCTGGGGCTCCTCGCCAAAACATTCGGGCCCAAGTAAGGCTACAATTCCTTGAGTCTTCCCCGGCAATCCTCCAACTTCGTATAGCCCTTCTTGGCGAGCTGTGCCGCCAGTTCCGTTTCCAGACGACCGAACACATCCAGCCCCTCCTCGACCAAGACCGTCCCGACCTGCACAGCCGACGCGCCACAGAGCACATGCTCGAACGCATCCACGCCATGAACCACACCGCCGGTCCCGATAATCGGGATACGTCCTTCAAAGATTTTCCAGAACGCCCGCACATTGGCCAACGCAACCGGCTTGATGATCGTGCCCCCCAATCCGCCGAACCCCCCCTTGGGCTTGATCACGACCTCCTCGCGCTCCGGATCGACGACGAGCCCGTTGCCGACCGAATTGATCAGGTTGAGAAAATCGACCCCGCAACGGCCGATCACCTCTCCCATGATTTTGTGATGGGCCGGATCGAAGTAGGGCGGCAGCTTGACCCCCATCGGCACCGTGATCACCTTGAGAACCCGCTTCAGCAGCCGCTCGGAGGCTTCGGCGTCATAGCCGATCTGGGGCTTGCCGGGAATGTTCGGGCAGGAAAGATTAACCTCGATCAAGTCCGGCTTCGCCGCATTGATCGTGGCCGCAATCGTCAGGAAATCGTCTTCACAGAGACCCGCCACGCTGGCAATGACCGGCTTTCCAAAAGTCTTCAATTCAGGGATCAGGGCGGCGTAAACCTGGTACCCGAGGTTCGGCAAACCCATGGAGTTGATGGAACCGCCGGGGAATCCATAATACCGTGGCGAGGGATTGCCGTCGCGTGGATCAACCGTCATCGACTTGGTGACGATGGCCCCGGCGCGGGATCGGCCGAGGGCCAACAGTTCTTCACGCGTCACGCACAGAGCCCCCGACGCATTCATGACACAACTGGGGAATCGCACACCGGCAATCGTAATTGAAAGATCCATCACGCTCCTATCGTAAGAGGCTCGCGCGACGTTTTCGTCACGAGCTGCCCATCCTTCATGGCCCAGACATAATCGGCGGCCTCTGCTGCCGCGGCGCTATGGGTCACCAGCAATATGGTTTGATGAAAACGCTGCACCAGCGACCGAAGGAGCAAAAGGATCTCCGCCCCATGATGGGAATCTAAATTCCCGGTCGGCTCGTCAGCGAGAATGATCTGGGGCTGATGCACGATCGCCCGCGCAATCGCCACCCGCTGCTGTTCCCCACCCGAGAGTTCGCTGGGACGATGCTGTCGTCGTGCGCTCATCGAGACCAACTCGAGCATCTCCTCGACGCGGGCTTGAACGGCTGCCCCTCGCTCCCCGCGCAGCAACAAGGGAAACGCGACATTCTCCGCCGCCGTCAATCCGGGAATCAAATGAAATGATTGAAAGACAATCCCGACCATGTCCCGCCTGATCCTGGTCCAGTCATCGCTCGTGAATCGGCTGGTCGATCTCCCTCCGAGAAGAAGATCCCCCGAGGTCGGCACATCCAGCCCGGCAACGAGGTTGAGCAAGGTGCTCTTGCCGCAGCCGCTAGGACCGATAAACGCGCAAAAATCCCCCTGCGCCACCTCGACCGTAACCCGATCGAGCCCGGTAATGCGGTCGTCGCCTCGCGCATACACTTTCGACACTTGTTTGAAGGTCACCATGGTGATCTGCTTCTCCATCCATCCATGCCCTGACCAGCAACATAGACGGGCTGGACACGCGCGACTGGCGGGAAAGGCGAGACACTCGGAACCAGGTCTTGCGCGTCTCGCCTTTCCCGCTCGTCGCACATCGCTCGCGCCTCATCCTGCGCCTTCGTATATCACAACCATTTACAGGGCAACAACCTTGACAGGCAGGACCTATTCTCTTAGAAGAAACGCGCACAGCAACGTTGGATGGAGCAAGCCCGCAATGTTTACTGGAGGCCCAGCAGATCGACTCATCGGCTGGTATCGGCAGGCCCTCCGGTTCGTGTTGCCGGTAGAATGCCTGAGCTGTGGGACCGCACTCGGCGCAGACCCGGTACCCTTCTTCTGCACCGATTGCTGGCAGACCATCCGCCCACTTCAGCAACCAGCTTGCGCCATCTGCGATCAGCCCTTTGTTTCGCCCGCTGCCACAGCCTATACCCCGGACCATCACTGCCACAATTGCCAGACCAGGCCACCGGCCTTTCAGCGGGCATGGACTCTCTTTCCCTACCGGTCTCCGCTGCGGGAAGCCATCTGTTCATTCAAGTACCGAGGCAAGCAGACCCTGGCCAAGCCGCTCGCACGCCTTATGATCAGCGCCCTGCCAGACGAGATCGACATCGACATGATTATCCCTGTGCCCCTCCATCCCTCGCGCTTACGCGGGCGTGAGTTCAACCAATCCTTACTGCTGGCCGATCAACTGAGCCGTCACCTGGCCCGCCCGGTCTCTGCCACAGCCCTCGTCAGAATCACCGCCACCAGTCCCCAAACCACCTTAACCAGACAAGCCCGGCTACAGAATCTCCGGAAGGCCTTTGCCATCCGGCAGCCAGAGGGCCTCAGAGGAAAGCGCATCCTCCTCGTGGATGATGTCTTCACCACCGGCACAACATTGCACGAATGCGCGAAGACCCTCCGACAAGCCGGCAGCGGACCGGTTTTTGCCCTGACGCTGGCCAGGACTCTCGATGCGGACCTGGTCCCGGATCGCCTCCTGGCCGAACAGGCGACAGGACTCCCTGGAATCGGATGGGGCTGACAGGCTGTGACATGTCATGCATTTTCACTGTAATCCCACAATGATAATGTCCGCTTTCACCACAGTAGAAATGTCCTCTTCGTTGCTAGACTGCCGGCTTTCAGACGGAGGGCTGGATGGTCGGAGAGGACACGGTCATCATGAGTGTGAAGGAACTCAGGCGAGTGC
>JAPLLI010000226.1 GCA_026387615.1 Nitrospirota bacterium
GCGGCTTACTCTCCGGCAAGGGGTTAAGGAACGAGAAATACAGGTTTTCTGATGATCTAGACTTTCTTTACTCTAAGCTTTTTCCAAGTCACCCGCAACCTCGCAGAAGGCCCACCGATACGAAATTTTGGGCTATCGAACTAGGAAGGCTTAGGCCTTTCGTCCTAACGATGTGGGCGTTGGTGGCAGGCACCAATCACGGGGCACAGCGCCGGTTATTATAAGATTGGCTCTTTTGTCCTGTCAAACCAGGCGTGAGGCTGCAGCCTGCCATGGGATTATGCGTTTTGCGGCTGATTGTCGGCCTGTATTCAGTATGTTACGTGGTTTGCGTAATCGTGGGCCGCGTGAGTGAATCCGAGAGAGAAGAGCGTAGGCTGTGCCAGGGCTTTACTTGTGACCAACGGTGAGCCGTTGGCCTAGCGTTACTTGGGGAAGACTTGCGTGAAGGGGTGGACTTCGACCCGTTCAAACACGCCATGGACGGTATAGGGGTCTTCGTTCGCGAACCGTTGCGCCTCTTCCAGCGAGTCTGCCTCGATGACGATCAGGCTTCCGGTTTTATCGGTGAGCGGGCCGGCCAGGATGACCTTGCCTTGTGCGTCGAGGGGTTCCATGTTGGCGAGATGTGCCGGACGGTAGACTTTTCGCTTGGCCTCTCCATCAGGGCCGTCGAATCCGAGAATAACGAATTTCATAGATGCCTCGCGGGGTGGATCGTGCCGTTGTGCTTAGGCCAGGTCTTCGATTGGGGAGCGATCTTTATAGCCGGTGGTCGTTTCATGCCACCAGCGCACTTCTTGTTCTCCGAGCTTCCAGCAAAGATAGACGACCCGGCCGTCATGCAGATGGGGAAAGTCGCAGAGGCCGAGATCCAGATCCTTCACCAGGATGCCGAGGTCCTGAATCGCCTGAAGATTTGTACTGACCTGCTGAAGGCCTGCGATATAGAGGTGCCCAACGGTACTGCCCCCGCCAGACTCTGCCCGTGCGCTGGCTTGTTTAATCTCGTCCTTTGTGCGGGCCAGTACGGCCTTGGCTTGCTGGATCGATATCAGCTTGGAGTTCAGCTGGGGAATGAGGTGGTTCGCCTCGGAGAGGGTAAACATTCGTTCGTGCTGTTCTTGCTCGTCGTCATGCGCCATGATGTGCCCCTGGAGAAGTCCCTCATGTAGCACACCCGTCTTTTCTGCTGCAACCGCAGTGTCGGGCAGGCGATGGCGCTGTCGGGGGGTGGGACGGTTCCGACAGGGCATGTGGATAATAAAAGGTGGAGCAAAAAAGAGTGTGATTCATGTTGACAAGGCGCGCGGCCCGCGCTATCCTCTGGCTAACATCTCAGCTCGGTTCAGTGTTCTCTCCACACACAAGACTCTCGGGACGCATCTCGAAACAAGCCACAAATGCTCAAGTGATAGAGATGAATCAGCTCGGCATGAATTCCTGCTTGCGAAAATATCCGCAGTTATGAGACAGAATCGTACCCTGATTAGCGGCGGGCACAAATCGGTCAGTCCTTCACAGGTCACCCTCTTTAGCTGACACACACGACAGAGATCATCAACTGTATTGCTATGCATTGAGTTTCTGGACAATTTCCCATGGTTCACCACGTGCGAGCGCTGCCGATATCGATGCAGCTGAGGGCTTGAGAGGATACTCACGACGCAAATAAAGGGGGAGGTTATGCATCTCGCGGAGCTGAAGCAGAAGTCTATCGCCGATCTCAATGAGGTGGCGCGCGATCTGAAGATCGACGGCGCCCCCAATCTGCGCAAGCAGGAATTGATTTTTGCGATTCTGCAGGCGCAGACCGCAAATAACGGCGTAGTCTTTGGTGAGGGCGTGCTCGAAACCCTTCCCGATGGCTTCGGCTTCCTGCGTGCTCCCGATTCGAACTACCTCCCAGGCCCCGATGACATCTACATCTCTCCTTCTCAAATCAGGCGTTTCAATCTGCGTACCGGTGACACAGTCTCCGGGCAGATCCGGCCGCCGAAGGAGAGCGAGCGGTATTTCGCGTTACTGAAAGTCGAGAAGGTCAATTTTGAAGACCCCGAAGTGTCGCGCGACAAGATCCTCTTCGACAACCTGACCCCGCTCTATCCCGAAGAGCGGCTCAATCTTGAGTTCGACCGGGAAGAATATTGCACCCGCGTCATGGAGCTCACGACCCCGATCGGCAAGGGCCAGCGCGGGCTGATCGTCGCGGCTCCCCGGACCGGAAAGACGATGATGCTGCAGGCCATCGCCCGGGCCATTCTTAAGAACCATAAAGAAGTCACGTTAATCGTGTTGCTCATCGACGAGCGGCCGGAAGAAGTCACCGACTGGCAGCGGCAGGTCAAGGCCGAAGTCATCAGTTCCACTTTCGATGAGCCGCCTCAGCGCCATGCGCAAGTCGCGGAAATGGTTCTTGAAAAGGCGAAACGGCTGGTCGAGCACAAGAAGGATGTCGTGGTGCTACTGGACAGCATTACCCGTTTGGCCCGCGCCTACAATACGATTGCGCCGCCCAGCGGCAAGGTCTTGTCGGGAGGCTTGGATTCGAACGCGCTGCAGCGGCCGAAGCGGTTCTTCGGCGCAGCCAGGAACATTGAACATGGCGGCAGTTTGACCATCATGGCGACGGCGTTAGTCGATACCGGCAGCCGCATGGACGATGTGATTTTTGAAGAGTTCAAAGGGACCGGTAACATGGAAGTCCATCTGGATCGCCGTCTGGCCGACAAGCGACTCTTCCCGGCGATCGATATCAGCCAGTCCGGGACGAGAAAAGAAGAATTGTTGGTGGACAAGGACCGTCTCAACAAGATGTGGATCCTGCGCAAGGTGCTGAGTCCGCTTGGTACGATGGAAGCGATGGAGTTCCTGATGGACAAGCTGCATGGCACCAAGACCAATCAGGAATTCCTGCAGTCGATGAATCGATAATATCCGACTTGTATCTGGTCGCGTAGACAGGGTACAGTAGCCGGTCTTCGATGGGCGAAGGCCGATGATTTTGACGTCAGGGGAGTGGGAACTATGAAGAAGGGTATTCATCCCGTGTATCGGGAAGTCGGGGTGCATTGCGCCTGCGGCAATAAATATAAGACCCGGTCGACCGGTGGCGATATCAATGTCGATATCTGTTCGAACTGCCATCCGTTTTTCACGGGGACGCAGAAAATTATCGATACTGAAGGTCGCGTTGAGCGATTCAAGAAGAAGTACGCGAAGAAAGAAAAGTAGTTCGAGAAGAGGTCATGCAAGGGACCCTGCTTCGCTGAGGGGCAGGGTCCCTTTGTGTTTGTGCGGCAGGGGTTGAGCGCGCAGTAGGGGAATCGGGGCCATGGAAGCAGTCTTGCTGAAAAAATGGGAAGTGTTGGCGACTCGCTATGACGAGTTGACCAATCAGCTCATGGACCCCTCTCTAATGAGCCAGCCCTCGCAATTGCATAAAGTCAATAAAGAGCGGACCGATCTCGAACCGGCGGCTAAGCTGCTGGCCACGTATCGAGACAACGCTAAGCAACTGGAAGAGGCCGCGCAAATTCTTGCCGATCCCACGGCCGGGGGTGAGCTGCATAAGATGGCGATGGACGAGAGCGCCCAGCTTGAACGCCAGCAACTCGAAATCGAACAACAGGCCCAGGAGCTGCTCATTCCCAAGGACCCGCGCGACGAAAAGAGCCTGCTCCTTGAAATCCGCGCCGGGACCGGCGGAGATGAGGCGGCGCTCTTTGCCGGAGTGTTGTTCCGCATGTACAGCAAGTATGCGGAGATCAAAGGGTTCAAGGTCGATGTGGTCGAAGCCACAGAAATCGGGGGCGGAGGCTACAAGGGGGTCGTGGCGCTGATCGAAGGCAAGGGGGCCTACAGCCACTTTAAGTTTGAGGCGGGAGTTCACCGGGTGCAGAGGGTTCCGGTGACCGAGGCCAGTGGCCGGATTCATACCTCGACCGTGACCGTTGCCGTGATGCCGGAAGTGGATGAGGTGGATGTGCACATCGATCCCATGGACCTTCGGATCGACACGTTTTGCTCGTCCGGCGCCGGAGGCCAGAGCGTTAATACGACCAAGTCGGCGGTGCGGATCACCCATATTCCGACTGGTGTGGTGGTGAGTTGCCAGGATGAACGGTCGCAGCTGAAGAACCGTAACAAGGCGATGAGGACCCTGCGGGCCAGAATCGTGGAGGCGGAGCGGGAGCGGCAGGACGCGGAAACCGCGCAGAATCGCAAGGCTCAGGTGGGCACGGGCGAGCGAAGCGAAAAGATTCGCACCTACAATTTCCCGCAGAACCGGGTGACCGACCATCGTGTCGGGGTGACCTTGCATAAGTTGGAGCAGGTGCTCGAAGGCGACCTCGACGAATTCGTTCAGGCGTTGAAGGCACAGCGGCAGCAAGAAGTGGGGGCAGCGTAACATGGACGCCGTGGCTCCGATTCCTCAGTCGACAGGTCAGGTGACGCTGGGCGACGTGATGGCCGAGGCGCGACGTCTGCTGGAGCAGGCCGGTATCGAGAGCGCGGAGCAGGAATCGCTGTGGATTGTGGAGCATGTGCTCCGCCTTCCCGCGCATCATGTGATCACCGATCGGGAGCGATTGCTGGTTTCTTCCGAATTGGTGGCGGTGCGAGGGCTGATCGAGCGGCGGGTTGGGCGTGAGCCCTTGCAATATATTTTGGGGACCCAGGAGTTTTGTGGCTTGGAGTTTGCGGTGAATCCCGCGGTGCTCATTCCGAGGCCGGAGACCGAGTTGCTGGTGGAGTATGTCACGCAACGGATTTCCTCCGAGCGCCCGGCGATCATCGTCGATGTCTGCACGGGATCCGGCTGTATTGCTGTGTCGATTGCGCGGATGCGACCCCATGCGCGGGTGATCGCGACCGATCTTTCGACTCCCTCACTGACTGTCGCCAGGCAGAATGCCGCTCGCCATGGGGTGGGCGATTCCATCACCTGGCTGGAAGGCGATTTATTGGGGCCATTGGCAGGGCAGGAGCTGGAGGAGCGCGTTGACGTCATCGTCTCGAATCCTCCCTACATTGCTGAGGCTGACTGGGCGGCACTTCAGCCTGAAGTGAAGCTGTTCGAGCCGCGCGGCGCGTTAGTGGCAGGGCCTCAGGGGACGGAGTTGCACGAACGGTTGTTGCTGGAGGCTGTGCGCTATCTGGCTCCCGGTGGCGCAGTCATCATGGAGATTGGCGCAGGCCAGGCTCGTGCGATGCGCCGGATGGTCGAGCAGATGCCTGAGTATAGATTTCACCGGCTGGTCTACGATGAAGCGGGGCTTGAGCGGGTCGTGATTGTGGAACGAGTAGGGACGTAGACGATGGATCGTATTGTCATTACCGGCGGGATCCCGCTTCACGGCGAGGTTGAAATCAGCGGGGCGAAGAATGCCGCGCTGCCGATTTTGGCTTCCACCATTCTGAGTGGCGGCGAATGCGTGATTACCAATCTGCCCCGCGTGGTGGATGTCCTCACGATGGGCAAGTTGCTGGGGATTCTGGGCGCCAAGGTGCAGCATGAGGGGAATCGCGCGGTCATCGATGCCGGGACGATCAGCTCGACTCAAGCCCCCTACGACCTGGTGAAGACCATGCGGGCCTCCGTCTTGGTGTTGGGGCCTCTGTTGGCGCGATGGGGAGAAGCGACGGTGTCGATGCCGGGCGGTTGCGCGATCGGATCGCGGCCCGTCAATCTCCATCTGGCCGGACTGGCCAAAATGGGTGCGGAAGTTTCGATGGAACATGGGTATATTCGCGCCAAAGCGAAGCGGCTGAGGGGCGCACAGATCTACTGCGATACGCCGACGGTCACCGGAACCGAAAATCTGATGATGGCTGCGTCGCTCGCCGAGGGGACCACGGTCATTGAGAATGCCGCGAAGGAACCGGAGATTGTAGACCTCGCGAATTTTCTCGTGAAGCGAGGGGCTCGCATCGTCGGCGCCGGGACGGATGTCATCACGATCGAAGGGGTTCGTGAGTTGCACGGGAGCGATCACGATGTCATTCCGGATCGCATTGAAACAGGGACCTATCTCGTGGCCGGGGCCATTACGCGTGGGGCGGTGACGCTCAATCGCTGCCGTCCGAATCATCTGGATGCGTTGTTGATGAAGTTGCGGGAAGCCGGTGTTGAGCTGAAAGTGGAGCAGGACCGGATTCACCTCAATGCGGCCTCGCGGCTCAAGGGGATCGACATTCGGACGTTGCCCTATCCGGGTTTCCCTACCGACATGCAGGCGCAGATGGTGGCCTTGATGACGGCGGCTGAGGGTACGAGCGTGATTACCGAAACGGTGTTTGAAAGCCGGTTCATGCATGTCGAAGAGCTGCGGCGGATGGGGGCTGAGATTAAGATCGAAGGCACTCGGGCTGTGGTGACCGGGCCGACCAAGTTGACCGGGGCGCCGGTGATGGCTTCCGACCTTCGCGCGAGCGCCGGATTGGTGCTGGCCGGGCTTGCGGCGGAAGGCACGACGGAGATCCTACGGGTCTACCATCTGGATCGCGGCTATGAGCGGATGGAAGAAAAACTGCGCGGGTTAGGCGCGACGATCGCCCGCCAAAAAGAGGGAGCGGCTCAGGCCGGGACTCGCTGATATCATGCTGACGATTGCCTTATCGAAGGGGAAAATGCTGGACCTCACATTGGAGGTCTTTCGCCGGGCCGGTTATGCCATGGGCAGCCTCTCGACCGAGAGCCGCCGGTTGGTGTTCCCCTGTCCTGAGATCGGCATGACCTTCCTGATCGTGCGGCCGACGGATGTGCCGACCTATGTCGAATATGGCGCGGCGGACGTCGGGATTGTCGGGAAAGATGTCTTGATGGAGCAGGATAGCGACGTTTATGAGCCATTGGATTTAGGGTTCGGAGCGTGTAGAATTGCCGTCGCTGCGCTCAAGGGGCAGGCCTCACGGGACCGGCTGTCCTCGAAGATTCGGGTCGCGACCAAGTATCCGAAGATTACCGAGCGGTATTTCAATCAGCGCGGCGTGGCGGTTGAAATCATTAAGTTGTACGGCTCGATTGAGCTGGCGCCGTTGGTCGGTCTGGCCGATCGGATTGTGGATCTGGTTGAGACCGGCAACACGTTGAAGGCGCATAACCTCGTCGAAGTGGAGTGCATCGCCCAATCCACGGCCAGGTTGGTCGTCAATCGGGCCAGTTTGAAGCTGAAGCATGCTGAGGTCACAGAGCTGATCACGAAGCTCCGGGCCGTTAGCCGCCCAGCAGCCAGGTCTCGAACCACCGCTCCGCGCCAATCTTCGCGTGGGGTACGTCGAACGGTCAAGCGGACACGCACATGAAGATTGTGGCCTCTACCGAGCGAGCCTTTCTCCCTGCCTTGAAAAAAGTGGCGGGGCGTGCCGGTGTGCAAGGGGCTGCCGTCGAGAAGACCGTCAAGTCGATTCTCCAAGCTGTGGAACGGGGCGGCGATAAGGCCGTCCTCCGCTATACGAAACAGTTCGACCGCGTCTCCATGAAAGCCACGGAGTTGCGCGTCACCCCTGAAGAAATCAAAGAAGCGTATTTCCACATCAGAAAAGAGGAGGGCGATGCCCTCCGGTTTGCCGCCAAGCGAATCACATCGTTCCACGAGCGTCAGCGCATCAAGACCTGGATGTATCAGGACAACGAGGCGACCTTGGGCCAGGTGGTCACGCCGGTCGATGCGGTCGGAGTCTATGTGCCGGGCGGGAAGGCCGTCTATCCTTCGTCAGTCTTGATGTGCGCGATTCCGGCCAAGGTAGCGGGCGTCTCCCGTGTGGTGATGTGCACGCCGCCGCAAAAAGGCCCGATCAATCCCTATTTGCTGGTCGCAGCCGACATTGCCGGCGTCACGGAAATCTATCGCGTCGGGGGCGTGCAAGCCATCGGGGCGATGGCCTGTGGGACCAAGACGATCCAACGGGTCGATAAAATCGTGGGGCCTGGCAATATTTACGTCGCGACGGCCAAGCGACTCCTTTACGGCACGGTTGGAATCGACATGGTGGCGGGCCCGAGCGAACTGCTGGTCGTCGCAGATGATGATGCGAATCCGGTTCATGTCGCGGCCGATCTGCTGTGCGAAGCGGAGCATGACGAAGATGCGCAGGTCTATCTCGTCACCACGTCGGCTCAGTTGGCGAAGGACGTCGTGCGGCTCATCGGCAGCCAGTTGAAGGGGCTGCAACGGGAGAAAATCGCCGCCAAGTCCATCTCACGCCATGCGGTGGCCTTCGTGGTCACCACGATGGAGGAAGCGATCGATGTGGCTAACGAGATTGCCCCGGAACATTTGACGCTCTCAGTTGATGAACCGTTCGATTATTTAGAGAAAATCCGTCATGCGGGGGCCTTGTTTTTGGGCCGGTATACTCCTCCGTCGGTGGCCGATTATGTGGCTGGCCCGAATCACGTGTTACCGACGGGCGGGACCGCGCGCTTTTTCTCGGCCCTCTCCGTTCACGACTACCTGAAAGTCAGCAATATCGTGCATTACACGAAAGAGGAGTTGCGTAAGGTGAAGGATCATCTCGTTCGGTTGGCACAGATGGAAGGGTTTGAAGCCCACGCAAA
>JAPLLI010000147.1 GCA_026387615.1 Nitrospirota bacterium
AATGTTGCGTGATCTTGGAGCAGTGACCGCAAATCGTGAAGCGGCCTATTCGCCTTCAAGAGCTCGAAGCAGGCGGGATCGTCGATCCCATATGACTTGGCCTCCAGCCATTCGCCGGACTGGAGGCAGACGCGGAGCGCCGCCACATTATCTTTCACGGAACCGTATCGCAATGTATGGGGACCGGATGAGTTGTTCGCCAACATCCCGCCGAGCTTGCACATGTCGCCACTGGATGGATCAGGACCGAATAAAAGACCTTGCCGCCCCACCTGTGCATTTAACTCGGCGAGCACGATCCCAGGCTGCACCCGGGCCCAGCGTTCTTCGCGGTTCAGCTCCAGCACACGATTCATGCGCGAGACGTCCAGAATGATCCCGGACCCGATCGCCGAACCGGTCAGGTTCGTTCCGGCGGCGCGTGGCGTGAGCGGAATGCCTCGCTGCACGGCATACCGGACCGTCGTGGCGATATCCTCCTCGGACTCGACCAACACAACCGCCTGAGGTGCCATCCGATAGATGCTCGCATCCACCGCATAGGCGGTGAGCGTCGAGTAGTCGTCTTTGACCTTGTCACTACCGAGCGAAGCCCGAAGGTCGGACGCAATGGCGTGGGAACGTTCTGGCAGAATGAGAATTGGTGCAGTCATAAGTGAAAGGATTGCGCATTCTAGACGGACTCCTGAGAACAGCACAAGCCTGGTTGTTGCGCAACGCGCAAGCGGCTAAAATGCCACTCCATGTTAGGAGCAGGAACCTATGATGCCTCCCACCCTGTATCTATCACGCCTCCTCCCCGAACCCGTCATGGCCATCGTGCGGGAACGGTTTCAACTGGTGCAGGAACCGCTCGATACCTTGCCCTCTCCAGCGGCGCTGCGGGAGGGCCTCTGCCAAGCCGACGCCGCAATCGTGACCCTGGGCGATCGCATCGATGCCACAACCATTCACGCTGCCACCAGACTGAAAATTCTGGCGAACTATGCCGTCGGGTACAACAACATCGATCTCGCGGCCGCACAAGCGCGCGGTCTGACCGTCACCAATACTCCGGACGTCTTAACGGATGCCACGGCGGATCTCACCTGGGCCCTGCTCCTGGCTACGGCGCGCCGCATCGTGGAAGGCGATGCCCTCGTCCGATCGGGCCAGTGGACCGGATGGAGTCCCACGCAGCTCTTGGGAGCGGAGGTCTCAGGCAAGGTGCTGGGCATCATCGGCCTGGGACGGATCGGACAAGCCGTGGCCCAACGGGCTCTGGGGTTTCGCATGACGGTGCTCTATCACCAGCGCCAGCCCATAACCGCAGCAACTAGCCCTCAGAAATGGGAATACCGATCGCTGCACGCCCTCCTCGAAGAATCCGATATCGTGACGATCCATGTGCCCCTCACGCCTGCCACCCACCACCTCATCGGCGCGCGCGAATTGAGCTGGATGAAACCGACCGCCTTCCTCATCAACACCGCTCGTGGCCCGATCGTGGATGAAGGGGCCTTGGTCGAGGCCCTCACGAAGGGAACGATCGCCGGCGCGGGACTCGACGTCTATGAGGAGGAACCGGCCCTTCACCAGAGACTGTCTCCCTTGCCGCAAGTCATCCTGCTCCCCCACATAGGCTCTGCCACCCTCCAGGCCAGGGTGCAGATGGGATTGACTTGCGTCACGAACATTCAGGCAGTCCTGGACGGGCGGCCAGCCCCGAACCAGGTTCCGAGATGAACGTCAATGGGCTGGAGGGAACGAAACAAGAAAGGCCTGCCCCAGGACGGGGGCAGGCCTTTCGCTGCACAATCTTGCAATAAACCAGCTACGGCTCGGTGACGGCCGCCTTCAAGACATTTGACGCCTGAGGCCCCTTGGCGCCTTGCACCACATCGAACTCAACACTGTCTCCCTCTTTCAAGGTCTTGAATCCTTCTCCTTCAAGTGCGGAATAATGCACGAAGACATCATCTCCGCTCTCCAGGCGAATAAACCCAAACCCCTTGCGATCGTTAAACCATTTTACCGTGCCTTTTGTTTTCACACAGACTCCTTTCCTCCACGGCCATGCGCAGTGACGTGGCCGGCCCCGGAACCAGTTTGGCAACACCCATGATGAAAAGAAAAAGACAGGCGGAAAAGCGGCGGGACTGACGGGCTCATTAAAAAGACAAAATCAATCACGGAACCCATCTTGGTTATAAATCGCGGAGCATGTACCACGGCCCTTCAAACCTTGTCAAGCCATGTTCGGGCGGCAGCCCCCTCCGCCGTCCGAGACATAAGGTAGACAAGCCTGGCCCGGTCGCCTATAGTAACTGACCGTGCAGGAGCATGATTCTTCGAATGTTTTTACGAACGCTGCTCGACCGCTACATCTTCGCCGAACTCCTGTCCCCTTTTAGCTTAAGCCTCGGAGCTCTGTGCTTTGTGATGCTCACGCGGGAGCTCCTGCGTCTGGTGGAGCTGCTGGTCTCCAAAGGCGTTGGGATTGTGGCGGTGCTGCAAGTCTTCGCCCATCTGATGCCGTCGTTCCTCGTCTTGACCCTCCCGATCGCCG
Source organism: Nitrospirota bacterium (assembly GCA_026387615.1). Classification (GTDB taxonomy): domain Bacteria; phylum Nitrospirota; class Nitrospiria; order Nitrospirales; family Nitrospiraceae; genus Palsa-1315. The sequence continues at coordinate 2,549 of JAPLLI010000147.1, forward strand.
GAATTATCGCCTCGATTACCGCCTTCGGCCGCCTCTCCTTCGACAAAGAACTGGTGGCCATGCAGGCCGCGGGCTTGAGCCTCCTGCGATTGACCCGCCCCGTGCTGCTCTTTGCCCTGCTCGTATTCGGGCTAACCCTGTGGTTAGCGCAATGGGGGCAACCCTGGAGCTCCACCAACCTCAAGAAAGTGGCATTGAATCTCCTGCGGGATCAATTGGTCCTGGCGCTGGAGCGGGGCACATTTAACGAGCCTATCCCCAAGATGATGATTTATGTCCCGGATGGAGAACCCGGCCAGGCCACGACCGGCATCTTCATCTCCGATGAGCGCAATGCCGACGATCCCCGCATCATCGTGGCGCAGCAATACGAGGTCCTGATGGACGCCTCCACCAATCAAGTCTCCTTGCATCTGCAGCAGGGAGTCATCCACAGCCATCCGGATCAGGCCGATCAATATGAGCAGACGTCCTTCACGAGTTATGACCTGAAACTCTCATTGAACCAAAGCGGCTACGCCTCCACCGAAGAACGTCCGTCCTACGACACCATGATCGGCCAACTCACCCGGTCCCAATGGAAAGACCCCTCCGCGCTCCGACGGTTGATGGAATATTATAAAGACCTGGCGTTCCCCACCGCCTCGCTAGTGTTCTGTCTTTTGGGCGTCCCGGTCGGCATCGTATCGAAGCGGTCCGGGCGAATGGGCGGGTTTGCGGTCGGCGTGCTCATCGTCATCGTCTACTACATGCTGAACGTCGCCTGCGAGTTCCTGGTCACGACGACAGTCCTGTCGCCCTTTGCCGGGGCCTGGGCACCGAACGGCCTGTTCGCGCTGGCCACTATCGTGTGGTTTTACATCATGAATCGCCGGTAACCTCATGCCTATTCTTTTCCGCTATCTTCTTCGCGAATACGGCAAAATCTTCACGATGTGCTTCAGCGGGCTGATGACGATTTACCTTGTCATCGACTTCTTCGAAAAAGTGCGCCGGTTTTTGCGCTACGACGCCAACTGGCTCGACGTCCTCGTGTATTTCGCCCTCAAGACTCCTGCGATTTCTTTCCAAATCGCCCCGCTGGCCATCTTGATGGCCACCCTCCTGACCTTTGGGCTGCTCTCCCGCGGCCACGAAATCACCGCCATGCGCAGTTGCGGCATCAGTTTGTCCTGGATCACCATCCCTTTCGTTACCTTTGCCGCAGGCATTTCCCTCGTGCTCTTGCTCTTCAGCTCCACGGTCATCCCCCTAGCCGCGAGCCTGTCCGAGGAGATTCGAACCACACGCATCGAAAAAAAACCACCGGCCGCGGCCTTGACGCTGCAGCAACCCTGGACGAGGGCGGGAGCCGATAGCCTCCTGCAAGTGACGAGCGTGTCTGTCGATGGCACACTCTTGGGCAACGTCCGGCTCTTTCAATTCGATCGCCGCTTCCACCTGATCGGCATCACGGAAGCTGAGGAAGCCCGCTATCGTGACTCCACCTGGACCCTGCATCAGGGACGACACCGGCAGCTGTCCACCGGCGGAGACACTTCCGTCAGCAGATTCGACCGCCAAGCCATCGCGCTGACCCTTATTCCTGCCGACTTCACCACGTGGCTCGCCGGCGACTCCGAGTTGATGACCTTCCACGATATCCGCGCCTACACCAGGCGTCGGCACCAGCATGGCTCTCAGGCCGCACGCTTCCAGACGGACTACTACAATCGCATCGCCTTCCCCTTCGTCACCGTGATCATGGTCCTGGTCGGCATCGCGCTCAGTCTGCGCCGGAGCGGCGCCCGAGGAGGCAGCATGACGATGGGCATCGGGCAGGCGCTCGCCGTCGGCTTCTGCTATTGGACAACCCACTCCATCGCCATCGCGCTGGGCCGCGGCGGCGTGTTAACACCGCTGCTCGCCGGATGGATGGCGAATCTCCTCTTTCTGAGTTTTGGTCTCTACTTGATGCTCAAGGTGCGGTATTAGCCTGGAATAGACTGAAGGCTGAAGGTTGAAGTATTCGGACTCCGACCTTCAGCCTTCCCAGCTTCAGCCTGTCTCACCTGATTCCACGGCGGTTGACTGCTCCCGGCGCTTCCGGTAAGTAGAGACAGGATCGTTACCAAAAGGATTACACGAAGATGCGGGCACGGGTTGTCGTGACAGGGCTGGGGGTCGTCTCTCCGATCGGAATCGGGATCGATGCCTTTTGGAAAGCCGCTCTTGCAGGCCAATCAGGGATCTCGGCGATTACCTCGTTCGATCCCTTTCCCATGGACGGCTACCGGTCCAAGGTCGCGGGGCAGGTGCGCGATTTTGCGGTCGAACGGTTTCTCGACAGCGCCCATGGCGACCGCGTCGACCGCTATGCCCAGTTTGCCCTCGTCGCGGCCAAAGAAGCGCTGGCCGATTCCGGCCTCCAGATGGCTAAAGAAAATCCCCACCGCGTCGGCGTCATCGTGGGAGCCGGCATGGGGGGCATGGTAATGGGCGAGCGCGAAGTCACGCAGCTCTATCAGCAGCACAAGCCCCATCGGGTCCATCCGAACTTTATTCCGACCATCACACTCAACTCCGCCTCCGGCATCATCGCAATGGCCTATGGCGCCAAGGGACCGAACCTCACGATCTCGACCGCCTGCTCCTCCAGCGCCCATGCGCTCGGGCAAGCGCTCCATTGTATCCGCGAGGGCCGCGCCGATGTCGTGATCGTCGTAGGAGCCGACGCCAGCATTACCCCGCTCGTCTTCGCCGGGTTTTGCTCCCTGCGTGCCCTGTCCTCCAAGTTCAACGATCAGCCGGAGAAAGCCTCCCGCCCCTTCGACCGGTTACGCGACGGCTTCGTCATGGGAGAAGGCGCCGGCACGCTCATCCTGGAATCGGCCGCCCATGCCAAGAAACGCAAAGCCCGCATCTATGCGGAGGTGGCCGGCTACGCCGCCACCAGCGAGGCCTATCATATGG
>JAPLLI010000260.1 GCA_026387615.1 Nitrospirota bacterium
GGACAGGCTCGCGGCGGAGATTCATGGTCTGCCAGATGTAGAGAAGTTGCAGTTGGTGGATACAATCCTGGCCGATATGGACAGGCCGGACCCGGAGATCGACCGGGTATGGGCGGAGGAGGCGCGCAAGCGCTGGGCGGCCTACAAAGTGGGCCAGATCCCAATGGTGCCCTATGAAACTGTTATGGCCAAGCATCGTCGATCGTGAAGCTCCGCTTTCTTCTTTTGGTCAAGCGAGGACTTGATGATACGGAGAGAGAGAAATGTGGCAGGTTACCTTCTGACAATTTCCGCGGAGCGTTAAGCACTGAGCACTGATGGAGGAGATTCTGAGCCCGACAATTTTCAGAGCGGGAGGGTTCCGTTTCTATTTCTTTTCCCGCGAAGAAGCACGGATGCACGTCCATGTATATTGCGAGCGTGGTGAGGCGAAATTCTGGCTGGAACCGACAGTTGAACTGGCGCAGAACTCAGGTATGGCAATCCGGCAAATCCGGGCTGCGAAAACTCTTATCGAGGAGCATTACGATGAAATCCGCAGCGCTTGGCAAACGCACTTCGGCTGCTGAGGTGACGAACATTTCCAACCATGGATTCTGGCTGCTTCTGGCCGATGAAGAGTTGTTTGTGCCGTTCAAAGAGTTTCCCTGGTTCAAGGATGCCTCTGTGTCAGAGATCTTGAACGTAGTATGGCCGCAGCCTCAGCACCTGTATTGGCCTGACCTCGATGTGGATGTTGCCGTTGAATCCATTAGGCATCCGGAGAAATTCCCGCTCATTTCCAAAGAATTGCGCCCTGCGAAACGTTCCGGCAAGCCAGCAAAAGCGCGCCGCTGAGCATAATCTCTCAGCAGAAGACTCGAATCGCTTTCCATCGCTCCGATCTGTAGCGCCACAAGAGTAGCGCCATCCTGACCGTCCAATCCGCGATCATCGCACTCCAGACATAGAGCACATCCAGCGCGAGCCAGGGGCCTGCGATGATGGCCAGGGGCACGCGGACTCCCCACATGCCGATGGTCGTGGCCAGCATGATGAATCGGGTATCGCCCGCCCCACGGAGCGATCCTGCCAGGACCATGGTGAGGGCCAGCGGCACTTGGAGGACGGCGACGATGCGCAGGAAGACCGTTCCGAGTTCGACGACCGTTTCGTCATTGGTGAAGGCGCGGAGCAGGATGTAAGGAAAGAAGAAGAACAAGACGCCCATCGAGGCCATCGCGATGCTGGCCAGCCGGTTCGCTTCCCAGTTTTCGAGTTTCGCCCTCACATATTTTCCCGCGCCGATACTCTGTCCCACCATCGTGGCAGCCGCAATGGCAAAACCATATCCAGGCAGGAACGAGAGGGATTCGATCGACAGGCCGACTTGATGGGCTGCGTAGGTCACGGTCCCATAGAGCAGGACGATCTTGGTGTAGATGATGATGCCCGCCTGCTGAAAGATCCGTTCGCCGGAGACCGGTGCGCCGATCTGCCAGGTGGAGCGCATGAGATCGCGGCGTGTCGCGAGCGACCTCTTGAAGACTCTTCGATTGACCCAGAGGAGATAGAGGACGCCGGTTCCTTCCGCGAGTCCTGTAGCCACGGCTGCTCCTGTGAGGCCCCAGGCTGGGAAACCCCAGAGCCCATAGACCAGCGGATAGGCGATCGCTAAGTAGAGGAGATTCACTGCGATCAAGGCATACATCGGCGTTTTCGTGTCGCCGGTTCCTTGCATCATCGAGGAGAGCACTTGCAGAAAGATGGTGCAGGGAATGACCAGGAAGATGAGGTTCGAGTAGGGCAGGGCCAAGGCGATGACGTCCTGCTCTGCGCCTAAGAGTTCCATGGTGAGACGATTGAGGGACAGACCAAGGATCACGAGGGCGCAGGAGACGAGGGCGGCCAAGCCAAGGAGATGGGTGGCGGCTTCTCCCACGTCTTTGGTGCGGCGCGCTCCCCACAGTTGGGCAATGAGGACGTTGGCTCCCACTGACAAGCCGGAGACGAGTGTGGTGGACATGAAGGCCAGTAACTGGCCGAGTCCGACTGCGGC
>JAPLLI010000056.1 GCA_026387615.1 Nitrospirota bacterium
ACCCGGCTTTTTCAAACCGGGCGCAGATCCCTTGGTGAATGCGTTTTCCATCCGCCCCGTCTTTGATTTTCGTAATGGCCTCTTCCTGCGCATCCAGGACCGTCTGATAGAGCCGCTTCAGTTCGGGGCTTGGAGTCCCCCGCACCACGGTTCTGGACATGTCCGCGAAATACCGATTCGAGGCCGAACGAGGAAACACATCAAAAATCACGCTCCGGTGAGCAGGCAGGGGTCCGCTCCCTTCATTGTGGGGGTCGCAAGCCTGCTCGCCCCCGGCAACGATCGTATGCTGGGCCACGCAGTCACACTCCATCAAGGCCACATTAATGAATTTCTTCACTCGCTCCGACGTCAGCGGCATTCCCTCAAACCACAGCTGATCCTTGTTGATCGAGGCCTGGCGGAGTAAATCGTGTGCCGCCGCCACCGCCTGCTCGGTCGCACGCTGAGCCGCTTCGATATGGCGCACTTCTTCGGCCGTCTTCACCATACGCTGTTCGTAGAAGGGGTCTCGCTTCGGATGCAGCTGATATCCCAGAGCCTGGAACTTGACGGCATGCCCAAAAGGAAAGTTCGCCGAAACCAGGAGCTGCGTGATGCCGGCTTCTCTCAAGAGGATATGGACCACCTCCACCGTGCCAGGCTCGGCAATGCCTTGCGTCTTCGCTCGGCTTTCGACCTCCGAATACGACAGCACCCGATCGACAGACGATTGACTCTTCGCCCGATCCATCTCGAGATCGCTCATCACCAGAATCCGTTCCCCCTTAATTTCCAGATAGATAAAGGGGTCCGGCGCGATAAACTTCGTCGCGTAATAGAGATTGGAGTCCGCCTCGCTGGCCGCGATGAAGACCGTCGCACGTTGGGACTGAGGAGTAGATGACGTCATAGTAATAATACGCTCGGAATCTAGCATGGGGTGGAAGGTCGGTCAAGGCGCGGTCGGCACCGGCTCTAGCGGAAGACTCGCCTCCTTCTCCGCGCCTTTCTTCTCATCAGATTTCATCAGATCGATCGGCAGCATCACGGTATTCCGCAACACGTCAAAAGCCAGTTGCGCCAAACCCGTCATGCCGGTCGCGAACGACTTCACCGGCAGATAGGTCACCTCCGGATTTTCGATGGAGCCTTTGACGGAGAACAAGGCCGTGGCCAGGCCCTTGCGCTCGCCGGCAAAAATCCGTCCAAAGAGCGGAATCGTGTCGATGAATTCCGAATAGGACCCGAACGGACTGACAGCCCAGACCATATCAATTTGATCCGTCGGCAAATCGTAACTGCCTGCGGCCGTGATCTTCACGATCGGGCTATCGACAATCAGATTTTCCGTCTCGAACAACCCATTCTGCGCAAGAATGGTCGCCGTAATCTTGTTGTAGGGCAAGCCCTCCTTATCCAGATCGACCTTCCCCTGCAACACAGCCGGCAGATTCAGAATGCTGATGATTTTCCAAATTGCCCGCTCTTGAGACTTAAACACCCGACCATTTTCGACCAGAACCTCCACCTTGCCGTTCAACGTCGGAGAGAGCCCGTGCGGATTCTTCCCATCCCCGCGGATCGTTCCCGTCACCCGCGCGACCCCTGTGGCCAGGCCCGCCTTCGGGCCCAATAGTTTCAGGATATCTTCCACCCGTAAGCTCGTTGCCCGAACCGAAACCTCGGCCGCAGCCGGCGCGTGACGAGGCAACTGCACCACCATCCGGCCTGCCACTTCCCCGCTGGTCGATGCGCTGGACAGATGATCCACTTCCAGCACACCGTCCTGAATCGTGACCTGGGCGGAAAGACTCCCGAGCTTGATCTGTTTGTAGTGGCCGCGCGCGATCGACGCCGTGGCCTGAACCGTGCTGGTCGCCGCGAGAGTCTCCAGGAAATCTCGAATCGGCGAGCGGTCGCCTTTCGGAATCAGGAGGTCGAGATCCATCTGATTGGACTCGATCTTGGCCAGAATCGCCGGCTTCGACGTCCAATTCCTGATCGTCCCCTCCAGCGCCACATCACTGTCCAGCAGGCGGAACGACAACCGTTTGATCTCCGCACCGTCCCTCACAAAATGGACTCGCACATAGAGATCCTGGAGCGGCCCATCGGCGCCCGGGGCATTCATCAGGCCGTTGGTCAGCGCAAGCCAGCCGGTGGTCCGCCATGTTTTCCAATCGAGCGCCTGCCCTTTCACGTCGAGCGAGAGCTCGACGTTCCCTGCTTCAAATCCCCCCTTCGCAATCCATTCCGGCACACGGGACAGCGACAGCGTTCCGGTTGACAGCGCGGCATCGATGGAAAACCGTTTGCCCAATTGAATCTTGCCTTTAACCGGCAGGCGGATCGGCGGCGCGATCAACTCAATCCTATTCAGCACGATTCCGGAAGCATGAGGAATTGAGCCTTCAAATTCCACCGTCGCCTCAGCGCCGATCGGTTTTTCGACCAGACCAGCCAGCGTCACTTTCGATTCGGTTAAGACGACCTCGCCCCGCACATGCGGCGTCACGGTCGACCCGGTCAAGACCACGGCGCCATTGACCTGCCCGTCAATGGCCCCAGCGGGCATGATATTCGCGGGAAGCAACATCGCCATGTGACCCGCATCGCCCGTAACCCGGATCAAAAAATCCTGAAAAGAACTGCGGCTGCCCCCCGTGATGCCGCCATTGACCAGAACGGTCAGATCGCCCACATGCCCTGACACCTGGTCGAACTGGGTCCCGCCATCCAACAATACGAAACGGCCCTGCAGCGCCGTCAACCGATCAGGCAAGGACGGATTCGTGAGACTGACCTGCTGTACGGTAATCTCTCCCCCGGCAAAAGTGACACCGCCAGGCTGGTTGAGCGGCCCCACCAAGCGGAACGTGGGGCTGGCCATGCCTTCGACGTGACGCGAGGAGGCCAGCACACGCGAGAGCTGTTCCGACGTCACCGTCTTTGCGAGAAACTGCACCAGGTCTGCCGCGGTCATCGTCCCGGCAATGTCCATCTCCAGCCAGGGCCCCGCGTCCAAGAAGGAGACGAGCGCCTTGCTCTCATTCATATGGATCGCGCCATAGAGTCCGCTCAGATTCGACACCTTGATACGGCCGGTTTCGACCGACACCACCGCGGCCAAATCCTTGGCAAGCACACGACTGTCCCCGATCAGCGCCTGCCCCTGCGTCACATGAAACTCCCCAGTCAGCGACAGCTGCGGCCCTGCGGCAGACGAGCCTGTCACCGTAGCCGAGACAATCTCCACGGTTCCATCGATCTGCCGATCCTGGATGATCGCCGGCAGCTGCGGATGCACCCACTCAGCCGGCAGCTGCGTGAGCAACTGGCCTAATTGGATCGGGGTTGCCGCAAAGGTCATGGCAAACGTGGGCTGAGGCGTCAGAAGGCCTGACAGGCTCGCGTGACCGGAGAGGGTCAGCTGGTCGAGATTCGCGGACAGATCGGTCAGCAATACATCATAGCCCGCCACGCCTGGCACGGCTCGCACGAGACTGCGCACAGTGACCTGACCTTGCAACTGCTCGGGAACCGGACGAGGCCCGAAGAAGTCCGCCAGCTCCCGAAGATTCACATTCGTCGCGTCCAGTTTGCCGTCAAACTGGAGCCTGACTTGCGACGCAGAGGGATCGTCGATCGCCAGCAGCTGCCGCTGAGCCAGGGTAATCGTCCCGTCCAGAGACAGAGCCGAAAGGCCCGGGCCGCCGGTCTGAACGGCAGAGACATGCAGATCCGCCTGTCCACGCTCTGCCCTGATCGCCAGCGATACCTCCACCGACTCCAAGGCGATCGATCGAGTCCCGTCAGGCCGTGCCTCGTCGATGACGAGCAGCTTTCCGTTCACCAACGTGGCTTCACGAATACGGAATATCCGGCTGATCGTCTGCACCGCCGTTTCATCAGCCACACCTTCCGGCGCCACTTCATCGAGAAAATTCCAGTGCCCACTCCGGTCACGCCGGAGCGTCAAGGTCGGCTCCTCGATCAGCAGCCGCTTCCCCACCACCTGTTTGCGCAACAAAGGGAGAAGCCGCAACACCAAATCCAGCTTCTTAGCCGATAAGAGGATCTCCTCGGAGTTCCGGTCATGAATGGCGACCTCGGTCAGTTCCAACCGCAAGCGTGGGAATAGCACCAGCTTGGCGCGATGGACGTCGATCTTCCGCCCGATACTCTGTTCCAGCTGTTGAAGAAAAAAATCTTTGAGATACTCGCCGCCGGTGAGATAGGGGGACAATATCAACAACATGCCGCAGACCAGCAGAGTGGCAATGAGCGCAATAATGACGCGATTTCGAACCACTCCTGCTCCCTGAATCGTTTATGCCCGGTAGGTAAACCGCATCCTGTCTGCGGATAGGGCATCTTACCGAATCACCTGCATGAAAGCTACTAAGCCTGCGCCCTGACAGGGAATTCTCAGCTTCTCACGCTCCACTTTCAGCGGAGGAGGACGCTGTCCGCACCCGGGCAATGGGAACGAGCGAGACGGACGAAGGTTCAAGATTTGCGGAACGTCGAACCCTGAACTTCGGATCGCGCCTTTCTCCTCAGTCTCGCAGGGTTTCCAGCATCTTGTAGTGGCGCGAGCCAATACCCGCTATAATTCGGCACCGGCATTCCCTATACAGACCGCACAACCCAATTCTGTGAAGACACATCCACCTCGCCCATCCCGGATCCGCTGGCTCATCCTGGCCTTGCTCTTTTCCGTCAGCGTCGTCACCTATATCGACCGCGTCAATATTTCCGTGACCGCGCGGCAGATGATGCCGGCCTATGGGATCACCGACCAGCAAATGGGCTGGATCTTCTCCTCCTTCGTCATCGGCTACGCCCTCTTCCAGATTCCCGGTGG
>JAPLLI010000237.1 GCA_026387615.1 Nitrospirota bacterium
CGCTTGCTGCGGCCTTGCGGGACGGTCTTTTTGAGCATCCTGAGGCCATTGGAGTTTCTATATATGCGAAACATTTCAGCTATGCTTTTTTCTTTCACCGAGTTTTCCCGCAGCCTGTTGGGCAATCCGTTTGAGCGCCGCAGCCTACACGACGAGCTGGGACTCTCGCAAGGCCTTAAGAATCGTGAAGCGTATCTCGTGAAGCGTCGTTCGCGAGCGGCGAGATACGAGATACGAACGACGATTCTTAGAGCTGCGAGGGGGCAAACGTCTCTGTGACGGTGATGATCCCACGCATGATGGGGTGAATGCGGCAGAGGTAGGGATAGCGGCCAGGAGCAAGTCCTGGAACGGCAAAGGTGCCGCTCGGGAGCATGAGGCCTGAATCGAAGGCGCAGTGGTCGCCGTCCTCCAAGCAGCCTGTATGGGTGACCGTGTGCTCCGTGGCGGTGGGATTTTCCCACTTGATCGGAGACCCGGTCGAGATGGTGACTGATTTCGGGACGAAGTAGGGAGAGGTGCTTTCAATCGTGATAGCGGTATAGGGAGGCGTTGCTGCCGTCGGCCAGGCCGACAACAGCCCGACTATGAGTAGCAGGGCGATGAGGAAACGAGGGGTCATGAAGAATTTCCCGAGCATCCGGTTTCTATACCATAAGAGCGATCCCAATCGAAAAGGATTCGGCTCTCGTTGTGCCGGATATTTTACCATGAGAGTCCGGAGCAATCCTGGCTGGAGTCGTGAGGGGCAGGGGCCTTCCTGGTCCTGGCGCAACGGCTCGATTTACCTCATGGGGGTGGCGGAGGAGGGACTTTGCTTTCCTCTAGTTAGGGAGGGAAGGGCGGTTAGTTGCAAGACTCCATTAGTTCATGCTAGATGGAGGCCGCGTCAGACATCCAATGGATGAGAGAGGAGCATTTCGATGGCGAAGAATAAGAAGAAACCAGCGAAGAAGACCCCTGTAAAGGCGAAGGCCAAAGCCAAGGCGAAATCTGCCAAGAAGCCTGCAGCAAAGAAGGCAGTCAAGAAAATCGTGAAGAAATTAGCCTCCCCCAAAGCAGCCAAGAAATCAGCTGCAAAGAAAGTGGTGGCGAAGACTGCCAAGAAGCGGTCGGTTGCGGCTCCCAAGCCAGTGGCGAAGAAAACAGCCGTGAAGAAGGCTGCCGCCGTGTCGTCCGCACCGGCGGCTCCCGCTCCTGTCAGAAAGCCTATGCCGTCGTTCGTGGAGGAGGCGCCTCAGAAGCCCGTGTCGTTGCGGCCGCTGGGATCGCCGATGCCGAAGGATGCCGACCTTGAGGATGAGTTGCCCGAAGATGTGGACATGGCCGATGAAGTCGATGAAGTCGATGAAGACGTAGAAGAAGAGCTTACGCTGGACGGGGAGGATGACGATTCAGATTTCCTCGAAAAGCCGGAAAGCCTGTTAGACGACGCAGACGATTATCACACGCACTAATTCCCGCATGGGATGTCGGCCTGAGTTGACCAGCGCGATGAGGCTGGAGCACTGTGCCGGTATCCTGGCGTCCCTTCTGCCTGTGTGCCATCTTCCTGATGAATGCCCGCGATGAATATCCTATGAGTCATTTTCTGTTCGTGGCTGGAGCTTTGCGAGAGCGCACCTCGGAGGAAAGCGCCGAGCTGCAACTTGGGCATCGGCTCTGGGGGCTCTGCACCGGGCTGATTCGCACGAATCTTCAGACCTACCTCGATGCCGAGTCCCGTGGACTGGTGTATGTGCTGAAGGTCGGACTCTGCGCCGAGTTTCAGATTTTGTCGCCGGTGCTGGACTTCGCCGACTTGGATGCGTTTCTCAGCGATGAGTTGCGGACGGAAGCCCGATTCGGTTTTGTGCGAATTGACGCGGTGCGCTCGCTGGCCTGTTCGTCCGGCGTAAGCCAGGCCTTGCTGTTGGACGTGCTGCAGATTCCGGATCAGGCTGAGCTCAGCCGGCGATTGGCCTTAGGTATGCACCGGCTGACGCAAGCGGAGTATGACGCGATCATGCAGGGAGCCGCGGCTGAACGTTGAACGATGAATGATGAGCGCGGAACGACGAAGAGGCCATAGGCTTCTTGTTCAGCACTCATCGTTCAGCGTTCATCATTTTCCTCTATCCGCCGCCCGGTCATCAGCTGATAGGCTTCGTCGATCGTGCCCACTTCCTTTACCGTCACATTGAGCTGAAACCCCAATTCATTCAGGTTCCATTGCGCGTCATGAATCTGTCCGCGTGGAACCAGTATCGTGCGGTAGCCTTCTCGTGCTGCGGCGCGGATTTTATCCGGGATGCTGCCGACCTGGCCGATCTGTCCCGTCGGCTCCAAGGTTCCAGTCAGGGCAATGCCCCGCTGGATAGCCTGACCCTTGAACAGGGCGATGAATCCCACGGCCATCGCTGCGCCGGCGCTGGGCCCGTCGCTGCCTGTCGGTTGATAGGCCACCCCTTTCACGGAAACGGTTCCGCGATGCTGGACCGAGGGGGTGCGTTCGATGGCATAGGCAAAGGCTTGAGCCATCGCTCCCAGATGCGTGTCTCCCAGTTTCACGCCCCGAGGAGCCATTGTAATTGGACGGGGTTCGGTTCAGGTTTTTTGTCCCACCACAGCATCAAGACTTCAAACACGCCGAGATTGTTCTGACGTATGGCCGCCAGGACCGGGAGCTCAATGACCGTGCCCGCCGGGACTGAGGTCGGGATGCCGCAGAGGAGGGCGACGAGTAACGTGCTGGTGGCGATAAGCTGGCGTGGCATGAGGGGGCTCCTTCGTGGGAGGGAACGCTGAGCGATGAGTAATGAACGATGATGAGCGGCGCTATTGTCCCGTCATCGTTCTGCATTCATCGTTCCGCGTTGTTCGTCCTCGAAAGTGTAGCAAATCCTGTCGGGCCGTACAGCTGATTTGCGGTTCTTGTCTTGCGTTGGGCCGTGGCATTCCGTATAAGGGCCGCATGATGAAGTTGGTTTTGCGAAGCATATTGATGGGGGGGCTGGCCCTTCTTTGGTTGCCCGTTGCGGCAACGGCTGCAACCTGTCAGGTGGAGACGCGTTCATTAGGGGCGGATGCGGCTTTGACGCTGCATCTGAGCGCCGACTGCACGGAGCCAGAGCGGGAGGCCCGAGCGCTGGATGCGACGCAGTTGCTGCAGGCCTTCAGGGACGGGAAGGGGATCGATCTTTCAGGGGTGGTCATTCGAGGGGATCTGTCCCTGGATCTCTTGCCAGTGGGTTCGTTGCCGCCAGAGCTTGAGGTGATGAAGGAGCTGCAGGGCCGCGAGGCCCGCGTGATTCCCGGCTCCCTCATGATCGTCAATTCTGTGGTGCGCGGCGCGATCCGGCACCAATCCGCACAGGGGTTGTTGGTGGTGAAGGGTCCTGTGAGCTTCAGTGGGACCACGTTTGAGCAGATCGTGGATCTTTCACGGACCGTATTTGTGCAGCCTGTGACCCTGTCTGGCGCGATATTCCTGAAAGAGAGTTATTTTGTACAGGGGCGATTCCTGCGCGATGTAGTTGCCGAGAAAACGGCCTTTGGCCCTCATACGAGATTCCACCGATCGGTCTTTCAGGGCTCGGTGACCTTTCAACAGTCTGGGTTCAACGGGCTGGCGGAGTTTTTGGAAGTGGTCTTCCAGACGGACGCCAATCTGTCGCGCACCTATTTCAAGTTGGGCACCGGGTTTTCCGGAAGCCGTTTTCAGGGGCTGGCAGATTTCTCCGAAGCAACCTTTGATCGTGAGGCGTTTTTTACTTTTACCCTGTTCGAGGGAGGCGCCTACTTTCGCCGGGCCACCTTTCGAGCAACGGCGGATTTTTCCGATGCCCAGTTCAAGGGACGAGACGACTTCTCCAAAGTCTTTTTTGAAAAGGGGCCGGCGTTTACCCGAGCGACCAGATCGGCGGCCAAGCAGGCCCCATTGGGAATCGAAAATCCGACCATCCAGTTGGCCATCACGCTGTCTCTCCTCATATTCAGCGTTCTGCTGATCGTCTATTTGATCCGATCCCGGTGAATGGTAGGGTTGCCTCTCCCTACCACTACTAATAGATGGAGGCTTGCTCCTCCCCCCTAAAGCTGGTATAAATCAGCTTGTGGATAACCACTCAGACGACACAGAACAAACGGAATTGCCCTATCAGGTTCGCATCGAGAACTTTGAGGGGCCTCTTGATCTCTTGCTCCATCTTATTAAGAAGAGCGAGATCAATATCTACGACATTCCCATCCACCTGATTGCCCAGCAATATCTGGCCTATATCGAGGCGATGGAAGACCTCAACCTGACGGTGGCAGGGGAGTTTCTTGTCATGGCCGCGACCCTGATCCAGATTAAATCCAAAATGTTGCTTCCGGTCGATGAGACGGCGGTGGATGAGGAAGACGGACCGGATCCCCGTGAGGAGTTGGTGCGGCGCTTGCTTGAGTATAAGCAGTTTAAAGAGGCCGCCAATCAATTGGACGAGCACGAGCGGTTATGGCGGGAGATTTACAGCCGTGAACAGAGCCCGACGGTCGAATTGGCGTCGGATGAGACGCTGTTGGACAATGTTAGCCTGTTCGATCTCGTGGATGCCTTGCAAGGGATTCTGAATCGCAATCCCGGCAAGAAGCTGATGGAGATTTTGCCGGATAACTTGACGGTTCGTGAGCGGATGAACGCGATTCTGGAAATGTTGGAGGGGCAGGAGTCGGTGAGTTTTCTTGAGCTATTTGAGCCCTCCTGTCACCGGCTCGTGATCATTGTGACGTTCTTGGCGCTGCTGGAACTGATGAAGCTTCGAACGGCCCGAGTCTTCCAGTCGGAACATTTCGGGCCGATTCTCGTCTCGCGCGCCTTTTCACTTGTGCCAGATCCGGCGGAATTGGATGATGCGGAATGGAGGGGAGCATGAGCTCAACCGTTGAACAGGAGTCAGGTGATATGTCGTTGGCAGAAACCGCGCCGGTGATTGAGGCCTGTGGGGTGTCAGGGCCGGAAACTGCCGCAGCGGACAGCGCGGCCGAGACAGGGAATAGTCAGACTGAGGCCATCGACGCGCGGGAACTCAAGGCGATTCTTGAAGCGGTCCTGTTCGTGTCGCCTGAGCCGGTGCCGCTCGCGCGGCTCCTGTCGATTGTGGGAACGGTTCCAAAAGCTGAAGTGGTTCAGGCGTTGGATCTTCTCTCGCACGATCTGGATCAGGCCGGGCGAGGCATTCAGCTTGTGCAGGTGGCTGGCGGGTATCGGCTGGCCACGAAACAGGAGTATGGGCCCTGGCTGAAACGGATGGATAAGGCCAAGACGGCGCAAAAGCTTTCCCGCTCCGCGCTCGAATCCCTGGCCATTATTGCCTATAAGCAGCCGCTCGTGCGATCCGAGATTGAAGAGATCCGAGGCGTGGAAACCTCCGGTGTCTTACGCACCCTCTGTGAGCGCAAGTTGATACGGATCGTGGGACGCAAAGACGTGCCAGGTCGGCCGATCATGTATGGGACGACCAAGTTTTTCCTTGAGCATTTCGGGCTGCAAGATTTAACTCAGCTTCCGCCGTTGCGTGAATTTAAAGAGCTTGGCGAGTCTGAGCAGGCGCTCCTGCCGATCGAAGAGGAGTCCTTGCTGGAAGTCCAGCACTCCGAGCCGTCCTACGCCGAAGACCTCCCCGTTGCGAGCGATCTTGTGGAGGGGGAGTCTCTGCTGGCTTTCGATGCAGAGATCAATGTCGAGGAGCCGGTTGAACAGGCCTAAGTCTCAATAAATCTGCCATCTTTCACTCATGACCCGTGCCAAATGGCTAGCCGTTTGGCCATTTCTTTCCCCGCATTATTCCTTCCCGAAAGGGGGGCCTGAGCGCTCTTTAAATTGCGCGCGTCGAGCGAGCTTTTTCACTCCAAGATTCCTCTTCCCCCCTTGTCCCATGAGGGAGCAGTCAGGCTGGCTTTCACTGCGCGCATCGAGCGACCACCGTTTTATCGTGGGGGCTCTGCGAGCAAGAAAGACAGCCTGGCTGCCCCCTCATTCCCTCTTCCGATTGTGCGCGCTCCGGGAGCAAGGGAATCTCCAAGCTGTCCCCGCCTTTCTCCTGAGGCCGCGCGTTGCGCGAGCAGCAAGGGCGCGTAGGGCCCCGTTGACTCCCCTCAAGCCGCTTTGTTAGACTTCCCGTTCTTAATCTAAGTTGTTGAAAGAGGCGAAGTTCTTCGATTTCACCCGGTCCTGTCACACGAGGCACCACCAATGATCAGAGCATGGCTACTCGACGAGATGTTTCGGTTTGATCGAACGCATCTGACTATCGAAGAAATCCAGGGAGAATGGGGTGCCGGCGATTCGATCGCGCAAGAAGAGGAACTTCCCCCAGCTCCAGCGAATGTGGCCGCGAAATCGGGAAATGGCCGGGTCACCCTGACCTGGGATCCCGTTCCCGATGCCATGTACTACAACCTCTATTTTAAAACCACCAAGGGCGTGATGATCAAGTTCTCCGATCTCACGCGTCCGATTGCCGGCGACGATGATTTCAAAGCCGTCATTGGGGTGACGAAGGAGAACGGCACTTGCGTGGAAGGGGTCCAGAGTCCGTTTGTCCATGACGATCTGGCCAACGGGACCTGCTACTACTACGTGGTGACCGTGGTGACGCAGAAGGGGGAGAGCCTTGAGTCTCAGGAGGTCATGGCGATTCCCTCGCCCTATTTGTTGGCCATGACGATCGGGTGTGAAGGCGTCGACGACGGAGAGTTCAGCTCGCCCACCGGGATCACGCTCGACAAGGACGGCAACATCTACGTGGCCGACACCGATAACCATTCGATTCAGAAGCTCGACAAGTCAGGAAAGTTTGTCGCCCGCTGGGGCGGTGATCCGTCTTCGCAGGAGGGCAGCTTCTATTATCCTCGCGGTTTGGCCGTCGGGCCGAATAACGTGCTCTACATCGCGGACAGTGGCAATAACCGCATCCAGAAGTTTGATCTCGACGGCAACGTGATGCAGGCTTGGGGTAAGTTCGGTTTTGCCTGGCGCGGGGCTGATTTGGGCCGGTTCGACGTACCCTGGGGGCTCGCGACGGACGGTGAGGGGAATCTCTACGTATCCGATACGAGCAATTCCCGCATTCAGAAATTTACCGCGGACGGGCAGGCTCTGCTCAAGTGGGGGCGTGACGGCAGCTTCGACGGCGCCTTCTTCTTTCCCCGTGGCGTGGCGGTCGACTTTGTCGGCAACATCTTCGTGGCCGATGAAAGCAATAATCGCATTCAGAAGTTCGATGCCCGCGGGAGCTTCCTGGCCAAGTGGGGCCGCGAAGGCGCGGGTCCAGGCCAATTCAAGTCCCCCTGGGGCATTGCCTGCGATGCGCTCGGCAACGTTTATGTCGTCGATACCGGCAATCATCGCATCCAAAAGTTCGACGGCAACGGAACGTTCCTCTGTGCCTGGGGTAATCGCGGACGGGCGAACGGGCAGTTGAATTATCCCTATGGAATCGCGGTCGACAAAGAGGGCGCAGTCTACGTGGTCGATAGCGGCAATGGCCGCGTGCTCAAGTATGTGCCGACGGAGGAAGAACTCGATCGCGGGAGGAGCGCCGACGCCGCTGCGGCCGCGAGTCTGGTGCCGAGTGAGACGCCCGCGCCCCGCAGTGTGGCGGTCAAAGCCGGCGATACGGAAGCCTTCCTCAGTTGGATGGAGGTGCCCGGCGCCCAGTCCTATAATTTGTATTTCAATACCCTTCCGAACCTCACAACCCAGACGGCGACGAAAATCGAAGGCGTGATGAATCCCTACGCCCACAGCGGTCTGTCAAACGATACCCCCTATTACTATGCTGTGACCGCAGTGTTCGAGAATGGCGTGGAAAGCGCGTTGTCGAGTGAAGTGACGGCCATGCCGGTGCTCATCGATATCACGGCGCCGCAGAATCCCTATGCCGTGATCAATCATGGCGCCTTCATGACGAATACGCCGGAAGTCATCGTCACGATTTCAGCGAACGACGTCGATACCGGAGTGGCGGCCTATTTCACCTCGGAAGCGCCCATGACGCCTATGGCGGGGACGCCGGGATGGGTCGAGGTCACGCCGGCCACCAAGTTCGGCGCGACGATCCCGTTTATTCTGTCGCCTGGAGACGGGCAGAAGGCGATTTACGTGTGGTTCAAGGATGTGGGTGGAAACGTCTCCACTCCCGCCACGACCACAATTCTGGTCAATACGTCGGGTTACCTCTGCGTGGCCGAATGGGGCCGGACGGGCCGCGGCGCATCCTTGCTGCATGGTGGCGAATTCATGGCTCCGGTATATGGCCTGACGGTCGATCAGCAGGGATCCCTGTTCGTGGTCGATAACGGCAACAACCGGATTCAGAAGTTCGACAATGCCGGGAACTTCATTATCCTCTGGGGGAACTTCGGTTCCGCCAATTCGAACTTCCATAACCCCACGGGCATTGCCTGCGATGGCAAGGGCGACGTCTGGGTGGTGGATACGAACAATCACCGCGTTCAGAAGTTCGACGGGAAACTCGGCGGCTATCTCATGAAGTTCGGGTCGCGCGGCAACGGCGAAGGCCAGTTTAATTCACCTTGGGGCATCGCGGTCGATCGGGTGCGCGGCTATGTCTATGTGGTCGATAGCGCCAACTTCCGCGTGCAGAAGTTCGACATGAACGGGGAGTTCATCATGTCCTGGGGCAGCTTCGGAAACGGAGATGGCCAGTTCTACTTCCCGCGTGGCATCGCCGTGGACCAGACGGACGGGTTCGTGTACGTCGTGGATATGGGTAATCACCGGATTCAGAAATTCGACACCAGCACCAACGTGCTGCCGCAGTTGCTGGCGAAGTGGGGCGGCAGTTCCGAGCCGGGCCACGCCAGCAGCCCGCTCGCGCAGGAAGCCGGCCAGTTGCGCTCTCCCTGGGGTATTACGGTCGATGGAGCCGGCGATGTCTACGTGTCGGACACCGGTAATCACCGCATCGAGAAGTTCGACAAAGAAGGTAACTTCATCACCCAATGGGGCGGGTTCGGGAACGGCAAGGGCCAATTCAACTTCCCTTACGGCATTGCGGTCGATGTCAGGGGCAGCGTGTTCGTCGTCGACAGTGGAAATACCCGGGTCGAACAGTTCATGCCGGCCGACGAAGGAAGCGAACGGCTCCAGGAGAATGCCGAGAGCGCCGCTGAAATCGAGAATGCGCAGGTTACGGGCACATCAAGAAAATCGTAAGAACGGTCACGAGGGTTTGAGGAGCTGGTGAAGGGAAGATATGCTGGATAAGGAACCACGTTTAGGATTGACCTACGACGATGTCGTATTGATCCCGGCCAAGTCTCAGGTGTTGCCGAGTGAAGTCGATATGCGGACGATGCTCACCCGCAACATCAAGATTAATATTCCCATCATCAGCTCAGCCATGGACACGGTAACCGAGTCCCGTTTGGCCGTCGCGATTGCCCGCGAAGGCGGGCTGGGGATTATCCATCGCGTGTTGTCGCCGGCGGATCAAGCGACGGAAGTAGACCGGGTCAAGAAGTCTGAGAGCGGCATGATTCTCGATCCGATCACGATCTCGCCCGATCAAACGATTCGCGACGCCTATGCGTTGATGTCGAAATACCGGATCTCCGGTATTCCCGTCACAAAAGACAAAAAGTTGGTCGGCATTCTCACGAATCGCGATCTGCGGTTCGAAACCAGGATGGATTTGAAGGTCTCGCAAGTCATGAAGCGGGACAAGCTGATCACGGCGCCCGAAGGCACGAGCTTGGAGAAGGCCCGTGAAGTGTTACACGAGCATCGGATTGAAAAGCTGCCGGTCGTCAATAAGCATTTTGAGCTCAAAGGACTGATTACGATTAAGGACATCGAAAAGCGCATCATGTATCCCAACGCCTGCAAGGACAATCATGGCCGTCTCTGTGT
>JAPLLI010000141.1 GCA_026387615.1 Nitrospirota bacterium
TGGTTGCGACACGGTCAATTAAGCTGCTGCTCACCAGCGTTTTCCCGATCGTAGCATCCGGCTTCCAGTCCGGGCGGTTCGCAAAGAGATAGGCGATCGAGACGGCGAGGTAATGGTTGGGGTTCATCAGGCCGGACGAGCGGGTGACAATGCCATGCCGGTCGTTGTCCGCATCGTTGCCGAAGGCGACATCGAAGCGATCCTTCAGCGCAATGAGATTGGCCATGGCAAAGGGCGAAGAACAGTCCATGCGGATTTTGCCGTCCCAATCGAGCGGCATGAAGCGGAAGGTCGAATCGACGGAAGGATTCACCACCTCGATATTCAAGCCATACCGTGCTGCGATCGGCTGCCAATAGGCCACCCCGGCTCCGCCGAGCGGATCGACGCCGAGTTTCAACCCGGCTGATTGAATCACGCCTAGATCGATGATCTGCGCGAGGTCACCAATGTAAGCGCCGAGATAATCATGGGGCTTAGTGGTTGCGGCCCGTCTGGCACGGGCATAGGGGAGGCGCGCCACGCCATGCAGATCGGCCTTCATCAGAGCGTTGGCCCGGTCCTCGATCCACTTCGTGACGACGGTGTCAGCCGGGCCGCCATGGGGCTGGTTGTACTTGATACCGCCATCTTCGGGTGGATTGTGCGAGGGAGTGATGACGATGCCGTCTGCCAGGCCTGAGCTCTTGCCCCGGTTGTAGGTGAGGATGGCATGGGAGATGACGGGAGTCGGAGTATAGCCTCCGTCACGGTCCACCATGACCAGGACTCCATTGGCCGCCAGCACCTCTAAGACGCTGGCAAAGGCCGGCTCAGACAGGGCATGGGTATCAATCCCCAGATAGAGAGGGCCGGTAATGTTCTCTCTCTTGCGGTATTCGTAGATCGCCTGCGCCACAGCGATGATATGCACTTCGTTAAAGCTTCGCTTGAAGGCTGTGCCGCGATGGCCGGAGGTGCCAAAGGTGACGCGCTGCTCGCGCAAATCCACATCCGGCTTCTCGGTATAGTAGGCCGTGATCAGACGAGGAATGTTGACCAGCATCGACGGAGGCGCCGGCTGACCAGCGAGAGAATGATTGGCCACGATATGATCCTTTGGTCCAGACTGAAAACAAAGTTCCTTCGCGCTGTGTATCTCTGCGACAGGGCCTCTGTCAAGCCTGGATCAGTCGTTCCCACGAGACACACGATTCAATGACGCAATCAGCCGGTCGCTCGTCTACTGAGCCAGGGGCGCCTCCTGATTTTTCTTCCGATGAAGCAGCTCATACAGGATCGGCAGCACCACAAGAATCAACACCGCCGAGGTCAGCATGCCACCTACCACGACGCGGGCCAATGGCTGTTGGGACTGCGCACCGATGCCGGTCGCGACCGCCGCAGGCAGGAGCCCGATCGCCGCAGCCAGCGAGGTCATCAAGACCGGACGCATGCGCACTTCCGCGCTTTTCATGATGGCAGCCCTGACATCGAACCCTTCCCCGATCAGATCGCGGATGCGGCTCACCAGAATGAGCCCGCCCTGCACGGCCACGCCAAAGAGAGAAATGAACCCCACGGCAGCGGAGATGCTGAAGTGCGTCCCCGTTATCGCGAGCGCGAAGACCCCTCCCACCAGGGCAAAGGGCACGGAGAGCAAGACCAGGAGGGCATCACGTAGCGAATGGACGACGAAATAGACGAGGAACAGGATGATCAGGAGCGTGACGGGCACGATGAACATGAGACGTCGTTTTTCATCCTGCAGCTGGTCAAATTCGCCATGCCACTCGATGCGATAGCCTTCCGGTAAGGTGACGTGCTTGGCGATCCGTTGCTGCGCGTCGGTGACCGTCCCTTCCAGGTCACGCCCCCGCACGCTGAACTTGATGGGGATATACCGCTCGTTGTTCTCTCGATAGACGATGAAGGCGCCGGTCTGCTCCGTGATCGTGGCCAGCTGTTTGAGCGGGATCCTGGCTCCCTCCGGCGTATTGACTTGGATATTGCCGATCGCGTCCGCGTCCCGGCGATAGTCCTGTTTGAACCGGACGACGAGATCGAACCATTTTTCGCCTTCATATACCTGGGTGACGGCCTGTCCACCGATGGCTGCCTGCACCACATTGTTGACGTCGCCCACTTTGAGTCCATAGCGAGCGCAGGCTTGACGATCCACCTCGATCACGAGATTCGGCTGGCCCAGCAGATGGAGCACGCCCAGATCCTTGACCCCCGGCACCTGCTCCATCACCTGTTTGATCTGAGCCGCCTGCTCTTCGAGACGGCGCAGGTCGCTCCCGAAGAGTTTGATGGCATTTTCACCTTTCACGCCGGACATGGCCTCCTGCACATTATCCTGGATTGCCTGGGAGAAATTGAACGTCACCCCTGGAATCGCGGAGAGTTCCCGTTCGATTTCATCGATCAAGTCCCGCTTAGTCGCAAGGGTCTTCCGCCACTCGGCCTTGTCCTTCAGGTTGACCAGGAATTCCGCATTGAAAAAACTAGTGGGATCCGTTCCATCGTCTGGGCGGCCCAGTTGGGATGCTACACTGACCACTTCGGGAAACTGCTTGAAGATCGCGCGGACCTCGGTCACCAGCCGGCTGGCTTCCTCGAATGAAATGTCGACCGGCATGGTCGTCCGCACCCAAATATTTCCTTCCTCCAACGCTGGCATGAATTCTCCGCCGATGAAGGGCACCAGGCTCAGCGAGCACAGCAACACCGCAAGGGCCAGGCCGATCACCGCCCGCGGACGATCGAGCGCCCATTCCAGCACCGCGAGGTACCGTCGTTTGATGACTTCGACAATCTTTGTGTCCCGCTCCTGGATGGGACCGGTCAGCAAAAATGAACAGAGGGCCGGGGCCAGCGTGAAGGCCATGAGGAGCGCGCCAGTCAAAGCCAACCCATAGGTGAGCGACATCGGCGCGAAGATCTTGCCTGGAA
>JAPLLI010000107.1 GCA_026387615.1 Nitrospirota bacterium
GGCAGCGGGAAGGATCGAACTTGTAGGGATGAGTCGAGAGCCAGGCGCCGGTCGGGCAGATGGGCATGCAAATGCCCTGGTGGGTGCAACGGTCTGGATGGCGGACGAGGTGGTCGCGAATGATCATCATAGGTTTGATTCCTTCAAAGAGACCTTGGGAAAAGATGTCGAACATGTTTCTGTTCGGGAGGCTGTCGCTCACTTCCACTCCTTTACAAGTTCTTTTAAGCGATCTTTCAGCTCCGGAATCTGTTCCAGATTATTCTGAATCGCTCCAAGAATCTTATCGGCTCTAGCGGCCATGAGGGCGTCTTTGTCTTTTTTGGCTAGCCGGTTATATTCCACATAGGCCTGCTGGTGCGCCGGTTCGAGGAGCCATCGCGCCACCGTCAGGGCTTCGCCCAACTCGTAGGGTTCCGTTGCCATGGGGGGCAGGATGGTAAAGGCGCCATCGGCGCAGACCAGTACGGCCGCTCCCTGTTTCCCTTTGAGAGGGATGACGTCCGTGATCGTTTTTCCCGCCAAGGCTTCCCAGTTGCCGAGCAACCCGGGAAACTGTTTCATGCAGGCCACCTTTTCCAGGTTGGCTTTCCATTTTTCTTCGACGGCCATAAGGGTCCTTGTGGTGCGCTGCTACGGTTTAAGCGGAGGGACGGTCGTGGGAGCTGGGTGGTCTGGCAAGACTAGACGGGTCACGACTTCGCCTTTGACGACATGGCGCTCCATGATTTCCGTCACGTCGGCTTCGGTTTTGACTTGATACCACACGCCTTCCGGATAGATCACGACGCTCGGCCCTTCGGCGCAATGGTCGAGGCATCCGGCTTTGTTCGCGCGCACGACGTTTTTCAAGTCCAGCCGCTTCGCCTCTTGCTTGAAGCAGGCGTGGAGCGCCTCAGATCCAAGCTTTGAGCAGCTCCCGCGTGGATCATCCGGACTCCGCTGGTTGGTGCAGACGAAAATATGGCGAGTAAAGGTGGACACGAGTAATTCCTTCGTTAGGTCCGTACTGAGGCAGTCTGCATACGGCCCATGAGTTGTGTGACGGCGGCTGAGGTCAGGAACGGGGACTGCCCCGCCATTCCGGTGAGAATGGCCGCGATCTCGCGCAGCCGTAACGAGGCCCGTTGAAACTCTTCCTGTATGGAGAGTATGGAGCCGTGGCCCGCCGCGAGTTTATCGAACTCTCCCAGGATATCCCGAAAGTCGCGCTGGATATTTTTCTGCATCGAACAGATTTCGCAGTACCATTTGGGGCTTTGATCGGTCGAGGGGGACAGGCGATCGTAGGTGCGACCGAAGAAGTCCTTCCCGAGCGATAACTTCATGAGCGCGGTGCCGGTCACGCCGCAGGCGTTGCAAGATCCAGACGCAGCATCCATAGAGCCTCCCTCTGTCGATCGTGAGCTGAAGAGCGGGCAAATCTTACACCAGGCCTGCGCGTACTGTCTACTTGATGGGGCTGTTTCCGTGAGCCTTGCCGTGCATTTCCACCCCTGTTGTATATAATGGGCGAAGAGTTGTTGGATTGATCGCGCAAGGAGGACGAGGCCATGGTTGTCGGGGTGCCCAAAGAGATCAAGGATCATGAGTATCGCGTGAGTGTGACGCCCGATGGGGTGCGATCGTTGCGTCAGGCTGGCCATGAGGTCTGGCTTGAACCGTCGGCCGGAGTCGGTAGCGGGTATTCAGACGAGGAGTACCGAAGCGCGGGCGCCACTATCGCGGACTCAAAAGAGCAGGTGTTTGAGCGAGCGACGCTCATCGTGAAGGTCAAGGAGCCGCTGCTCTCCGAATGCCACCTCTTCCATCCAGGCCAGGTCCTCTTTACCTATCTGCATTTGGCCTCGTTGCCGGATCTCACGAAGGCCCTGCTGGAGACCAAGATCACGGCGATTGCCTATGAGACGATCGAGGCGAAAGACGGCACCTTGCCGATGCTCAAGCCGATGAGCGAAATCGCGGGGCGGATGTCGGTGCAGGTCGGCGCGCGCTATTTAGAGAAGACCCAGGGAGGGCGCGGGCTTCTCTTGGCCGGGGTGCCAGGCGTCGAGCCGGGGAGAGTCGTGGTGCTGGGGGCCGGGGTGGTGGGACGAGCGGCGACGCGGATTGCTGTCGGGATGGGAGCGCAGGTGACGGTGGTCAATCTCGACCTGGAGCAGCTCCGGGCGCTCGACGACTTGTATCGGGGCCGGATCGTGACCCGCGCTTCCACACAGGCGGCGATTGAGGAGTCGGTGATCGCCGCAGACCTGGTGATCGGGGCGGTGCTTGTCCCGGGAGCCCGCGCGCCTAAGCTGGTCTCTCGTGGATTGGTGGCTGGACGAGGCGGTTCGAGCCGATGCGGGATTGGCGAAGGGAGTGAACCTGTCGGGCGGTAAAATTACCTGTCGCGGGGTGGCTGATGCCCATGGCTTGCGTTTTGACCCCCTGATGTAAGACAATCCCCCTTCGCGTTGTGTTCTGTTGATTTTGTCGGGGCGTAGCGCAGCCCGGTAGCGCACTGCGTTCGGGACGCAGGGGTCGCAGGTTCGAATCCTGTCGCCCCGACCAACAGAAGTTCTCGTGCCGCCAGCCAAACCACTGAGGCTGGCGGTGAGTCCCCCCCCCAGCATTTCCCTTTCAGCGAATTCCTTCTTGTTCCTATCCCCTGCGTCTGCACTGGTCAGCCTAGTGTAGGCATGGGGCGAATCGTTGTTTCATGTCTGCTTGTTCCATGTAAGACCGTTCGGTGAAGTGCGTTCGCGTAGAATCTCAAAACGCGTGACGCCTTTGCGGAGGTGTGAGAGTATTTGTGCCTTGGATAGGTCTTTTCGGTCATGGCGAATGGTTTGGGTCTATGTCCGAATCGCGTGGGCCGGCAAGTCTTCGAGCGAAACTGTTTGTGACGGGAAGGGTTCAAGGCGTCGGATATCGAGCGTTCGCGGCTCGCGTCGCATCGGAGCGAGGACTCTGCGGCGGGGTCAGGAATCTCGACGACGGTCGCGTCGAACTCGAGGGCTCCAAAGACCGGATTCTGACCCTGATCGAAGTCTTACAGGTCGGGCCGCCGGCCTCACGCGTGGCAGCCGTTGAGGTGGAGTGGAGCCAGGCGACAGGGCGATGTGCCCATTTTCAAATCTGGTATTGAGCGAATAAAACGGGAGTGGTGTCACGCATGGCGCGAGGGGGCGAAGAGTTGCACGATCTGGGCGAGGCGCGCCGACAGACGGTCGACCGCGACGACGAAGACTCTGCTGAGCAGTCGGAGGGGGAAGAATCGCCTGTCGAGGGGGAGCGACTGAGCGGCCGCTCCGAAGGATTGGATACCCTCAAGTGCTATTTGCGCGAGGTGCGGCATTCGACTTTGCTGACGTTCAAGCAGGAGCAGGAGTTGGGCAAACGGGTCATGGCGGGCGACGAGCAGGCGCGCCAGGAGATGATCGAATCGAACCTCCGGCTGGTGATCAGCATCGGGAAACGGTACATGCATCGCGGGTTTCCCTTCTCCGATGTCATCGAGGAGGGCAATCTCGGGCTGATCAAGGCGGTCGAGAAATTCAACTACAAGCGCGGCTTCCGCTTTAGCACCTACGCCTCCTGGTGGATCAGGCAGTATATCGAACGAGCGATTATCAATCAGGGGAAGCTCGTGCGGTTGCCGGTGCATGTGGTGGAGCGGCTGAATCGCTATCTGGGTAAAGTGGAGCTGCTGGTCCACCAACTTGGTCGAGAGCCGACCGCGTCGGAAGTGGCGGCGAAGATGAAGACGACGGAAGAAGAGGTGCTGGACCTCAGACAGGTGGTCCGCACGACCTGTTCGCTGGATAGTCCGATCAATGACGGCGCGGATACGTTCTTGCGCGATGTGATCGAGGACCCTGTCGGCATTTCGCCTGCCGATACGGCCGAAGGGGTCATGCGGCGAGAGGAGATGATGGAGTGGGTGACGGAGTTGCCCGAGAAGGAGCAAACTGTTATTGTGGCGCGGTTTGGACTCGATGGGAGTGAGGCGCAGACATTGGAAGAGATCGGCCGGGAGTTAGGGCTGACCCGTGAGCGGGTCCGGCAGATTGAAATGGCCGCGTTGGCGCGCTTGCGCCACACCATTGAACGTAGGACCATGACGCAATCCGATTTACTGTGATCGATGACCACGATGAATTATCATGCCCTCATTCGCGAAGTCCCCGATTTCCCCAAGCCCGGGATCCTCTTCTACGACATCACCACGTTGCTGAAAGATGCCCGCGCCCTGTCGTCGATTGCCGATGAATTGACCGCCTACTATCAGGGGCAGCGGATCGCCAAGGTGATTGGCATTGAGTCGCGGGGGTTCATTTTCGGGGGGATGCTGGCGAACCGGTTGAACGCCGGGTTTGTGCCGGTCCGGAAGCCAGGCAAGTTGCCCGCCGACAGCTTTGAAGTGAAGTATAGCTTGGAGTACGGATCGAACTCCCTGGCTATCCACCGCGATGCGATTGCCGAGGGCGAGCGGGTGCTGATCGTGGATGACTTATTGGCCACAGGGGGCACGGCGGCTGCGACAGTGTCTCTCGTCAGGCAGTTGGGAGGCGAGATCGTCGGGCTGGATTTCCTGGTCGAGCTGCAGGGGCTGAAGGGACGAGACAAGCTGAGCGGGTACTCCATTCATTCAACGATCTTCTACCCCTAGGGGGCTTCCGGGCGCTTCCCCACAACCTCTTGTCAAAGATCATCGCATCGTGCTATGAATGCCGGACTTTTTTCGGCTAGTCGAAGTTCACCTTAGGAGTAGGATTCGCCATGGCAACAAAAACCCCCGCCAAGAAGAAACCTGTGGCGAAGGCCAAGGCGCCAGCGAAGGTCGCAAAGGCCGTCAAGCCCGCGAGCAAGCCGAAACCTGCGGCAGTCGAGGTTGTTGAAAAGCCCATCAGTATGGCTGTGTCCCCTTTGGCGGCCAGACCCAAGGAGTCGGCGAAAGAGCGCGAGGACCGGGAGCACCGGCGCGAAGTCCTTCAGCAGATGCTGATGCGCAAGCGTCAGGAAATTATCAAAGAGATCGAGGGGAGCCTGGGCCAATCCCTCATCGAGGATAAGCAGCGCCGCTTAGAATCCGCGCGCGATGTCGGCGACCAAGCCCTCATGGATCTTGATCGCGAGTTGGGTATTTCCTTGATGGAGATGCGCAATCGCCGTCGGCAGGCCATCGACGAGGCGTTGACGCGGCTCACCGAGGGGACCTACGGGATCTGCGCGGAGTGCGGTGTCGAGATCAGCGAGCGGAGATTGGAAGCCGTTCCCTTTGCGAAGCTCTGCGTCGAATGTCAGTCGAAAGAAGAGTTGCTGGAGAAAATCGAGCGAGAAGAAGATCGCGACTAGGTGCGTTCCCGTGCGATCGGTGTGATTCCTGCCCTGTCTGGTCCGCATCCCGTTACACATGCTTCTAGTTCTTTCCTCGTCAGGCGAGGCTCGCGTTCCGCGGCCGCGCTTGATACTCTGTGTCGTCTGTGGGAGCGGGTATGATGACGCCAACGAATACGCGAGCGGTTGTGCTGGCCAGCGGAGGCCTGGATTCTACCGTCACGGCGGCGATTGCCAGGGCGGAGGGCTGTGAGCTCTTCTTTCTGACGATGGCCTACGGGCAACGTCATGCCGTCGAGGTGGAGCGGGCTAGGCAGGTTGCCGCAGCGCTGGGCGTGGCTCATCATCTGGTGATGAATGTGGACCTCCGCGCCATCGGCGGGTCGGCGTTGACCGGCCCGGCAGCCGTGCCGAAAGATCGAGCGGGACACGAGCGGGGTCAGGGCATTCCGGTCACCTATGTGCCTGGGCGGAATCTTATTTTTCTTTCGATTGCGGCGGCGCATGCAGAGGTCGTGGGGGCGTCGTTCATCTATTTTGGCGCGAACGTACTCGACTACTCCGGTTATCCTGACTGCCGGCCTGAATTCATTCGCGCGTTTGAAGCGGCAGTGAAGGAAGGCACGAAGGCCGGCACGGAAGGGAGCCCACTCCAAATTAAAGCTCCCTTGCTGATGCTGACGAAAGCGGACATCATCCGGCGGGGACTCGAATTACGGGTCCCGTTTCATTTGACCCATAGTTGTTACGATCCGGCGGGGGATCTGGCCTGCGGGCGTTGCGATAGTTGTGTGATCCGGCGAGAGGGGTTTGCGAAGGCCGGGGTTGTGGATCCCATCGCATATGCGATATAACCCGTGAAACGTGAGACGTGACTCGTCACATGGTGCGAAGGGAATTGTTGCATGTCGCCGGAAGAATTCTTTATGTATCTGACGATTGGATTGATCGTGCTCGTGCCGATCGGTGCCAGGATTTATCGTCGGACGACGCTCCAGCGCACGCAACAGATGTTGCGTGATCAATTTGGACAACAGAAGGGGCCGGACCGGCAGCCGTGATGGCATGATACAGGGACTGACCTCGCGATCTCAGATCGGCATATGGTTGTTGGTGTTGGGCCTCTTTGTGGCCTGCGATTCTTCGCAGCCGAAACAAGCGGTCGGGGGCGGTCCTACGCCGGCCGAGTTTCAAACAGGTGAAGCCAAATTCAACGCGAACTGTGCTGCTTGCCACGGGAACCAAGGGGTTGGCACCGACCATGGACCTCCGTTGGTGCATAAGGTCTACGAGCCGAACCACCATGGGGACGCCGCGTTTCAGCGGGCTGCAGCCAACGGCGTGAAGGCGCACCATTGGGAATTTGGCAACATGCCAAAGATTGATGGCGTGACTCCTGCCGACGTCGATGACATCGTGACGTATGTCCGGTGGCTTCAACGCCAGGCTGGCATCCAGTAGCTCCCTCCTGTCTGCTCTTCCATTTCATGTTTCTCACCGTAGGCTCCTTGTGCGGAAATTTCATGGCTGCGAATGCTCTGCCATGGAGAGCTGACGTTGAGGCCTCATGTGGAGAGGATTGCACTGAATTCATCTGTAAGAACAAGGGGATAGCTTGACATGCTGCAGGCCTTCACTCAGACTCTTGTTCATGCATGATTCGAGCGACCCGAGCCTTCTTGCCACATTTGCCGAACGGGTCGGCATCGCTGCAGACTATTACGATATCTCCGGGATGCTTCATCACACGTCTGATGACACCAGGCGTGCCATTCTGACTGCCATGGGTTTTACGGTCGATTCGACTGCCTCGCTGACAGAGGCCTTGCGCGCATGGGATGACGCGCCGTGGCAACGGCCCTGCGAGCCTGTGCGGGTTTTGCGTGAGGGGGAGCCGGGATCTCCTCTGTCCTGTTGTTTGGCGCTCGAAGAGGGGCACGAACAATCCGCCGAGGTGGTGGAGTGGCAGATTCGCGACGAAGCGAATGAACTGGTGCAGGAAGGCCAGGCCGGGCCAGGGCTCTCTGCTGGGGAGGTCCGTGTTCTGGATGGTCGACGGCATGTGCTGGTCGAAATTCCTGCCCCCGTGGGGCTCTCGCTTGGGTATTATCAGTTGACGATACGAGCCAAGGGGCTGGTCGGTGGAATGGTGGGAACGATGCGTCTCATCGTGGCGCCTCGCCAGTGCTATGTCCCTCCGTCGATTGAGGCGAATCAACGACTTTGGGGCTTAGCCGTGCAGCTCTATTCGTTATCTTCCGATCGGAACTGGGGCTGCGGAGACTTTACCGACCTTGGGCGAATTGTGGAGTGGGCCTGGACGGGTCTTGGCGCCGGAGTGATCGGATTGAATCCGTTGCATGCGCTGCGGAATACCAGGCCCTATCACATCAGCCCCTATGCGCCTTCCAGCCGACTCTACCTGAATGAACTGTATATCGATCTCGAGGTGCTGCCGGAATTTTCGAAGTCGGAAGAGGCGCAGCGGCAGTTTCATGCTCCCGAATTTCAAGCCAAGCTTCAGACGCTGCGAGAGAGCCGTTGCGTGGATTACGACGCGATCGGGACCGTTAAGCGGACCATGCTCGAATTGGCCTACCGAGAATTTTTGAAAGATGCCTACCGCGGGGAGCACCCGAACCTCCAGCCGACCACGGAACGAGCCAGGCTCTTGGAGCGGTTCATCCAGGATGAAGGCACGCCGCTTGAGCTCTATGCCACTTTCCAGACGCTGGAGGAAGAGCGTTGGCTGATTCAATCCAAGTCTGCGACCTGGCACGATTGGCCTAAAGAGTTGGCGATGCCGGGCCAACCGCTTCGTGAGTTTGCGAGACACCATCAGGCGCGTATCCATTTTTTTCAATACGTGCAGTGGGTCGCAAGCGAGCAGTTGAACGGGATTCGACGGAAGTCAGAGCAGCTGGCGATGCCGATCGGGCTCTATCATGACTTGGCTCTCGGGGCTGATCGGAATGGGGCCGAGGCCTGGGTCTATCAATCGGTTTTGGCGTTTGGCGCGGACTGTGGCGCTCCTCCAGATCCCTTTGCGCCGGAGGGACAGAATTGGGGGTTGCCCCCGATGAATCCCCATGCGTTGCGGGCCAGCGGGTATGAGCTGCTGATTCAGTTGCTGCGTCACAATTTTCGAGCCGGCGGGGCTATCCGGTTAGACCATGTGATGGCCTTCTGTCGTCTTTTCTGGATTCCTCGCGGGAGGCCCGCGTCCGAGGGGACGTATGTGCAATATCCCTTTGAGGATTTGCTCGCGATCGTGGCATTGGAGAGTATTCGATCTAAGACCGTGGTCATCGGAGAAGACCTTGGAACGGTGCCTGATTGGATCAGAGAACAGTTGGCCAAGGCGAGGGTGCTGTCGTACCGCGTGTTCTATTTCGAGCGCGGCGGAGACGGAGGATGGAAGTCGCCTGGCGACTATCCGGCGCAGTCGTTGGCGGTGGCCACGACGCACGACTTGCCGACGCTCACCGGGTTTTGGGCTGGCGAGGATTTGCGCGTGCGTGAAGGGCTGGGCGCCTTGATCGATGACGCGGCGCGCTGTCAGGCCTGGGAGACGCGGCAGCGCGACAAGTCAGGCATCCTCAGCGCGCTTCAGCGGGAAGGTCTCTTGCCCCATGGCGTGACCGAGGATCTGGCGACTGCGCCAGCCATGACGAGTGATCTCTGCCGGGCGATTCATCTTTACCTGGCTCGCACGCCGTCCTGCATCGTGTTGGCGAACCTCGAAGACGGGTTGGAGGAACTCTCGCAAACTAATCTTCCGGGGACGGTCGACAGTCATTCGAACTGGACCCGTAAGTATGCGGTTCCGGTTGAGAAGGTCCTCTGCGATGAACGAATGAGAGAGCTGGGGGCTGTCTTGCGTTCGGCCCGCCCGCTGGGAAACGCTGAACGGTGAGCGAGGAAGGCTGAAACAATATCGCTTCCTCGCTCCTTGTTCTGAGCTAAGATGCGGGCGGGCCGACGGCCTTGCTGGACGGTCAGTGTGAGCATCCTTCGACGACGCTCCTTTCTGGTCCCTGACGAGGGACTGCGGAGTTGAGATAGTTTCCTCACGGCCTGTGAGCGATCGCACCATGGTGTATCGGCAGTGTGCTCATCCCGTATTCCCATGTTGAAACAACATCGCATTGTGCTGGCGATCGCGGCGGCGGTGTTTTTGGCCATCGTCGCGCTCGAAATGGCCGCTCCGGCGAACATTGTCGGCGCGTATGGTTTCGTATTGCCGATTTTATTAGTTGCGACGGTGCGCAATCGTGCGCTGATGCTGGTGACGGTGGTGGCCTGTGTTGTGGCGACCTATATGGGGTTGATGCAACCGACCAAGCCGGGGCGGTTTCAGGCGGCGGTAATCAATCGCAGCCTAGTCGTCGCCGTGCTGCTGGTGGTGGCCTATATCGGTATGACCTGGGAAGAACGTAAGGCGAGAGAGGAAGCGGCACGGGCCGCGCTCGCGACGGAGAGGGAGAATCTTCTGAAGGCCAATACGCAGTTGGTCGATGCGAAAGACCAGCTGAATCGTTCGGAGCGGTTAGCTGCGGTGGGGCAGTTGGTCGCGTCTGTGGCGCATGAGGTCGGTACGCCGCTCCACTCGATCGCCTGGCATGTGCAAGCGCTGGCTGAGGAGCCCGGTGTCACGCCTGAGATGAAGAAGCGGGTGACGGTCATTGATGAGCAGCTCACGCGGGTCGTTCGGATTATTCAGGATTTGTTGTCCTCGACCAGGCAGCGGCAGCC
The DNA here is from genome assembly GCA_026387615.1 of Nitrospirota bacterium. GTDB lineage: Bacteria > Nitrospirota > Nitrospiria > Nitrospirales > Nitrospiraceae > Palsa-1315. Next base: position 10,078 of record JAPLLI010000107.1, read on the forward strand.
TGAGCCGGCGTGGTTGCCCGTGGAGCAGGTAATCAGCCCTGCGGCAGCACTCATGGAGCCGGCTTTTCACGCGAAAGAGATTGCGCTGGCGGTCGAGATCCCGGGGGGCCTCCCGCTTGTCTGGGCCGATGCGGAAAAGATGCATCAAGTGTTGGTGAACTTATTAGCCAATGCCTTAGCCGCCACCCCGCAGCATGGATCTGTAAAAGTAATTGTAGGAGCCCGCGATGCCTCAGCGGACGAACTCGACCGAGGCCGGCGAGTGGCTCAGTCGATGTCCCCGTTGGTGGTGACGGTCGCGGTGCAGGATACGGGCTGCGGCATGCCCGAGGCCGATATGCGAAAGGCCTTTGAGCCATTTTTCACGACCAAGGCGGTTGGCAAGGGCACCGGATTGGGTCTATTCTTGAGTCGCGAAACGGTGCTGGCCCATGGAGGCAGCCTTTCGCTTGAGAGTGAGGTGGGACGTGGGACGACTGTCACCATCACCTTGCCAGGGTTGAAGTCAGAGCCGGTTCACGTGACAGAGAGGGAGTGATGCAATCAGCGATTATTTTAGTGGCCGATGATGATGCGGTGGCGCGCGAGCTCTTGGCTGAGGCCCTCAAGAAGGAGGGCCATGCCGTTGAAGCGTTCGCCAGCGGAGAAGAGGTCATCGCGCGTGGACGGCAGGGGCCGGTGGATCTGGTGTTGACCGATATTCGCATGGGGGTGGTTGATGGACTCGCCGTGTTGCGTGAATTCAAACGGATGAGCCCTGACACGGCGGTCGTGGTGCTCACCTCGTTCGGCTCGCTTGAGGGCGCGATTGAGGCGATCAAGCAGGGAGCCTACGACTATCTTGCCAAGCCCTTTAAGAAAGAGGACATCAAGCTGGTGGTGAAGCGGAGTCTCGACCACTGTCGGTTGGTCCGTGAAAATGCCAGGTTTCGCGAGGAGTTGAAGAGTAAGGATGAATGGTCTCCTCTGGTGGGGAGCAGTCCCGCCATGCTGGAGGTCTATAAGCTGGTGGCCCGGGTGACCGAGAGCAAGAGCACGGTGTTGCTACAAGGGGAAAGCGGGACCGGCAAGGAGTTGATTGCGCGGGCGATCCATGCGAACGGGCCTCGTCGGGACCGGCCGTTTATCCCGGTGAATTGCGGGGCTCTGCCGGATACGTTGCTCGAGTCGGAAATGTTCGGGTATGAGAAGGGGGCCTTTACCGGCGCGGTGGGCAACAAAGTCGGCTTGTTTGAAGCCGCGAACGGGGGCACGCTGTTTCTCGACGAAATCGGCGAGATGGGACAGGCCCTGCAAGTCAAGTTGTTGCGGGTGATGCAGGATCACGAAGTCCGCCGTGTCGGCAGCACGACTTCGACGAAGGTCGATGTCCGGATCATTGCGGCGACGAATCGAGACCTTGAGCAGTTGGTCAAGGAAGGGAAGTTTCGGGACGATTTATTCTACCGGCTTAATGTCGTGCGGATCACCTTACCCTCGCTGGTGGAGCGGCGGGAGGATATTCCGATGTTGGTGCATCACTTTTTGCAGAAATGCAGGATGGGGGCGGCGCATGCGGTGCGGGGGGTGCTGCCGGAGACGATGGCCCTGTTGACGCAGTACCGGTGGCCCGGCAATGTACGCGAGTTGGAGAATGCCATTGAGCGGGCCGTGTCGCTGAGTCACGGTCCGCTGCTGACGCCGGACGATCTGCCAGCCTCGTTGCGTCAGGCGGTGGTGCCATCCCGGGAGATCGCAGGGGCGATCGAACATGGCGATGAGGGGCGGCTGACACTTGAAGAGGTCGAGAAACGCCATCTTGTCCGGATCCTGAAGGAAACGAAGGGGAATAAAGTCAAAGCCGCCAAGATTCTGGGGATTGATCGTCGCACCCTCTATCGGATGGCGGAGCGGTTTGGCCTGGATCTCGGCGACGATGCCGATAGTGGAGAGAAAGAGTAGCGCTTGGCTAGAGGATCTGGAGCGCGTCCTTGATCAATCGCAATTGATGTTGGGCGCTCTGGGGCAGTGCGGTTGGTGCATCTTCCCACCGGGCGAAGAGCCCGTCTTTCCCTTCATACATCACGTTCAATCGCAGTCTGGCGCTGGAGTCCGATGTCGGCGTCACGGTGGCTTCCACGCGGCTCCGTTCTGTGCCGAAACGCCAGCGGAGCAGCCAGTCCCAGGGGCCGGTAATTTCTACGCGATAACTGGTGGTCAGTTTCCGATCAGCGGTTAGCTCGATGCGGTACCCACCGTCAGTCAGGATTTGGATGACTGCGGTGGTGACCCGATCAGCCGGGGCTGGGAGCATGACGTCGACCACATCCTGCTTATGGGGAACGGGAGGGGCGACGCATGCGGCGGTCAGCATGATCAGGAGAGCGAGGCTGAGTAGGTGCTGTACGCGGGTCATGTGGCCGTCCTGTCCTTCAAGCGATAGACGAGATGGGTATCGGTTTGCGATACACCGTCGATTTCGTGAATCCGGCTCAGGACCAATTGGGAGAGTGCATCCTGGTTCGGTACTTCCACGAGCACAATAATATCCGGTTTGCCCCAGCAGGGGTCGATGGTTTTGATCTGTGCAATTTCGGAAAGAGCCTTGACGACATCGCTCGTCCGTCCTGGGAGTACATCAATCAGTACATAGGCCCGGTCCGACACGATGGTCCCGCCGTCTAGTGGCGTGTGAATCGTGCAAGGCGTCGCCGGGATGGCGGATTCGGCGCCAAGGTAGCGGATACCCGGCGTTGCTGTCAATGCGGGAGCGTCCCCGGATGACGTGGGAGCGCTGTCGAGGGATTTTGGCTTCTTCATACATGACCTCATGGCGGGGCGATGAGGCCCTCGATGGTCAAGAGATTATGTGTCGCAGACTGTCGGGAAAGTGTAGCGCTGCTTCACGCGCGTGGCAAGGAAACAGGTACTTTGAGCTTGAAATCGCCCACAGGCACAGCCCAAGATGTCTCTCAAACGAATGGGGCCATTTCTCGGTGTGTGTCCCTCCCTCCCTCCCTCCCTTTATCGGTCATGGATACGAGTGGTCGGTGCATGAGGTAACCCTGTGCTGAGACAGATCGTCTATCCACAGACTCGGTATCTACCGGCGCTGATCGTTGCGATAGCGTTGCTCGCGATCTTCGTCGGGGGTTTTGCCCTCCAATATATTGAAACGCAATTGGTGGCCGCTGCGGGCGAGAGCCTCACGTTGGCGGCTGTCGATATCGCGGACAAGCTGGACCTGCTGATGGCTGAGCGCTACGGCGATATCCAGATGATGGCCCATTCTCAGACCTTTCAAGGGCGGGATCGGGTTGCGATGTCACGATATCTGTCGTGGATGATTTCGGCCTATCCCCTGTACGACTGGCTGGGCGTACTGGATGCGGATGGCCGCATCGTGGCGGCCACGGACCCCACAAGTGTCGGCCGGGATCGCAGTGCTCGGATTCAAACGGAGAGCGATGCGAACCTCAAACAATTGGGGGTGCCATCAGCCCAGTTGTTCCGCGCCGCGACGCCCGGCTTCGTCGAAGAACAGCATGCGCGGCGGCAGGTGCCGGTAGTGACGGGCTATGCGAGAACGAAGGGCGTCGGTCCCGCACGCAGCCTACGCTGGGGTGTGCTGGTCCGCGTGGACCGGAGCGATATCCTGCTGCCAATCCAGAGCGTGCTGTGGAAACTGAGTGCCGCGGGACTGGCGGCCGGGGTTCCGTTACTGGGGGTACTGATTTGGACCACGCGTCGTTTGCAGCGCGAACATGGACAGATGCAGGAGATGATGAACATCCTGGATGCTTCGCGCGACGGACTGTTCATCTTCGATGTCGAGTCCCTACGATTTCTCTACGTCAATCAGGGGGCACAGCTGCAAACTGGCTATAGCCAAGAAGAACTATTGATCATGACGCCGGTGGAGATCAAGCCGGCGTTCGACGAACCGGGATTCCGAGACCTCCTGGCTCAGGTCCGTGTCGGGGCGAGCTCCACGCACATGTTCACCACGGTGCATCGCCGCAAGGACGGGGTGGACGTCCCTGTTGAAATTATCCTGCAGTACCGTGCTCGCCAGGGGCAGTCAGGGTGCTGCATCGCCGTTGTGCGCGACATCACCGAACGCCTACGGGGGGAACAGGCGCTGCATGAGAGCGAAGGTCGCACCCGCCACATTCTTGAGACAGCGCTCGACGCGTTCATTGGAATGGATGCGGGTGGATTCATCACCGACTGGAACGCGCAAGCCGAACGCCTGTTCGGCTGGTCCCGACAAGAGGCCATCGGGCGACTCCTCGCGGTCACCATTATCCCGGCTCAACACCGGGAGGCTCATGAGCATGGGCTACGTCGCTTCCTTGCAACCGGCGAAGGCCCCGTTCTGAATACATTGATGGAAATCACGGCTTGCCATCGCGATGGGCATGAATTCCCTGTGGAGTTAACGATCTCAGCGACTCGCGCGAGTGGGGGCGACTATACCTTCAGCGCGTTCTTGCGAGATATTTCGATGCGGAAACGGGAGGAAACGGCGCTTCGCATAAGTGAAGAACGGTACTCCCTGTTAGCCCGTGCGGCGAACGATGTTCTGTGGGACTGGGATCTCCCGACCAACAGGGTCTGGTGGAGCGATGGGCTGCAGCAGATCTTCGGCTACAATCACAAGGAGGTCGAGCCGGGGGTTGAATCCTGGTCGACCCGGATCCATCCAGACGATTTCTCGTCGGTCATGGCCGGTGTGGATGACGTAATGAAGGGCGGAGGCGAAACATGGTCGGGTGAATACCGCTTTCGGCGGGTGGACGGTTCCTATGTCTATACGTTCAATCGTGCCCTGTTGGTTCGGAACGAGCAAGGCACTGTCGTGCGGATGGCCGGTTCCATGGTGGATCTCACAGCCCGTAAGCAAGCGGAAGAGGCATTACGGCAGGCCAAGAGCGAGGCGGAGGCAGCCTCTCAAGCCAAGTCGGGATTTTTAGCGACCATGAGCCATGAAATCCGCACGCCCATGAACGGCGTGATCGGTATGACCAGGCTCCTGCTGGATACCGATCTCACGGCTGAGCAGCGGGAGTTTGCGGAGACGGTTCGCAGTAGCGGAGAGCATCTGCTTACTCTCATCAGCGATATCCTCGATTTTTCCAAGATTGAAGCTGGCAAGATGACCTTGGAAACCATTGACTTTGACTTGCGCAATGCCGTGGCCGAAGCGGTGGATCTGTTGGCGGGGCAGGCTTCAGCCAAGGGGCTGAACCTGGCCTGCCTCTTTCATGCGGATGTGCCGTCGTCGCTGCGCGGCGATCCTGGACGGCTTCGCCAGGTCCTGCTGAATCTCCTGAGCAACGCCATCAAGTTTACGAACCAGGGGGATGTGACCCTCTCCGTCACGCTACGGCAACAGACCGAGGACGCGGCTACGGTCCGATTCGAGGTCCAGGACAGCGGGATCGGCTTGTCACCCGAGGCGCAAGGGCGCCTCTTTCAATCGTTCAGTCAAGCCGATAGCTCGACCACGCGCAAGTTCGGCGGTACCGGCCTGGGGCTGGCCATCTGTAAACAGCTTACGGAGCTCATGGGTGGGGATATCGGGGTGGAGAGCCAGCCGA
>JAPLLI010000169.1 GCA_026387615.1 Nitrospirota bacterium
CAGTCGTATGTTGCACATCGATATGCAGCGCCTGCTGGGGGAACAGCAGTTCTCGATGGTGTCTTTCATAGCCGATACGATCAATGACGAACTTGCGGTTCGCTTAAGGACGCTGGAGCAATACGCTAGCGTAAGAATGACTCCTGCCATTCTGGGTAGCGCCGCGGCTATGCAAGCACGTTTGGAAGAGAGTCCGACAACTCGGAGTCTGTTCAACGGTGGCGTCTGGATTGCCCGTCAGGACGGCATCGCTATTGCCTCGGTCCCACCAGGACGGATCGGCACAAACTTCATGGACAGAGACTATATGCGGGTTGTTCTGCGCGAGGGGAAGTCGGTCATCAGCGAACCGATCATGGGCAAAGTATCCAAGGCGCCCAATTTCGTCATGGCTGTGCCCATTCACGACGCCCAAAGCACTGTGATTGGTGTTCTTGTCGGTGTGACCGAACTGAACAAGGCCAATTTCCTGGACAAGATATCGCAAGGGCGCCTCGGCAAGACTGGCAGCTATGTGCTGGCGGACAATCGCCACAAGGTCTTTCTCACCAGCATAGATAAGCGATTCATCATGCAACCATTTCCCCCTCCCGGGATTAACCCGTTGTTCGATCGATACACGCAAGGCTTTGAGGGTTTTGGGCAAACCGTAGATTCTGTTGGTGTAGAAGTGCTGTCGTCTTCTAGGCAAATCCCCATCGCGGGTTGGTTTGCTATCGCAAGAATACCCACGGAGGAAGCGTTTGCGCCGATTCACGACATGCACCAGCGCATCCTGATGGCCACAATCTTCATGACCATGCTGGCGGGCGGTCTTACCTGGTGGATGTTGAGACGTCAGTTTGCGCCCATGCTGGATGCCGTGAAATCTCTGGCCAGCCAAACGGACACCAAGCGCCCTCTACAGCCCTTGACCATCACCAGGGACGACGAAATCGGCGAACTGATTGGCGGCTTCAATCGTGTGCTGAACACTTTGACGCAACGGGAGGCCGAGTTAGTGCAGCACAGGGATCGCCTCGCCTCGTTTGCGGTCCAACAAGATCATGCTATTGAAGATGAACGAAAGCGCCTTGCACGCGAAGTCCATGATCAAATTGGGGCGGTACTGACCGCCATCAAACTGATCGTCAGCTCGCTGCCACGGGAAGCGTTCCCCTCAGGCCAGGAAGCCGCCCTCACGCAGGCACTGACGATGGGGATTGCCACAACGCGCAAGATCACGGCCGAATTGCGGCCACCGCTCCTCGATGATCTGGGCTTGTCGGCAGCGCTCGATCACCTTGGCGATGAGAGCGCCAAGGTCGCAAAGCTGAGCTTTGAGATAGACATAGACGCGCAGTCCTCGCTCAATGCGCCCCAAGCGCTGGCTTTGTTCCGCATTGCACAGGAATCGGTCACCAACATAATGCGCCATGCCGGCGCGACGCATGTCGTGATCACCGGACGCAGAGATGGGAATCGTTATATCCTTTGCATCGAAGACAACGGTAGTGGGTTTGTCCCGACCGAAAGACACGCTGGCGCGATGGGGCTGAAGAACATGGGAGAGCGTGCGCTGCTGCTGGGAGGCCACTGCGAGATTTCGCCAAGGCCGCAAGGAGGCACTTCGGTCACGGTCACCCTGCCGTTGGGCGACAATGAATCTGATGAAAAACATTCTGCTTCTTGAAGACCACCCTATCTTTCGCTTCGGCGTACGCCAGCTGGTTGCCCAGCGTTGGCCGGAAGCCACGATAAGTGAAGCCGGAACCTTGGCTGAGGCATTGGCGACGAGTCAGCAGATCCCTTTCCAAATAGCTGTCGCGGACCTGAACCTGCCTGACGCGGACGGCCTGGAAGTCATTTCCCAACTGATCCGCGCATTGCCGCAGCTCCGGCTGCTTGTCCTCAGCCTGAATTCAGAAACCGCCTATGCACAGCGGGCCCTGAAGCTTGGTGCGATGGGCTACCTGGCGAAGGATCGGGCCGCGCAGGAACTCATCTCGGCGATGGAGCGAATTGCCGCAAGCGGACGCTACATCTCTGCTTCCCTGGCCGAACAGTTGGCCGACTCAATGACAGGTGAGCACAAGACGGAACCCCACGAGGAACTTTCGGACCAGGAATACCGTGTCTTGCTGCAACTGGCCAATGGACGGAGGGTCAGCGACATCGCGGACGCCTTGCATCTGTCGACCAGCACCATCAGTACCTATCGAAGCCGCATCCTGAAAAAACTGCAATTGGTCAGTAACGCTGACCTGGTTCGATACTGCATCAGCCACGGCTTGCTCGACCAAGAGGGCCCGTGCGTGTAGTCAACGCGCTACACGAAAATCGTCAACCGACTACAGACAGGGCGTCCGCATCCGACCACACTGGAGGCACTGAAACTGCCTCCAGGGTCGTACCGTGAACCTCGTCATCGTCGAAGACTCCGAACTGATCCAGACCCAGTTGCTGCGCTTGGTTTCATTGCACGGCGGGATCAATGTGGTGGGGATCGCCGACGACGAAGAAACCGCCGTTTCCCTGATTGCCTCGAGCAATCCCGATGCTGTTCTGCTCGATCTGGTGCTTGAGCCGGGCAGTGGTATCCATGTCCTTGAACGAATTCGCAAGGCCGGCTGTACCAGCCCCAAAGCACATTGGCTCATGTTGCGAAGGAAAAGGGCTATTTCGCCGAAGAAGGGCTCGACGTTCAACCGTTGATGCGCGCCTTTGGCAAGGAAGCCTTGCAAGCGGTACTCGAAAACAAGGCCGACTTCGCAACGGTGGCGGAAACACCCGTGATGTTCAGCGGGCTCAGGGGCGACAAGATTGTCGTGATCGCCAACATTGAAGCCAGCACGACGAACAACGCAGTCGTTGCAAGAAAAGCCGCAGGAATAAACTCGCCCGGCGACCTGAAGGGGAAACGTGTCGGGTTTACTCCCGGTACGACGTCCGACTTCTTTCTGGATTCATTCCTGACCGCCAACGGCCTGACCCGGAAGGATATCCAGCCCGTTGGGCTAAAACCCGATGAGATGCAGGATGCCATGGTCACCAAGAGCGTCGATGCGGTTTCCACGTGGAACTTTCCTTTGACGCTTATCGCATGGAAGCTGGGTAATGAGGCAGCCGTCTTTTACGACCGGCAAATCTATACCGAAACCTTCAATATCGCGACGCAGCAAGATTTCGTCAAGGCACAACCGGAGGTGGTCAAAAGCTTTCTACGGGCATTAATAAAGGCGGAGACCTTCGTCGCCAAAAATCCCGAAGAAGCGCAGACCATCATGGCCAACGCGACGAAAATCGACAAGAGTCTGATTCAGGCTGTTTGGAACGCCTTCAACTACCGCGTTGTCCTTGACCAGAAGCTTCTGCTCACATTGGAGGATGAGGCGCGCTGGGCGATCAAGAACAAGCTCACCGACAAGACGGCAATGCCAGACTACGCCAGTTACATTCATTCCGACAGCCTGCGGGCAGTCAGGCCGGAAGCTCACTGAAATATTCTATTGCTCACCACAAGATTTCAAGGATGTCGGTGATAGCGCATACAGCGATCTGGCAAAGAACGGGCTTGCAAAAATGGAAGTAAGAATGTGCCGGCACGACGGAGGGAACATCTGGATCATGCTGACGGGTCGTGCCTTGAATTCAGCTGAAGTTCAGGATGGTTCGATCTGGATTTATACCGACATCACCGAACGAAAACAGGCTGAAGCCGAACTAATCCAGCACCGAAATCACCTCGAAGAACTCGTCTTGTCCCGGACCGCAGAACTAGCGAAGGCCAAGGAAGCCTCAGAGGCCAACGAGAACTTCATGCAAGTAGTGACCGACAGTATTCCTGGAATGATTGCCTACGTGAACCACGATCCCCGGCGGCCACCCAAACTCCCCCAGTGATGGCCACTTCAAACTCCCCCAGTAGCGGGTAAGCCGATGACATAAACGGCTGTGCTTGCGGTGGCGACGACATGACATGATCCGCCCTCGATTTTTCGAGGGGAACAGGGAGTGAATGTCTTGACGCCACAGCAAAGAAGTACCGTTGTTACGCTGTTACAGAACAAGGTCTCGCAGCACGAGATCAGCCGCAAGACCGGGATAGACCGCAAGACGATCCGGAAGCTTGTGCAGGCGATGTATGCCGCCGAGTTGCCGGCGCCAAATTCCCCCATGGCCACCGGCTCGCTGGGAGTGGTCGATCAAATTCCACCACCCCGGCCACCGGTGGTGGATCTGCATGACTTCAAGAGCCGCTACAACAGCGTCAAGCGCTTCTGCCGTAGCTTGCGCCGGCGTGAGCCGGAACAGTTCGACCGTCTCGAGTTTCTGCCGGGCGAAGAAGCCCAAGTCGATTACGGCGAAGGGGCGCCCACCCTCCATCCCATCAACGGGCGCTACCGCAGGCCCCGCCTGTTTGTCATGACCTTGCGCTACTCACGCCGCTCATTTCGCCGCGTGGTGTGGAAGTCAAGCAGTGAAGCCTGGGCACGCCTGCACGAGGAGGCCTTCCGGTATTTCGGGGGCTGCACCCAGTACGCGGTCCTGGATAATTTGAAGGAAGGTGTGATCAAACCGGACATCTACGAGCCCGAACTCAACCGCCTCTATGCCGCCGTGCTGGAACACTACGGCGTAATCGCCGATCCTGCGCGTATCCAGGACCCGAATCGCAAGGGAACCGTCGAAAGCGCAATCCAGCATACCCAGGCCACGGCGCTCAAGGGGCGCCGCTTCGAGTCGATTGAAGCACAGAACGACTATCTCGCACACTGGGAAGAGAAGTGGGCGGCACTCCGCATCCACGGCCGGGCCAAGCGCCAGGTCGAGGAGATGTTCCAGGAGGAGCGCAAGTACCTCCGGCCGCTGCCGGTCGAAGTCTTCCGCTACTTCAAGGAGGGGACACGCACGGTGCTGGATGACACGACCGTGCAGGTCGATGGCGCCTGGTACGCGGCACGGCCGGCGCCGATTGGCTCAAGCGTCCTGGTGCGCATCTACGCACACGAGATCGAAATCCGCGATCTGAAGACCCTGGCGCTGATCCGCCGCCACGCCCTGGCCGCACGCAAGGGCGATGTCAATCTTCCCGATGCCGAGCGGGTGTTCAACCCCTCACGTCAAACCCGGCAAATCCTCGCACGTGCCGAGACCATCGGCGCCAAGACCCACGAGCTTTGCAGCAAGCTCTTTGAACAGCGTGGCCGCGAAGGACAGAAGAGCATGTGGGGGATCGTCGGCTTGATCGGGCGTTACCCCGCCTGGCTCCTGGAACAGGCTTGCGCGGCGGCGCTTGCCCGGCACCTCCGATCCTACAAAGCCGTGCGCGCCATCGCCGACCAACTGCTGGCTCAGGTGCTCACACGCATCGATGGGCGACAGGCCGAATTGTCGCTGGATTCGCCCACGCCTGTGCTCACCCAGGAGCACGAGCTGATTCGTAACGTGACGGTATATGCAGAGTTCTTCAAGCAGTGTGTCGGCACTGCCGATCAGCACAGCGCCGTGCCACAGGGAGATCAGCCATGACGACGACTGCCGCGCTGCGCTTGCCGGACAGACGACTTGCTGCGCAATCCGCCCGCCGGGAGCCCTGCGGGCGCAAACCGTACAACCGGCATAAATATGCCCTTGAAACCCAGATCAACAACAGACGCTTCCAAACCCACGCCTTGACCACTCACCAGGAGAACTGCATGACTATGAGCATGATGGAAATTGACACTACCTTGAAGCTGCTGCGCCTTTCAGGCATGCGCGCCACACTTGAGACGCGCCTGCTCGAATCGCAGGCTTCCAATCTCTCGTTCCTCGAGACCTTCTCGGCGATTCTTCAGGATCAACTCGATCACCGGCGCTCCCGTCTGCTTGTACGACGCTTCCAGCTTTCCGGTCTCGATGAGCGCGCCTCCCTGGCGGAGTTCGACTGGGGCTTCAATCCGAAGATCCCCAAGCGGACTTGCTTCGAGTTGCACACGCTGAAGTTCATCGCCGAGGGCGATAGCGCGATCCTGATTGGCCCCCCGGGTACCGGGAAGAGCCATGTCGCCAAGGCCATCGCCTATGCCGCCGTGCGGGCCAGTTTACACGTGGTCTATGTCGAAGCGGATGAACTCCTCGGCCGCCTTGCCTTCTCTTCTCCCGCCGAGAAACGCAAACTGATGAAACCGCTCATCGACGCCGACCTCTTGGTCTTCGATGATCTGTTTCTCGCCAGACAGCTTCCTCCAGAGAGTGCCGACACTCTCCAATTTATCCTGCATAAGCGCTATAAGCTCCGCCGTTCCTCGCTGATTACTTCGAACCGGATCATGGAGGACTGGCACAAATTCCTCGGCGATATCGCGCTGACCACCGCCATTCTCGACCGTCTATTGCACCGCA
>JAPLLI010000192.1 GCA_026387615.1 Nitrospirota bacterium
CTGCCGCTCGACAAATTCATGGCCGAATACACCAAAGCCTACAGTTTGCTGTTTACCCCGAACCGGAACAATCGGGAGCTCCTCGAACGGCTGACGGAAGCTAAAAAATGGTTCGCTGAAATTCCCGGGCAGAATCCTGACATCTGGAATTTCTTTATCGGAGCGGAATCGTTGAAGGCAGTCCTGGATGCGGATCCCATCTTCCAGCCGATCCTGGTTCAGGCGGAAGACAAGAAAGGCTGAAGGCGGCCTCCGAAATCGTAGCCTTTTCCCGTCGCGTCGAGTACCTTGTCGAGCCATGGTCAGGCTCAGCATAAATCCATCCGACCTGCGTTTCCCGCCCGTCGATTCAGCATCGCCAGAAGGCCTCCTCGCCGTCGGAGGCGACCTGCGACCGGAGCGATTGCTCGAAGCCTACCGCCACGGCATCTTTCCCTGGTACGAAGAAGACCAGCCCATCTTGTGGTGGTCGCCCGATCCTCGAGCCGTGCTCTTCCCGGACAGACTCCACGTCCCGCGCAGTTTAGATAAGACGATTCGCCGCGGCCATTTCACCGTCACCCTCGATACCTGCTTTCGCGATGTAATGATGGAATGTGCCGGACCAAGGCCTCAGTATCCGGAAGGAGGGACCTGGATCACGCCGGCGATGATCGAGGCCTACACGAGGCTACATGAGCTCGATCATGCCCATTCAATTGAAACCTGGCAGGAAGGAACGCTGGTCGGCGGGCTCTACGGAGTCGCCATCGGCGGAGCCTTCTTCGGCGAGTCAATGTTCTCCAGAGCGACCGATGCCTCGAAGGTGGCGCTAGTCACTCTCATCCGCCAGCTCCAGACCTGGGGATTCCAAATCTTCGACTGCCAGCAAGCCTCGCCGCACGTCATGCGCTTAGGCGCAGAAGAAATTCCCCGGCGGAACTTCATCGAGCATCTTGCTAGAGCCTTGACGCTCCCCGATCTCCGTGGGAAGTGGCAATTTCCCGCTCCTTGACCGCGCCCTGAGCGCGGCAATTGCGTAGAGTCCCACCGCTGCAGATCTTCGTGCGTCACACGTACTAATATCCCCATATTTACGAGATGTCTTACTATATAGATATTGACTTACGTTTTCATGAGATGTACACTTGTCTTGATTAAACAGGAGGCTTGCCATGGATGCTTCGTATGTAACGACAAAGGGTCAATTGGTAATACCCGTGCGAATTCGCCGTAAGCTCGGTATCAAGCCTGGCACCAAAGTGTGTTTCGTGGAGCGTGGAGGGGAAGTTATCTTTCAGCCGGTGACCAAGGAATACATCCGCAGCGTGTGTGGCATGTTGAAGAGCCCCACGTCTGTGACGGAAGAGTTATTGAGCGATAGAAGGAAAGACAATGAGCGAGAGGAGGCCAAGCTTGAAAAGCGCGGTGCTTGATAGCTACGCCGTTCTGGCGTTTCTCTTCCAAGAACGTGGCCACGAAAAAATTGTGGCACTCCTTGAAAAGGCGGCAGAGTCCGATAAGGCTCTCCTGATTGCCGCTCCCAACTGGGCCGAAGTGCGATATATGATCGAGCGCAAAGCCGGAATCGCCCAGTGGCGCGCGGCGCGCGCCAAGCTTCTCGGACTGCCGATCGAAATCATTGCGGTTGATCAGGACTTGGCGGAGATGGCTGGCGAATTCAAGGCCACAAAGAAAATGTCCTTGGCCGATTGTTTTGCCGCGGCTCTGGCCAGGCAACAAAAAGCGGAGGTGTACACGGGAGATCCTGAATTTCGCTCTGTCGAGTCTGATGTCAAAGTGATATGGCTATAGATTCAGTCCGAATGAGCATCGGATATTCTCGCGATGAACATAAACTCTGACAGGATGCGAGCATGCCTCGATATACGTCCTGCGCTTAGGCGCAGCAGAAATTCCCCACCGCGTGTTCATTGAGCACCTTCCTGCATCGCGGAGACTCCCGATCGACGCGGGAGATGGACCCTCGGCGCCCCTAACTCCTCCCAGGTGACCCTTTTCTCTCAAGCGAGTCGCCGGACTGGCCTTCACTGCGCGCATTGAGGGACCACTGCTTCATCGTAGGGCCTCAGCGAGCAAGAAGGATGGTCTGGCCGCTCCCTACCTATCCTTCTGAGACCGCGCGTTGCACGAGCTATCCCTCTCTTCATTTTCAAGGGCAGCCTGGTCGATCCTCGATTGCGCGCGTCGAACGAAATAAATGCTCCCTCTAAGCTTGCTCGTACCTCTCAGGGATGGGGGCTGATTGATCTTCCACTGCGCGCGTCCAACGAGGGATTTCTGAAGCCGCGCGTTGCGCGAGCACAGGAGACCCTCAGCCCAGGTCCACATCTTCACTCCATTCACCCACCCTAGGAGGGAGTGGCCAAGGCTGCCCTTTACTGCGCGCATCGAACGAGCACATTCTGATCGTGCGCGTTCTGCGAGCAAGAAGGGCACCTGGCCGCTCCTTACTTCTTCCCCATCTTCGCCAGCTCCTCAAAGTAATGCGCAAAGGCTTTCATCCCGCTGGAGGCTTGGCCCCAGTCGAAGTATTCGTTGGGCGCATGGTAGCCATGCTCCGGCAGGCTCAATCCCATGAACAGGATCGGCACCTTCCAGGCCTTCTGCATCGTGACCACTGCGCCGATCGATCCTCCTTCGCGAATGAAAGCCGGCTCTTTCCCGAAGCCTGCCTTCGCCGCCCGCTTCACGCAATCGACATAGGGCCCGTCGAAGCTGCCCTTGAATGGGTGCAACATGCCCTCCTTCTCCACCTTCACATCAGGATTGATCTTGGCCACATATTTCTTGAGCAAGGCAAAGGCCTTCTCCGGAGTTTGATTCGGCACCAGTCGCATACTCACTTTGAGTTCGCCATGGCCCGGCACAACTGTCTTCACCCCCGGCCCATGATAGCCGCCGGTCAACCCATGCACCTCGAACGTCGGTGCAGCCCATATCCGGCGCATGATCTCGGCGGGATCGTTGGTGCGCAACGATTGAAATCCGTAGGCCTGCTTGAAGCTCTTCACTTGGAAACCTGACGAAAGGAAACTCTTGATCTCCGCTTTGGTCGGCTCGACCACGTCCTGATAGAAGCCGGGAATCTTCACCTTGCCACTCTTGGCATCGACACAGGCCTGCGCCACGTCCATCAATTCCGCGAGCGGATTCCGCGCGGCGCCTCCGGTCACACCGGAATGGGCGTCTTTTGTTCCAGTACGCAACGTGAGACGCGCGCCTAAGAGGCCACGCAAGCCATAGGGCATGGCTGGCTTGCCTTTGGCGAGCCAGATGGTGTCCGACACCACGACCGAGTCAGGCCGGGGAATCGCCGCCCGGTTCTTCAATCCTGCCGCAAAATTCGGACTGCCGATTTCCTCTTCCAACTCCCAGAGAAACCGAATATTGATGGGGACCCCCTGCTCGAGCGCGTACCGAGCGCCGAACAGGGCCGCGAGCGCCGGCCCCTTGTCATCCGTCGCGCCACGGCCATGATAGAGCCCGTTCTCGTTCTTGAAGGCAAAGGGCGCCTGCTTCCATTCAGGCTCCTGTGCCGGTTGCACATCCATGTGGTTATAAATGGTGACCGTCGGATACTGGGCTCCGGTCATCCAGCCGCCGGACACGATCGGCGCGCCGCCGGTCTCCACGATCTGGGCCTCGGCTCCCAAATCCGTGAGGACCTGCCTCGCCACATCCGCCATGCTCCGGACATCCTGGGCTTTAGCCGGATCCATACTAATCGAGGGAATCTCCACCATCTGGCCCAGCAGATCTTCATACCGCCGTCGGATCTCTGTGACATAGGTGCCAAGTTGCCGTTCATTCACGCTCATGATTAGTCTCCCGGCAGGATGCTGCGTCCTCCAACGCGAAGACCGTGAAGCGTATCTCGTGAAACGTGAAGCGCAAAATTTTGAACCGAATCTTCGACGAGATACGAACGACGCTTCACGAACGACGGACAAAGAGGACGAACTTTTTGAACATCCTGCTCAATAGATTTTGCACAACTCCCTGAAAGCTGCCGCGATTATACTGACTGTACCGCCGTGGCGAAAGAGATTGTCTCTCCGCAACAATACGAACCAGGGCCGCAAGAATGGTAGAATAGCGACGACTATGACCATTGGATGGCTCTCCAGACATAGACAACTGCTGTCGATCTTCATCGCACTCTGGCTTAGCTGGGGTTCACTCTCTTCCTTTGCCCTAGCAAGCGATCCTCTTACTATCAGAGAAATCATGGACGATCCCAGCCGTTTTCACCTCCGGCAAGTGACGCTGCAGGGAACGGTTCGGAATGTGCAGCCTCTTGATCCCTATACCTTGCCGGCCGGCACGACCTGTTACGGCGCCTATCTGTTTTATTTAGAAGATGCGACCTCTTCGCTCAATGTCGCCTCGTTTGGCCGCTGTGGCATCCCCCTGGTCAAAGACCCCGACGTGGAGGACGGCACCCGTATCGAACTCCAGGCAACCATCCAAGCGCCGAGCCACGGTGGCTACTATCTGAGCTTCCAGGGCATCAAAGTGGCAGGAGAACGGGAGGGGGTGGTGCAGGCTGTCGCGGACCGCATCACGCCGCTACTTGATGAAGCGAAGCCGTAAGGAAACCCGCGCGCTCAGGTTGACGCTCGAAGCGAGCTGCGCTGTTCACAGAAGGATATCACCGGCATGACATTGCATGTATACATCCTGTTCATCCTCCTGCTCACCGGCTGCGCTGGCAGTCAGGGATTACACCTGAACATGCTTCAGCAAACGCTGAAGGACGAAGAGGTTCGCTTCGTCGGGACTCCTCCGTCAGAAGCAGCCGTGAGCGGCTCTAGCAGGCAAGGCCCTCCGAAGTTGGGGCTCTATATCATGCCGACCGGGTTTCTCCATCATGCGTTCGAATGGACCCTTGCCGACCGCGAAGCCCTCCTGGACTGGACCAACCGGCTGCAACGGGAAGGCCTCATCAGCGGCACATCCACCGTGCAAATCACGTCGATCAAGGGGAACCAGTTGGCGCAATTACGCGAGTCTGCCCTCCGGCACGGCGTCGATCTGCTGCTCATCGTGGATGGCGCAGCAGCCGTCGATCGCTACAACAACTACAAGGGAACGCTGCTCTATTGGACGATCCTCGGGTCCTACTACGCAGACGGCACCCACAGTGATGCCCTCTGCCTCGTGAGAGGCTCCCTGTGGGATGTCCGAACGGGAACCAAGCTAGCGGCGGAAGACGCACAGGGACTCTCGAAGATCGTCGGCCCCACCGCACGAGTGGAGGATCAGGACGGAATCACCTCCGCGCGGCGGCAAGCCCTCACCCAGCTGATAGAGAAACTCCGAGACACTATCGCACGGATCGGCAGAGGACAATGAGAGGGACGTTACTTGCCTGGATCGCCCAAGAGGCACCACAAACGCCTGGTTCCCGATTTCTGATCGGTCACCGGCTCGCCACTGAAGAAGCTAATCTGCCAGGCCACCATGTCGTCAGTGGGATGGGGCGTCGCCGTCCAATAGATCGCCGACTTGATGTTGGAGAAGGGATGGCCTGCGGGCAGAGCGGGATCATGCTGGGATCCATCGATCAAGGTCTTCAGTTCATCCACCGACGGGGCGCGCCAGCCCTTCTGTCCTCCAACCTCTTTCGTCGCGCAACGGGCCACCGATGAACCCCACACATCGTGCTCCCGGTCCGGTTCCTGTTCCCAGATCAGGCCGGTACGATTGTCCTTCACGGCCGCACCGTTCAGCAGCAAGGTAAATCGAGCCGAGGCTGTGGAATCGACTGCGGCGGCCTGACTGGCGACAGCCATCATGCCGATTACGACAAAACAAACACGAACTGCCAGCACACTTCGCATGGAGACACCTCCCAATCCAGTGGGGCCTATCGTAGGAGAGTTTCTGCGGTCGCGCAAGCTGCTACGACGAGAGCCGGCGGTAGTGGTTGAAGAGTAATAGCCCGCCCCAGGCGAGCGAGGCCAGCATCAAGAGAATGCCCAGATTATAGGTGAAGTGGGCCAGGCGATGGTCGTACTCCAGCCAGCCCAACATGGTCAGAATATTGTTCCAGTCATGTCCGTCCGTTTCTTTTCCCGTCACCCCGCCAAGCAGCATCAAGTCCAACGCCCGCGCATCGTTGATGTAGGGGGCAATGTCCATGACACTTTCCGCTGTCCACCAGAGGGCCACCGACGCGCCAAACGGATCGCGCGTCTTGAGGACAAAGGTCGCCAGACAGACCAACGGCATCAGGACCTGACCGAGGCTCCCGCCCAGAATCATCATGAACCGCCCGAAGGGAATAAACAGGAGATGGCCCGCTTCGTGGAACGGCAGGTTGATCAAATGGAAAAACGATTCCCCTGTGTAATTGGTTTCGAGCGGCGTGAGGATGAACGTCTTCCCCCACCAGAGCAGCAGCAAAAACAGGACAGCCCGGCTGGCGAAGGTCATCGCATCGACAGACTGATCTGAGTCAACGAGCCACTCTTTGGCAAAGGCCATCCAACGAGAATGACCACGAGGCAGAGGCTGCAGCGAAGCCAGAGGCCGATACTTCGCAAAGATGATCCCGCACCTCAAGCACTCAGTCCCACTGTCTGATCGCTCAGTCTGACACTTGGGGCAAAGGATCATGGGAATGGTGGTGGATGCCATAACACATGGTAGGGCCGCGCAGGCAATCGGACAAGAAATTATCCGGATTGATCAAAGCTATTGAATGCCATCTGTGTGGAGGCTGCTCAAACAGACCGTCAGCAAGGCCGCAGCCGACGAAAGCACCGGAGGCGTAGCCCCTGGCTACGTTGAGGATGCTTTCGAGGCGAGAACGAAGCTGGCGGCCTGTTTCAGCAGCCGCTAGTGGAAGGAGAAGGGGACAGGCGCAAACGTGAGGACAAACACCGCCAGCGCAATCCATCCAACCACAACCCGGCCCCGTCCCAGTGGCACGTGGGGGTCGCACACGGGCGGATGTCCGAAGCCCCAGAGTCCCGCCATGAAGGCCCAGAGGAGCCACCCATGCCAGCCAGCCAGCCCCAGCACAATCAACAAGGGCACCATGGCAAAGGCCAGCGTGCGTTGACGCGAACCCCACAGGGCATAGGCCACATGGCTTCCGTCGAGTTGGCCGATGGGAATGAGATTCAACGACGTGACAAACAGGCCGAACCAGGCGGCAAACCCGATAGGATGTAAGACGATGTCAGCCTGAGGAGGAAGGGAGCCAACCACCAGCCAGGAGATGAACTGTAGCAACAGAGGTTCACCCAACTGCAATCCGACGGTCGCGGTCCGATCGACCACCGTTGAGAGATTCAACCCGATCACCAGCGCGACCACCGCTACGACGAAGCCGGCCAGCGGACCGGCCACGCCGATGTCGAAGAGGGCGCGCCGGTTCAAGATCGGGCCTCGCAGCCGGATGATCGCGCCGAACGTGCCGATGAAATAGGGAGGACCAGGGATGAACAGGGGCAATGACGCCGGCACATGATGGATACGGGAGAGCACATAATGCCCGCACTCATGGGTCATCAGAATCAGCAGCAGCGTGGCGGCAAAGGGAATCCCGCGCCCGAGCAGCTCAGGATGCTCCAGGAGAAAATCCACCGGCCCGCCGATCGGTCCGTTATAGGCCTGATAGGCCCCGGCCCACAGAGTGGTGAAAACCGTCGCCATGAAGAGGCAGATGGGCAGGGTCCATTTCGAAAAGGGCGTTTCCTCGAACTCGTCCTCGAACGGTTCCTCCGTGATAATCGGCAGCTCGTCGTGGCGTTGATCAAAACTCATGCCGCTAGTCTCAGTGATCTAAGGCGAATGGATTATGGTCGAGTTCTTCACGCACCGTCGTGGCAGGCCCGTGACCGGGCAAGAGGATACAATCCTGCGGTAGTTTCAACAGGCGCTGTCTCACGGAATCCAGATGGGTCGGAAAAAGCTTGGGCGGAACAGACTTTCCGATCGATCCGGCAAACAGGGTGTCGCCGACAAAACAGACAGACTGGGACCCGCAATCCATCCGATAACAGATGCCGCCTGGCGTATGGCCCGGCGTGGCAAGACAATGGACCGTGAGCCGTCCGACCGGAATGGCACGACCATCCTGCGGCGCCACGAGGCCCTCCGAGGGCTTCCAGCGGAGCAGACTGACATCCTCAGCCCCCAGATAGACTGGCACAGGCCATCGCGCCAGAAGCTGCTGAATCCCTTCCGCATGGTCCGCATGGCCATGGGTCAAACAGATGCCGGTCAACCGGACTCGATGGGATTCGAGCCAAGCAATCATGGCAGGAGCGTTATAGGCCGTATCAATGAGGAGCGCCTCGCCTGAATCCTGCACGATGTAACCGTTGACCCCGTAGCCGTTGATCTCACCACGGATAGTGGCGATCTCCGGGAGCGAGGGAATCGGTTGGGGCACCCATTGCTCAAACACGATCTGTTCCAAGGGAACAGGGCGAAGCTTGAGCGTGGCAGCAAGGGCTCGCACGTCCGCCTTGTCACGAGGTTGATCGCCCCGTTCAAGCGCCGTAACAGAGGCCTCCGAAAGGCCGGTGAAGCGAGCCACCTCCTCCACGGACCAAGCCTGCCCGATGCGGGCCTTCTTGATGATGTCGCAAAAATCGTCTTCAAGTGGCATGGGTTAGCTTTCATTCCCCAGAGAGGGTGGTCCGCTGATCTCCCACTGCGCGTGGTTTTCTCACCCGCCCACCCACTGGCACACCGAGACGTGCCAGTAGCCCAGGCGAGGGCCTTCCAATTCGCTAAATCTCGATTTAGGGAGTGGCCAAGGCTGCCCTTTACTGCGCGCATCAAACGAGCACCGTTTCATCGTGCGCGTTCTGCGAGCAAGAAGGGCACCTGGCCGCTCCCCTCCTCATCCTTCTGAGGCCGCGCGTTGCGCGAGCACAGGAGATCAGCGGACCATCCGTTCTCTCTTCTCTCACCACAGCTCCGGAGCTTGCGCTCTTCTCTGTGAGGGGATAGCCAGACCGTCCTTCACTGCGCGCATCGAGCGAGCACATTCTGATCGTGCGCGCTCTGCGAGCAAGAAGGATGGTCTGGCTACCCCTCTCCCCTCTTCAATGCTCCGGAGCCAACTTAATTTCCTGCAAATTGCCAAATCCCCCCAGCAACTTCGGCAAGGCCTCCCCTGCCCCGACTGCCACGATGGTCAGCCGCTCCGGATTGAAATGTTTCTTCGCCGCAGCCAGGATTTCTTCCTTGGTCAAGGCCACGACCCTAGTCCGCAATTGCTGGAGGAAATCGGGAGGAAGCCCGTCGTATTCCAGCTCAACCAGCCGCCCCACGATCGCCGACGAACTGGCGAAGGAAAACACGAACGAGTTCACATAGGCCTCTTTTGCTTCCGCCAGCTCGCTGTCCGTCACCAGCTCGGTCCTCATCCGTTCCATGTTCGCAATGAACCGGGCGATGACCTCTTGCGTCGAGGGGAGCTTCGTCTCCGCCCTCATCAGCCAGACCCCTTGATCGTGCACTCCTGTGTTCAACCTGCTACCGACCGAATAGGCCAGGCCCCGCTTGGTCCGCACATCGTTGAAGAGGCGGCTGCGGAAGGAACTGCCACCTAGGATATCGTTCGCGATCGCGAGGGACACATAATCCGGATCGCTTTCCTTGATCGACAGATGACCGACGCGGAGATGCGTTTGCGAGGTATCCTTGTTCACGAACCGGACGATGGGCTTCCCCGTTTGATTCTGTGGCGCATCCGCAATCGTCAGGACCGGAACTTCGCCTGGTTTCCAATCGCCGAACGTTTCGCGCAACAAGGCCACCATCGCGGACTTGTCGAAGTCTCCCGTTACTCCGAGCATCATGCCGTTCGGCTGGATGGTCTTCCGGTGAAAGGAAACCAGATCCTCTCTGGTGATACGGGCAATGGACTCGACGCTGCTTTCACGCGCCGTCGGGTGCTCCGCTCCATAGAGGAGCTTCACGAACTCGCGGCTGACGATCGAGCCTGGATTATCCTGCCTGCGGCGAATTCCTTCAATGGACTGGAGCTTGGCCAATTCAACCCGAGCCGGCTCAAAAGCCGGAGTCCGGATCAGTCCCGAAAAAATCTGGAGCCCCCGCTTCAGATCCTTACTCAGGACGTCGAGCGAGGCGGAGCCAGATTGGCGGCCGATCGAAATGCCGACATCCCCGGCGAACTGCTCAAGCTCTTCATCCACTCGTTCCGCCGACAGACCACCACCGCCGCCGGTCCTCATGAGGGAACCGGTCAAGGATGCCAAGCCAACCTTATCGGCGGGATCGAGCCAGCCTCCCGTTTTCATGGTGGCGGTGATGCTGACCAAGGGCAGCTCATGGTCCTCTAACAGATAAACGATGATCCCGTTTTCCAGCACCACGCGATCCGGTTCTGGCGGAGTAAACTCAACCGGCTTGAATGTCATCTGCCTGGGATCGCCCAGCGCCAGATTTCCGGCACAGGCGGTCAATGCCGGAAGGGCAACCGCCATGACCATCGCGCAGAGCACAACGCTCCATCGTTTCACATTTCTCGTTTCCCGTTTCACGTTCTTCATCGCGCCACCTCCTGCTTCGGCGCCGTCGCGATCTTTTTTTCTCCGGCCTTCTTCACCAAGGTGGCCACCGTCCGGTTCGTCTTCGTAAAATACTCAGCCGCCACCCGCTGAATATCAGCCGGCGTCACCGCCGCAATTTTGTCCCGGGCCTTCAATGCATAGCGCCAATCTTCCGCCACCGTCTGATAGAGGGCCAACTGAGAGGCGAGGCCTCCGGTGGACCGGAGCGCCCGCACTAAATCCGCGTCGAGATTATTCAACACCTTTTCCAGCTCCTTGGCGGAGACTGGTTCCGTCTTGAGCCGTTCGAGCTCAGCATAGATGGCCGCCTCGACTTCCGCCGTCGTATGGGGCGCGAGCGGTGTAGCGCTGAACACGAACAGGTTCGGGGAACGGACCCCTGGATAATTCGAATCGGAATTGACCGAGGCGGCAATCCGTTGGTCGCGAACCAGATTCGCATAGAGCCGGGAGGTGAGGCCCTCGGTCAGCACCGCATCGATCACGTCGAAGACATAATCGTCCGGATAACCTAAAGCAGGCTTATGAAACCCGATGGCCACAGAGGGTTCGGCATCGAACTCCACTTCCACGCGACGCTCCCCCCGTTGCGGCGGCTCGACCGTCACGATTGAAGGCTGCGGAGGCGCAGCCGGAATTTTGCCGAAGGTCTGCTCGATCAAGGCCATGACTTCCTTCGGATTGATATCGCCGACGATGGCGATCGTCGCATTATCGGGACCGTAATGGGATTTGAAGAACGCTTCGGTGTCGGCCGGCGTGAGCGACAAAATATCCGACTCCCAACCGATCGTCGGGATGCCGTACTGATGAGCGCGGAAGGCGGCTGAGGTGAAGGTTTCGAACAACAGACCGTTCGCGCTGTCATCGTTTCGCAACCGCCGCTCCTCCATCACCACGCCTCGTTCTTTGTAGAATTCGCGAAGGACCGGATACGCCATGCGATCGGCTTCGAGCGCAGCCCACAGGGGCAGACGATTCGCCGGAAGGCTGATCATGTAGCGGGTCAGGTCCTTGCCGGTCGAGGCATTGAGGCCGACCCCGCCATGTCGCTGGTAGAGCAAAGCCATCTCATTGCCTGCCACAAACTGTCCTGCTTGTTCCTGTAGCTCCGTGAATCGTTTTTGCAGGCGCTCGACGGCAGCGCGTTCTTCGGGGCTGGCCGGTTTCTCCTGATTCCTCTTGGCGAGGTCCCGTTGCCGCTGCTCCAACTCAGTTCCCACGCGAAACAGTTCTTCCAGGACAGGACGCTCTTGCTCGTAGTTCTTCGTTCCCACCGTCCTCGTGCCCTTGAAGGCCATATGTTCGTAAAGGTGCGCCAGGCCTGTCTGGCCGATTTGCTCGTTCACCCCTCCGACCCGGAAGGTCATGTTGAGGGAGACCACGGGCGTCTGATGCCGCTCGACCATGAGCACGGTCAAGCCATTCGCCAGCTTCTGTTCCACCACACGGTCCACCAAGCTGGGCGAGGCCGCAAATGTCGGATTGAGGTCGAAACTGAGGCTGAGAGCCATGGCAACGATCAGAGCCGTGAAGCGTGAAGCGTGAAGCGCAGGAAGGAATAAGGATTGAACGCCGAGAACCTCGTCTGGTCTTTTCACGAGATACGCTTCACGAGATACGAGCGACGCTTGAATCCTCATATAAAGAGCTCCATTAATTCTTCCGGCCGTTCGATAAACCAATCCGGCTGACAGGCTTCCATCTTGACGCGGTTCCCCATCCCATAGCCGACCGCACAGACGCGAATGCCGGCGTTATGCCCGCCATTGATGTCGTTGGTGCTGTCCCCGATAAGCACGGTCTGTTCGGGCGACACATTCAATTCTTTCATCACATGCAGCAACATGCCGGGCTCCGGTTTCAAGCCAAACCCGTGATCGCCTCCGACGACGTATTCGAAATGGTCCGCCCCTAACCCCTGGAGAATCACGTTCGTGTACTCGATCGCTTTATTGGTGGCCACCGCCTTCCGCTTGGCGGAAAAATGCGTCAACATGGCTCCAATGCCGGGATAGAAGGTCGTGCGATCAAGGCAATGGGCCAAGTACTGACTCCGGAACACCCGCAAGATCTCCTCGTAGGTGACCCGACTATTCTCGCCGACCGACAAGCGCAGCAACTGCCGCACTCCGTCCCCCACGAACCCGAAGATCTCCTCGATCGGCCGCTGCGGCAACCCCAGCTCGGCCAACGTGAGATTCACGGAAGCGGCAATATCCCATTTGGACTCGATCAACGTGCCGTCCAAATCGAAAATCAACAACTCGACCGACGTCTTTCCCATCATTTGGCCTTTCGCAACTCGTCCCGCAACAGATCGAGACGGTCTCGTTTCGCCTGGTCCGTTTCCTTCAGCCAGGCCTCGCGCACAATGTTTGCCATCCGCTTCTGTCCCACATGAGGGGGCAGCATCGGCTCGATAATCCTCCAGCGATTGTTGACGGCCTTCACGCGAACACGCACCTCTTCCGTCTCGGCCCCCTGGATGAAACCGGCCGTTTCCAGATAGACCGACCCGACGACCTGAAAGGTGACAGGAATCACGACTTCCATCCTATCGATCACCTCCCATTGGCGATAATGATCCGCGACCGTAAAGCTGCGAATGACGACGACATGCCCCCACGTCGGCTCCTCATGCCACGCCGTAAAGGCTGAGACCGTCTCGATCGACAGGGCATCGAGCCGAGCTCCCTTATAATCAAGCCCAAAATATCGTTTCACCACGTCGGCTGGAGAATGGTCGAGGGAGCCGGTCTGCGCCGACACAAGGCTCGCGAGGGACAGCCCTCCGATCAGCACGAGACAGAGAACCAGCCGGGTCAACCTCCGGCGGTTCATGATGCAATCCGGTGGAGTTTCATGACATTCGTGCCTCCCAACTGTCCCGTCACGGTCCCGGAGAGCAGCACCACGCAGTCTCCCGTTTGAACCACCCGCTCCTCCATTAATCGTTGCTCGACCGCGCGGACACGCTCGTCAGGGTTCTGGACTCTGGCCATCAGCCTGGGCAGCACGCCCCAATAGAGCGCCATCCTCCGGCACACGGCCTCGTGCGGGGTAAAGGCCACAATGGGCGCGGCCGGTCGTTGTTTCGACAGCAACCTGGCTGTCGCACCGGACTCGCTGAACGTGGCAATCGCGGCCGCCGCTGTCGCATCGGCAGCCGAAGCGGCGGCCTCGCACATCGCCTCAGGAATCGCGCGACTCTCAGGATCGGCTGAGCCCACGGTCAGGAACTGAGTCTCACCCTCTGCCACACGAACGATGCGATCCATCACCTGCACCGATTCAACCGGATATTGCCCGCGGGCGGTTTCCGCCGAGAGCATCACCGCATCGGTGCCGTCGAAGATCGCGTTGGCCACATCGGAGGCTTCCGCCCTGGTCGGGCTGGGATGCTGCGTCATGGACTCAAGCATTTGCGTGGCGGTAATCACCAACCGGCGATAGTGATTCGCTTTCGTAATAATCCGCTTCTGGAGGATCGGCACGACTTCCGGCCCCATCTCCACACCCAAGTCCCCCCGGGCAATCATGACCCCGTCCGCTTCTTCCAACAGGGCATCTAACGACGCGATGGCTTCCGCCCGTTCAATCTTCGCGATGATCGGCTGGTCGCCCCCGCATTCCAACACCAGACGCCGCGCCGCCTGCACATCTTCCGGCCCCCGCACAAACGAGAGCGCCATATAGTCCACGCCTTCCGCGACGCCGAACCGAATATCCTTCCGGTCCTTGTCCGTGAGCGTGGGGGCGCTGATCGTGGTGCCTGGCAGATTGATCCCCTTGTGGGACCGGATCCGCCCGCCGGCCTGGACCTGGCACTCGACCGCCCCGCCACTCACCGTGGTCACGAGCAATTCAATCAGTCCGTCATCGATTAAGACGCGAGCCCCCGGCCGCACGTCGCGAGCCAACTGCGGATAGACGACGGGAATCTCCGTGACAGAGGAAGGGGCCAGGGTCTGGCTGCCGATCTGGCCGCCCGACCGGAGCAGGCCCCCGACGAGCCTGATCCGCTGTCCTGCCGTCACCTCGATGCCTGCTTCATCGAGCGCGCCGACCCGGATTCGTGGCCCCTGCAAGTCCTGCAGAATCGCAACCGGCAGATGCAACCGCTCCGCCACGGCGCGGATCGAAGCAATCGCCGCTCGATGCGACTCATGCGTACCATGAGAGAAGTTGAGGCGGGCCACGTTCATCCCGCTCGTGATCAGTTGTTCGAGGATGGACGGTTCCGCGCTGGCCGGACCGATCGTACAGACAATTTTCGCTTTACGCATGGAGAAAAATTACCGGTGAACCGACTGTGGACGACACATGATCTTGCGGGATTCAGGGGCGCTGGAGCCTGATGCCAATCTCGCCGCAGCATTCTAACAAACGGGTCTTGGCAAGCAAAGCCTCTCGCCCCTGGTCATTATCCCCACGTTGACCCACTTCAAAACCCCATGCTACGGTCTTTCCTTACGAATTATACGCAAGATATGGCTCGGCAAAGGATCTCGATCGCCATGCATCAACGGTGGATCATCCGCATCCTGGCCCTCTGGACCCTCCTCGCCTCCTTTTCCCTAGGGCTGCCTACGAATGGCCCCTCGGCTACCTGGCTTATGGAACAGGCCGAGGCGGTGGA
>JAPLLI010000111.1 GCA_026387615.1 Nitrospirota bacterium
CGAGCCGTGCTGTCGGATGGAGATGTCGTCCGATCAGAAATTGTTTGTGTCTGGTCGAGAGCGCCGTAACGCGAGGGCGCTGTTTCTTGCTGGGCGGTTCGTTCAAGAGCATCAGGCCTGCCAAGGAATCACCGACTGTGCCGGTCACATATAGCAGATCTCCGCTTCGTGCACCGTTCCGGAACAGAGCTTTGCGGGGCGGGACCATTCCGACCAGCGTGACGCTGATAAACCATCCACCGGCGGAGGCCGATGTATCCCCGCCAATGAGTGCGACGTGATGCGGGCGGCAGGCTGCCATCATGCCTTGGTAGAGTTGATGGACTTGGTTGCTGGTACCGGTGCGAGGAATGGCCAGAGACACGAGCAGATACTGAGGCCTGCCTCCCATTGCTGCGATGTCGCTGAGATTCGCCGATGCGGCGCGAAATCCGATATCGGCCATCGTGGCGGTTCGGAGATCGAAGTGAATGCCCTCTGCTAACAGATCGGTGGTCAGGAGGCTCCATTGGCTTGCTTTTGAGGTCACGACGGCCGCATCGTCGCCGATCCCTCGGATCACCGAGGGATCGTTGCGACTATGCCGTTGCTGAAGTGTGCGAATGAGATCGAATTCGCGAATCGCGCTGCGAGGTTTCGGCCGGGCCTTGGATGCCATGTTAGCGGGGCGTCGTGGCCCTGGTGGCTGCCTGTGCCGGCAGTGAACGGGTGGCTCGTCCTGTCTTTGCGCGGCTGGCCTGCTTTTTAGGCTGTGGCTTCGGCGCGTTGGCCTTCCCCTTGGGGCTGGTGGTTTTCGGTCCCCGTCGGAGCGCCACCTTCATCACATCATCCATGGTGTCGGCAAAGACAAGCTGGATGCCCTTCAGGATATGCTTGGGAATTTCGTCGAGGTCCTTCCTGTTGCGTTTCGGAAGGATCACGGTGGTGAGCTTGGCCCGTTTGGCCGCCAAGAGTTTCTCTTTCAAGCCCCCGATAGGGAGCACCCGTCCCCGGAGCGTGATCTCGCCGGTCATGGCCAGATCGCGGCGGACCGGGATTTGGGACAGGGTCGAGGCGATGGCGGTGGCCATGGTAATGCCAGCCGAGGGTCCGTCCTTGGGAATCGCTCCGGCCGGCACGTGGATATGGAGATCCTGCGTGGTGAACACATCGGGATTGATGCCGAGGGTACGTTCGCGCGACCGGACATAGCTCAAGGCGGCCTGTGCTGATTCCTTCATCACGTCGCCCAGCTGGCCGGTGAGGGTCAGTTGCCCTTTGCCCTTCATGGCCGTGGCTTCGATGTAGAGCACGTCGCCGCCGGACTCAGTCCAGGCTAACCCGGTGGCCACGCCGATTTCGTCGATCGTCAATTCTTCTTCCGGCACGAACTTGGGGACGCCGAGATACTTGTGCAGGTTGTCCGGATTGACGGGGAACCCGACGCCTTTGCCTTCCGCCACTTTCTTGGCCACCTTGCGCATGACGTTGGCGATTTCTCGCTCAAGGTTCCGGACGCCGGCTTCACGCGTATAGTTGGCGATGATCTGCCGCACCGCCGGCTCCGCGATGCGGACATGTTTCTCGGTGATGCCGTGCTCGTTGAGTTGGCGGGGAATCAGATATTTCTGGGCGATGCCCAGCTTTTCTTCTTCGGTATAGCCGGGGATGCTGATCACTTCCATCCGGTCGCGCAAGGCGGGCAGGATGGGGTCGATCAGGTTGGCCGTGGCAATGAACAGGACGTCGGTCAGGTCGAACGGCACGCCCAGGTAATGGTCCGTGAACGAGTTGTTTTGCTCCGGGTCCAGGACTTCCAGCAAGGCTGCGGAGGGGTCGCCCCGAAAATCCATGCCGACCTTGTCGACTTCGTCCAGCATGAAGACCGGGTTGTTGGTGCCGGCTTGTTTCATGCCTTGAATGATCCGGCCTGGGAGCGCGCCGACATAGGTGCGGCGATGACCGCGGATTTCGGCTTCGTCGCGGACGCCGCCGAGACTGATGCGGACGAACTCGCGGCCCAGGGCGCGGGCGATCGATTTCCCGAGCGAGGTTTTCCCGACGCCGGGCGGTCCGACGAAACAGAGAATCGGCCCCTTCATTTTGTCTTTGAGCTTTCGCACGGCGAGATACTCAAGTATCCGTTCCTTCACCTTCTCCAAGTCGTAGTGGTCCTCGTTCAGGACTTTGGAGGCAGCCTTGAGGTCGAGATTGTCCTGCGACCGCTTAGACCAGGGCAGTTCCACGATCCACTCGATGTAGGTTCTGACGGTCGCGGATTCAGCAGTGTCCGGGTGCATCTTCTCCAGGCGCTTGAGCTGTTTCTCGGTTTCCTTTAGCACTTTCTCCGGCATCTTCAATTCGGCGATCCGTTTGCGGAACTCGGTGATTTCTTCCGCCCGTTCGTCGAGTTCGCCCAGTTCTTTTTGAATGGCCTTGAGTTGCTCGCGCAGGAAGTATTCGCGTTGGGTCTTGTCCATCTCCCCCTTGGCCTGGGCTTGAATCTTCTGTTGCATGGAGAGGACTTCGATTTCCTTGCCGAGGATCTCGCTGACGTGCCGGAGGCGCTTGATCGGGTCGATGATTTCCAGGACGGCCTGGGTGATCTCGACCTTGAGGCCGAGATTGGAGGCCACCATGTCGGCGAGACGGCCCGGGTCTTCGAGATTTTCGATGACGACCATCACGTCGGGGATCAAGACTTTCCCGAGGCCTACGAGCCGTTCGATCTGCTCCTTGACCGTTCGCATGGTGGCTTCGGTTTCCAAGGCGGCACCGACCGACTTCTGTTCAGGGAACTTGCTGATGCGTACGGAGTAGTAGGGCTCGGTCTGAATATAGCTCGTGATCTTGGCTTTCGAGATCCCCTGCACGAGCACCTTGATGCGTTCGTCCGGCAACTTCAGCATGCGCATGATGATGCCGACCGTGCCGATGGTATGAATATCTTCCGCCGTCGGATTTTCGACGTCCAGGGCCTTTTGCGTGGCGAGGAAAATCATTCGGTTGCCAGCGAGCGCGGCCTCGATCGCTTTGATCGACATGTCCCGTCCGACGAAGAGAGGGAGGACCATGTAGGGGAAGACGACGATGTCCCTGACCGGCAAGAGCGGAAGGTGGTCCGGGATTTCGGCGTTTTGGGGCGGCTGCAAGTCTTCTTCTATCGGATCGTTCATCGGTGTGTCCCAGCGTTGTGTGCAGTCGTGAGTGAGCGGTGTTGTGTTTAGACTTTTCGTGATCGTGGCGTGCTGCGTTTTTCGAGAGACTTCAGGCGATTCCGCAGATATTCGCCGAAGTCCGGTCCCAGGGAGGGGTTCTTGAGCGCGAACTCGACGGTGGCAATGAGAAACCCCAACTTGTCCCCGGCATCGTACCGTTGTCCCTGGATCTCCAGGGCATACATCGGGAACTTTTTGGCTAATTCCCGGAGGGCGTCGGTCAATTGGATCTCGCCATTTTTCCCGGGCGTAGTCTTTCTCAGGATGGTGAAAATCTCCGGCGGCAGGACGTAGCGACCGATCACTGCGAGATTGGACGGGGCTTCGGCCGGCGACGGTTTTTCAATGAGGCCTTCGACCCGATGGATCCCTGCTGCAATGGTTTTGGGCGACACGATCCCGTAGCGATTGACTTCATGGTGAGGCACTTCCTGCACGCCGAGGATCGCACCCTGTCGTTTCTTGTAGGCATGAATGAGCTGGGCAAGCCCTGGCACCGGGGCGTCGATGATTTCGTCGCCGAGAATGACGGCAAAGGGCTCGTCCCCGATCAGCCGTTGGGCGCAGAGCACCGCATGGCCCAGTCCGAGGGCTTCCGGTTGACGGACATAGCAGAAGTTCGCGAGGGTGGAGATGTGCCGCATCTGGCTCAGGAGCTGCGCTTTGCCGCTGCCCTTGAGGTTTTCTTCCAGTTCGACGGAGCGGTCGAAGTGATCCTCGATCGCCCGTTTGCCCCGTCCGGTGATGATAATAATATCTTCGATCCCGGAGGCGACCGCTTCTTCCACCGCATACTGAATTAGCGGTTTATCGACCAACGGCAACATCTCTTTGGGAGACGCTTTCGTCGCGGGAAGGAAGCGGGTACCGAGGCCTGCGGCGGGAATCACGGCTTTGCGTACGTCGAAGCGTGACATGTTTCGATACTATGTGATGGGGTAGGGGATGTCAAGGAATGCCGGGGTTGCAGGTCTTGCGAGTCTCGCTCCTCGCGTGTGGCCTGCGCCATCTTGTGCAAATAATGTGACGGTCCGCTTTACATTCAAATACTTGCCCAATATAATCCGGGAGTTTTGCATGCATGTTGCAAAGGGACTGGTTTGCGCGAAGTGCGCAGACTGTACGGTCAGGACCAACGTTAGGGGTGCCTATGCTGTTGTTCATATCTTCCTTCTCTTCTTCTTGTGGGATTCAGATCCTATGAGGCGGACCTGCGGTTCATCCGGGCCTCGCTGGCTTCTCATGGCGCTGTTCATCACTATGGCCTGCGGGGGCATGCCGATGCGTGCGGCTGCCGAGGAGCAGGGAGGGATTCTTGCGGCTGCTGCGGAGCAGGCCGGGGTGAAAGTCACGGCGGTTGAGATTCGCGGGAACAAGCGGATCGAGCTGCCGGCCATTGCCGGACGCTTGACGTTGAAACCCGGCGATCTCTACACCCCCGAGAATGTCCGCGGACAAATCAAAATTCTCTACGAAACCGGGTTCTTTGAAGACGTGCAGATGGAGACGGAGCAAGGCGCGGGCGGGGTGGCCCTGGCCTTTCTGGTTCGCGAGAAACCGTTTATTACGGAGATCGTGTTCGACGGGAATCAAGAGCTGAGCGACGATAAGCTCAAAGAGAAGATCACGATCAAGAGCCAAGCCTTTCTCGATCAACCGCAGGCCAAAGAGAGTGCGGAAAAGATTCGGCTGGCCTACCAGGAAGACGGTTATTTCGATTGCCATGTGACCCCTATCGTGCAGACCTTGGACGAGGATCGGAAGCGCCTGACGTTTTTCGTGAAAGAGGGGAGCAAGGCGCGCGTCAAGACGGTCGTGTTTGACGGGCTGCATGCGGCGACGAAAGACGAAATGTTCAAGGTGATGGCGACGCGGGAATGGGTGCCCTGGCACGGCCCTCTCACGCAGTTGAAGCTGCCCTCGTTTCTCTCGGATGCCGGCGTCTTGAAGCGGGAAGAAATGAACAACGACGCCGAGCGGATCAAAGAGATCCTGCTCAACAAGGGCTATCTGAACGTCCAGGTCGGATTGC
Organism: Nitrospirota bacterium; assembly: GCA_026387615.1. Classification (GTDB taxonomy): domain Bacteria; phylum Nitrospirota; class Nitrospiria; order Nitrospirales; family Nitrospiraceae; genus Palsa-1315. Next base: position 5,230 of record JAPLLI010000111.1, read on the forward strand.
CGTCTGTAGTGCTGAGCGACGATAAGAAATGGTTCGTCGTGACCTACACGGTGATGGAGGGGGAGCCCTTCACTGTGGCCGAAGTCGGGTTCCGCGGGAATACGGTATACGAAGATCCGGAGCTTCGTCAGGGACTAAAGATTAAAGTAGGGGAGATTTTTCAACGTCAGAAAATCCGTGACGAGATTACCCGCCTGAACGATCTCTATGGCAGTAAAGGCTACGCCTTTGCCGATGTCTCGCCCGCGGTGACTCCGAACATGGAGGACCGGACCGCCACCATCACCCTGACCCTCAAGGAGGGGGAGATGATGCGGATCCGTCAGATCAACATCAACGGGAACGACAAGACTAAAGACAATGTGATTCGCCGTGAAGTCCGCGTGGACGAGCAGGACGTGATCGATACCCCCGCGTTGAAGCGGAGCTTTCAGCGGCTCAACAACCTGAACTTTTTCGAAACAGTGGAAATCCTTCCTGCGCAGGTCGGTCCTGATAAGGTCGATTTGAATGTCCGTGTGAAAGAAAAGCCGACCGGCCAGTTCAGCATCGGCGGCGGATTCAGCACCTTGGACAAGTTGGTGGCCATTGCCGACATTACGGAAGGGAATCTCGGCGGGAATGGCTGGATGGGACGAATCCGCGGTCAGTTGGGACAGCAGCGGACATTAGGGTTGATCACGCTTCGTAATCCGTACTTGAACGATTCCTTAACCTCGATGCAGCTGGACGTCTACCGCAGCATGACCAACTATGTCACCTATTATGAGAAGAAGGCCGGCGCGAGTTTGACGTTCGGCCGTTGGCTCTCCGAATATGCCAGCGGGAGCATCAGCCTGTTTGCGGAACAATTGAATTTCAGCGATCCACAAGAGGGGATTTGTCCGGATCTGTTCCCGATGGTCTGTCGGCAGCTCGGGAAGCAGACGACGACCGGGTTCCGGACCTCGTTGGCCCGCGACACCAGAGACTACTATCTGGATCCCCGCAATGGTTGGCGAGGCTCTGTGGGATTTGACCTGGGAACGCCCTACCTGGGCGGGACCAATAACTTCTATAAATATTATTTTGATGCCATTAAATATGTGCCGCTGCCCCTCGACACGCGGGTGGCCGTTCACGCGCGCTATGGCGCCGCAGTCGGCATAGACGGGAAAGCGATTCCATTGACGGAGCGATACTTTGTCGGCGGTATCAACACGATGCGCGGATTTGTGTTCGGGCGCGCGGGCCCTGTGACCACCAGCCAGACGTTGCTTGGCGCGAACAAAGAGTTGATTTTCAATAACGACTTTATCTTTACGATTTCCTCCGATGCGAAACTGAACGGAGTGATCTTCTTCGACTATGGAAAAGGGTTCGACGATAACGAAGCGGTGTCATTGGGGAGCTTGCGGAAATCGGCCGGATTGGAAGGGCGATGGATCTCCCCGTTCGGCCCCTTGCGGGCAGCTTATGGAATTAATTTGAGCCCGCGTGCAGGTGAGCGGGAAGGGGTCTTCGAGTTTACGATCGGTTCTCTATTCTGAGAGCAAGCGGATGATTACGCGTGAGGGGTAGCGGTGTGACGTTGGTTGAGCGTGCGGTGCGAATAGGTGTCTCGATGACCGGTCTTGTCCTGAGCCTGGTTCTTGTCGTCGGCTGCGCTGGCGGCGGGGCGAAGGTTGAGGGAAAGGTCGGCGTCGTCGATCCGGGCCGTCTTCTGAGCGAGACGAATGCGGGGAAGAAGGCCAAGGAGTCTTTGGGCGTGTTCGCCAAAAATCGCCAGTCTTTGATCGAGATGGAGGAGAAAGAACTCCGCCGGATGGAAGAAGATTTCGGGCGGCAGGCCAGCGTGCTGAGCCCGACGGCGAAACGGGAGCGGGAAGAGCAGTTCCGGCGCCGGATGGCGGAGTATCAGCAGAAGGCGAGCGAGATGAACCGGGAGGTTCAGGAAAAGCAGAAGGACGTGCTTGAAGGATTCCGCGAGAAAGTGGAGCTGGTCGTGGGCAAAGTATCCAAACGTCTTGGCTTGCAGGTCGTCATGGATAAGGGCAAGGGCGGCGCCACCCTGTATAGCGAAGAAGGGCTCGACATTACCGGTCACGTGATCGAGGAATTTAATCGTGAATATCCGTAACCAGTCTCTCTGGTCTGTTCGGTCTGTCCAGTTTGTTTTGTCGTTTGATCCGGAGGCCCTAACTGCACGAGACAGACTAGATAGACCGAACAGACCAGATAGACGAGGTTGTGAGGACAAAGGGGAGGACGTGATGGAACGAACGAGAGTGGCCGGTCTGATCAGTGCGGTGGGATTGTGGCTGATGATGGTGGCGCCAGGGCTGTCGGCTGAAACCCTGAAGGTTGCGGTGATGGACCAGCAAGCGGTCCTCGAACAGTCCAAGGCCGGCAAGCGGGCCCTGGAAGAACTCAAGGCCTACTCCACGACCAGGCAGAAGATCATCAATGCCGACGATCTGGAACTGAAAGAGTTGGAGCAGACGATTCAGGGCGGGAAGCTGACCGATAGCGCGAAGCAGGAGAAACAGGCGCAGTTCCAGGCCAAGCTGGAGAGCTATCAACGGCGCCTGGGCGATTTTAATCGCGAGATTCAGCAGAAGCAGCGCGACATGGTGGCGGAGTATTCGAAGAAAGTGCAAACAGTTGCGCAGGCTGTGGCGGAGAAGAACGGGTACAGCGCGATTATCGATAAAGGGAATGAGGCGATGATCAAGATCGTGATCTATCACCAGCCAGGATTGGATTTGACCGATCAGGTCATGAAGGAGTTCGATCGGCTGAACAAGTAGAAGAGAAGGGGATGGAGGCTGATGATCTTCTGTGCTCGCGCAACGCACAAGGGTTTTGTCTGTCTGGTTGGATGGTCTGTCTGGTCTGTCCGGTTCTCCTGGATGAATTTCCAGTCCGATCGACCAGATAGACGAGATAGACGAGATAGACCTGATAGACCAGATGAACCGGCCTCGTTGGACGCGCGCAATGGAAGATCAGTCAGCCTCCATCCCTGAATTTGAAGCAGCGCCATTAAAATCTTTCTTGTTGGTGTTGATGTCAATATAAGCATCAGGATGCTCAAAAGGCTGTCCAGCAAGGCCGCAGCGAGCGAAGAGGTGAGGCGTACCCTTGCGGTACGTTGAGCCTCTGAGCGATGCGAGAACGAAGCTGGCAGACTTTTTCAGCATTCTGATAGAGGAGGTTCTGCCGATGTCCGTGATGGAACAAGCTGAGATTCAGGCCCTCTTGCCTCACCGGTATCCCTTTCTCCTGGTCGATCGTGTGCAGGAGTTAGATCCGGACAAGCGGATTGTCGGGATCAAGAACGTGACGATCAATGAACCGTTTTTTCAAGGGCATTTCCCTGGACGTCCGGTCATGCCGGGGGTGTTGATCCTTGAGGCCATGGCGCAAGTGGGCGCGTTGCTGGCGTTTAAGTCGATGGGACACGCCACGCGTCCGGTCGTCTATCTGACCGGTATCGATGGGGCGAAGTTTCGAAAGCCGGTCGTGCCGGGCGATCGATTGCGGTTTGAGATCGATGTCGTGAAGAAGCGGGCGCCCTTCTGGAAGATGCAGGGGAAGGCGTTTGTCGAAGATGAACTCGTCTGTGAAGCCGAAGTGACGGCGATGGTGACTGAAGAGAAGGCCGTGAAGGGTGATGCGTGATGCGTGACGAGTTTGGACGGGATAGCGGTCAACCGGAACCCCTCACCCATCACTGATTGCTCATCACTGGAGGTCCGTGTGCAGATTCATGCGAGTGCCATTATCCACCCCAATGCCACATTGGCCGCTGACGTCACCGTCGGTCCCTTTTGCGTGGTCGGCGAACATGTGACCATCGGGCCAGGGACCCGTCTCGTGTCTCATGTTGCCGTCGATGGTTGGACGGAGATCGGCGCGCGGTGCGAGCTGCATCCGTTTGTGTCGATCGGTGCCCCGCCCCAGCATCTTAATTACAAGGGTGAACCGACCAAAGTGGTGATCGGCGACGACAATATTCTCCGGGAATATGTCACGGTCAACCGGGCGACGGTCCAAGGCGGGGGCGTGACCACCATCGGGTCCAAGAACTTCTTGATGGCCTATGTGCACGTGGCCCATGATTGTCATCTTGGCAGCCATATCATCATGGCCAATGCGTCCAGTTTAGCCGGCCATATCACGATTGGCGATCATGCCATCATCGGGGGCTTGACCGGTATCCATCAACATGTGCGAATCGGGTCCTACTCCATGGTCGGCGGCTGTTGCGCCCTTGGGCAGGACCTCCCGCCGTTCATGCGGGCGGCCGGGGGCTATCGTGCGCGAATGTATGGCCTCAACTCAGTGGGGTTGCGCCGGCAGGGGTTTTCGACCGATCGGATTTCTGTGCTGAAACGGGCCTACGACATGCTCTTCCGGTCGGGGCATCGGACCTCTGAGGCGGCCAAGCTGGCCAAGATCGAGTTCGGGGACCAACCGGATGTCATGACTATTGTGGGGTTTCTGGAGGGAACGAAACGCGGTATCTGCCGGTCCGTCGGCAAAGACCAAGAGGATGAGGAGTAAGCCGGTGGCATTATTGCCTCATGTGACCAATGGCGAGCGACTCGGGCTGATTGCCGGCAATGGCCGGTTTCCGATTATCTTTGCGGACAACGCCAGAAAGCTCGGCTATCACGTGTCGGCTGTGGCGCATGAAGGCGAGACAGAGCCGGAGTTGGCCAGCCATGTGGATCGGATTCATTGGATTAAGATCGGCCAGCTCAGCAAGTTGATCAAGGCCTTCAAGGAAGACGATGTGCATCAGGCCGTGATGTTGGGCGGGATCAAAAAGACCCATGTCTTTACCACCGTGCGGCCTGACTTTCGCACCCTGGCCCTGGCGACGAGATTGGCGCTCTGGAAAGACGACGACATCCTGCGCGAATTCGCGAAGGAGCTTGAGAGCGAAGGGATTGCCATCTGTGAGTCGACCTTCGGGCTTGAGGGGATTCTCGTGGAAGAGGGATCCTTGACTGCGCGGACTCCATCGGAAAAAGAGTGGGAAGACATCCGCTATGGCTGGGACGTGGCGCATGACATCGGGCGCCTCGACATCGGGCAATGTGTCGTGATCAAAGATCGCGTGGTGGTGGCGGTGGAGGCGGTCGAAGGTACTGACGAGGCCATTAAGCGCGGTGGCGATTTGGCCAAAGCCGGGGCGGTGGTGGTTAAACGATCGAAGCCGCAGCAGGACATGCGATTCGACCTCCCGGCCGTGGGCCCAAGGACCATCGAGGTGATGGCATCGGTCAAGGCCTCCGTGCTGGCGATTGAAGCCGGCCGGACGATCCTGCTGGATCGCGAGATCATGTTGGCGAAGGCCAAGGCTGCCAACATTGCCATTGTCGGGATCAAGGCAGGCGTGATGGGTGAGCCGTGATGCGTGATGAGTGTCTGGCAAAGAAGCGCGCTGATGTGTCTGTTCTCTTTCTCTCATCTCGTCACTCATCACTCATCATTCATCACTTTCGGTGTATCCCATGAAGTCGATTCGGGCAGGTGTCATCGGCGTCGGACATCTCGGTCAGCACCATGCGCGCCTCTATGCCTCTTTGCCGGGGGCTCAGCTTATCGGCGTGACGGATCAGTCGGTCGAGCGGGCGCAGACGGTTGCAGATCGGCATGGGGTGCCGGTCTTTCAGACGGTTGATGAATTGCTGCGGAACATTGATGTCGTGAGTGTGGCGGTGCCCACGTCCGGCCATTATGCCGTCGCCAAGGCCTGTCTCTTAGCGGGCAAACATGTTCTGGTCGAAAAGCCGCTTGCCGTTACGCCGGCAGAGGCGCAGGAGTTGGTGCAGCTGGCCACACAGAAGGGCTGTTGCCTGCAAGTGGGCCACAGCGAACGATTCAATCCGATCATGACGCTGATGCGGCCCCATATCGGGCGGCCTGTCTTTATCGAATGTCATCGTCTCAGCAGCTTCAGTGAACGGGGAACGGACGTGGACGTGGTCTTAGACTTAATGATCCATGATTTGGATCTCGTCCTCTCCTTGAATCCAGGCCCTGTCGAAGAGGTCCGTGCGGCAGGGGTGGCAGTGTTATCTTCCTCGATCGATATTGCCAACGCCAGGATTCAGTTCAAGAGCGGCTGCGTGGCCAACCTGACCTCCAGCCGCGTGTCGACGACGAAGATGCGCCGGCTCCGTCTCTTCCAGCGAGACAGTTATGTGGCGATCGATTTTCAGGCTCGTCATGGCATGATTTCCCGACGTAGCGTCAAGGCAGGGGAGAAGCCGACCGTCGAGGTTGAACAGCTGCAGGGGGGAGACGAGGAACCCTTGAAGTTGCAACTCGCCTCGTTTCTTCATGCAGCCAGCACCGGCACGAGGCCGATCGTCTCTGGTGAGGATGGCGCAGCGGCCGTGGAAGTCGCGCAGCAAGTCATACAGGCCATTGAGGCCTTTGCCGCCCGGCATGAGGAAGGGATAAGGGGACATTAAAGGGATAACGGGATAAAGGGGTAACGGGATAGAAGGCAGCGGTGTTTCGTCCCCTACCCCCTTACCCCGTTACCCCTCTACCCCTTCCACAGAGGTTATGCGAATTTTAATCGTAACAGGTGAAGCCTCGGGAGATCTCCACGGGGCCAATTTGGCTAAGGCCATCATGGAGCTCAATCCACAGGCTGAGCTGGTGGGAATCGGCGGGGCTGCGATGCGTGCTGCAGGCGTGAGCCTGGTGCCGGGTGTCCCGCAGCTGGACGTGATGGGCTTGATCGGGTTGTCCGCCATTCGTGCCATGGTGCAGCGTGTGCTGGCCATCAGGCGGGTGTTGAAGGCCGAGGCGTGGGATCTCGTTGTCCTGATCGATAACCCGGGGCTGAATTTTCATTTCGCCCGGGTCGCCAAATCCGCCGGACGACGGGTCCTCTACTACATTGCCCCGCAAATATGGGCTTGGCGGCCAGGGCGCATGAAATGGATTCAGCGCCGGGTCGATCATGTCGTCGTCATCCTGCCCTTCGAGGCGGAACTCTATCGCCGCGCCGGCGTGCCTTGTACGTTTGTCGGCCATCCCCTGCTCGATGTCGTCGCGCCCCAGTACGACCGTGCGAAGCTGCGAGCCCAATTCGGTTTGGACGAGTCTGCGCCGGTCGTCGGGTTGTTGCCGGGGAGCCGCGTCGGGGAAGTGCACATGCTCCTGCCTGTCCTCCTCCAGGCGGCGGCGCAACTGCTCGCGGTCGAGCCGGACATGCAATTCATCCTGGCGCAGGCTTCGTCGATTGACGATCGTCTGCTCCAGTCTATTCTGAAGCAGAGTCCTGTGCCGGTGCGCGTGGCCTATGATCAGTCCAGTGAGGTGATGGCCCTTTCCGATGTGTTGTTGATTGCGTCCGGGACCGCCACGTTGCAGGCGGCGGTGGTCGGGACTCCCATGGTGCTCCTGTATAAAACGACGCCGGTGACCTATCGGTTGGCGCGGTGGCTGATCAACGTGAAATGGATCGGGCTGGTCAATCTGGTAGCGGGCCGAGCAGTCGTGCCGGAACTGATTCAGGATGAGGCGACGGCCGAGCGGTTGTGTCGGGAGGTGCTGCATCTCTTGCGCGATCAGTCGGCGTATACTGGCATGCAAGAAGGGCTGCGACAGGTTCGGGAATCATTGGGAGAGCCCGGGGCTTCCCGCCGAGCTGCGCAGGTGGCATTGTCTGAATGTCGACGCTAGATCGCTTAACACGGTTAGTCCATTACCTGAAGCCCTATCAGCTCCGTCTGGTGGCGGCGTTCGTCTGTTCGGGGCTGGTGGCTGCCAGCTCCGGTGCTTATGCCTGGCTGATCAAGCCGGTGCTCGACGAGATTTTCATCAATAAGAACGAAAGCCTCCTGATCATCCTTCCGCTTGCCCTCTTCTCTGTGTCGGTGATCAAGAGCGTCTTTAATTACGGGCAAAACTATCTGATGAATTATGTCGGGAATCAGGTGATCACCGACGTGCGGCAGGAACTGTTCGGGAAACTCATTCGCCTGCCCATTCCCTATCACGATGTGAATACCTCCGGGCGGTTGGTGTCCCGGGTGGTGAATGATGTTTCGATGATGGCCAATGCCGTGGCCGGGGTGCTGAAGGATGTGTTCCAGCAGGGCCTGACATTCCTGGCCATGATGGGGGTGGTGTTCTATCAGAATTGGCGGCTGGCCGCCCTCTCGGTGATTGTCATCCCCTTGTCCGTCTTTACGATGGTGCGGATGGGAAAACGGTTGCGGGCCTTGGCTGCCAGCGGTCAGGAACGGATGGGGGATATGGCCTCCACCCTGCAAGAGACGTTATCCGGTATTCGCATGGTAAAGGCCTATGGACGCGAAGAGACCGAGGAGGCTCGGTTTGAACAGAGCAACCGCGCATTCCTCAGTACGACGATGAAGGCCATTCAGGTCTCCTCCATCGGGTCGTCGCACATGGAGGTGATCGGTGTCGTGGGGGTCGCGGCGATTATTTGGTATGGCGGCTTCCTCGTGATCGCCGGCTCCATGACGCCGGGAGAGTTTTTCTCGTTTCTGACGGCGATGTTCATGGCCTATACGCCGATTCGCCGTCTGTCCGGCTCCAATAATTCGATTCAACAGGCGCTGGCCGCGGCGGAGCGGGTCTTCGATGTCTTGGACATCAAGACCGAGCAGGATGGGGATCGTGGCTGGTTAGAGTTACCGCGGGTGGCCCAGTCGGTGACGTTTGAGGATGTCACGTTTCATTATGAGAGTCAGATGGTGCCGGCGCTGAACGACATCAACTTGACGATTCGCGCCGGAGAAATGGTGGCCCTCGTGGGCAGCAGTGGCAGCGGTAAGACCTCCATGGTCAATCTTCTCCCGCGCTTTTACGAGCCGACAGCCGGTCGCATTCTCATCGATGGGGTCGATATTCAGTCCTATACCCTCCGCTCGCTCCGGTCGCAGATCGGGATGGTCTCGCAGGATGTGGTGCTGTTCGACGACAGCATTCGCAACAACATCGCCTTTGGCCGGCAGGACGCGACTGACGAAGAGATTCTTCAGGCGGCGCGATTGGCCTATGCTCATGATTTTGTCGAGCGTCTTCCCCAGGGTTACCAGACGGTGGTGGGGGAGAAGGGGGTGAAGCTGTCAGGCGGGGAGCGGCAGCGCTTGGCCATTGCCCGTGCGATCTTGCGTGACCCCCCTTTGCTTATTCTTGATGAAGCGACGTCGGCCTTGGACAGCGAGTCTGAACGGGTCGTGCAGCTGGCGCTGACCAATTTGATGAAGAATCGGACGACGGTCGTCATTGCCCATCGGCTCTCCACGATCCAACGGGCCGATCGGATCATCGTTCTGTCCCGTGGTTCGATCGTCGAAGTGGGGACGCATGACGAACTCTTGCGCCAAGGGGGACAGTACCAGCGGCTCCATGCCATACAGTTCCAGGATGTGGCCGATGCGTAAGATTGCTGTGATGGGTGATCGGCGATGAGTGATGAGCGTCGAATTGGAGTCCGCGTGAAAAAACGAGTTGAACAGTGGCTGAAGCTCTCCGTGCTTCCTCCGATCGGGGCGGCCGTGATTCGTGGGCTGGGGCGGAGGATGACAATCGATTCACAGGGCTATGAGCCGGTGGAGGTCTTGCGTCGTCAGGGGGGGCATTTCATTCTTTCATTCTGGCATGCGCAGCAGCTCATGATCGCCTTAGAGTTAGAACGTCGCGGAATTGAGGTCAACGTATTGATCAGCCAGCATCAGGATGGAGAGATCATCGCGCGCATCATCTCTCGATTCAGCCATCGGGCGGTTCGTGGATCGAGCACCAGGGGTGGGGCGCTGGCACTACGAGAATTGATCCGGCTCGGACGGTCCGGTAATGATCTGGTGGTGACTCCCGATGGACCCAAGGGGCCGCGGCAGGTGGCCAAGCTTGGCGTGGTGCAGTTGGCGAAAGCCAGCGGGCTTCCGATTGTGCCGTTGGCCTTTGCCTGCTCAAAAAAAAACTCTTCGCGAGCTGGGATCGGTTCATGGTCCCCTATCCATGGTCTCGCGGCCTCTATCTCTGGGGCGCTCCCATCTGGGTTCCGCGCGACGCAGACGAACAGGCGTTGGAGACAGCACGGCTGGAGCTTGAGACGGTCCTGAATCGACTGACGGATCAGGCGGAGGAGGCCGTGGCCGGGCGAGACGGGGGATAGTTCGAGGTTTTTCAAACGTCGAACCCAGAACTTCGAACTGTGAGTTGCGCATTTCTCGCTTGTTTCGCATTTCATGCGCCCTGATCCAGGGCTGACTGCTGATAGCTCATCATATGTGGCGTCTCTTTTATAATATTGTGCTCCTGCTCCTGTCTCCGGCCATCCTGGCTATCCTGCTGGCCAAGCGACGGTGCCGTCGCGGATTGCTGGAAAGGCTCGGGTGGGGGAGAGGTCTGTCAGGTCTATCCGGTCTTTCTGGTCTGTCTCGTCGTCCGGACCAACCAGCCAGACCAAACGAACCAGACAGACTAGATAGACCAGACCGACCAGTCATCTGGATTCATGCTGTTTCTCTCGGTGAAGTGGTGGCAGTGGCACCGCTTGTCATGGAGCTGCATCGCCGTCATCCCGACTGCCGCCTGGTGGTTTCGACTGTGACGGAGACGGGACGAGAAGCAGTCGAGCAGCGGTTGGCCGGGGTGGCGGACCATTGCTACGCCCCGCTCGACTTCCCCTGGGTCGTCTCCCGTTTTATCGAACGATTGCAGCCCTGCCTGTATATTTTTGTCGAGACAGAACTCTGGCCGAATCTCTTGTGGTATCTGCGTCGTCGCGGAGTGCCGACGGTCCTCGTGAACGGTCGTCTCTCGACCAGATCGTTTGCCAGACAGCAATGGGTGCCTGTGCGATCGTTCTATCGGACGATGTTGCGGGGGCTCAGCCTCTGCTTGATGCAGTCGGATCGGGATGCCGACCGTATCGTGGCCTTGGGGGCGGAGGCGTCGCGAGTCAGTCGAACGGGGAATATCAAGTTCGATCAGCCGATACCGGTGGTCAGGGAAGATGGGGCGACGAGGGCTCGTTTTGGTTTGCAAGATACAGAACAGCTGTTTGTCGCCGGCAGCACCCATGCCGGCGAAGAAGAGGCGCTCGCGGACTGTTATCGATCGCTCGTGACGCGTTATCCCTCAGCGGTCCTGTTGCTGGCTCCTCGGCACATTGAACGAGTGGAGTCGGTGGAGGCGATGGTTCGGGCGAAGGGGTTGGTCCTGCAGCGATGCAGTACCATAGGGCAGACAGGCATTTTGCGGCCTGTCGGTCCTCGCGTATTGCTGCTGGATTCGCGCGGTGAATTGGCGGCGATCTATCGGGAAGCGCTGGTGGCGTTCGTCGGAGGCACGCTGGTTCCGGTGGGCGGACATAATTTGCTGGAGCCGGCTCAGTGGGCGAAGCCGGTGTTGTTCGGTCCCTACACCGACCATTGTGCGGAGATCGCAGATCTCTTGATCCAGGCGGGAGGGGGTCGTCGAGTGCTCCAGGGAGAAGACCTCACGCAACAGGTCCTGGGCCTTTTCTCCGATCGCGAGGAACGGGAGCGGATGGGCCAGTCGGCTCGTCAGATGGTCGAGCAGAATCAGGGGGCCTTGCAACGGACGGTGGAGGCCATTGAGCAGCTGCTGACGCCGCTGCTCAGGTAGATAGGCTGAAGGCATTTAGCCTGAAGGCCGTTAGTCTTCAGCCTTCAGTCTTCAGCCTTCAGCCTAAAGGTCTAAGTAGATGTTGAATCCTGGAACAAAAGTCCGATGGTGGCTCTTGTGGGCCGCAATCCCCTATGGGATGGTTGTGCGTCTGCGTTGGCTCCTGTATCACTGGGGCTGGCTCACTCAGCGAAGATTGCCGGTTCCCGTGTTGAGTGTCGGGAATCTGACGCTGGGCGGGACGGGCAAAACGCCGGTCGTCATCTTGCTTGTGGATTGGCTCCTTGCGCAGGGGAAACGGGTGGCGATTCTCAGCCGGGGCTATCGACGGACCAGTACGGATGAGTATTTGCTGGTGTCGAATGGCGAGCGATTATTGGTCGGCCCATCCGAGGCAGGCGATGAGCCATATTTGATGGCGCAACGTTGCCCCAAGGCAATTGTGGCAGTTGGCGCGGACCGGTATGAACTTGGGTATTGGGTCTTGGATCAATTTCCCGTTGATTGTCTGGTGCTCGATGATGGATTCCAGCATGTGGGGCTCTATCGCGACGTAAATTTTTTACTGGTCGATGCCACGGATGCGGAGGGACTCGCGGCCCTGGTGCCGGCTGGCCGACTGAGGGAGCCGCTTCAGGCTGCGGCTCGTGCGACGGCGATTCTGATCACGAGGGCGGACCAGTCGGTTCAGGTGACAGAGGTCTGTCGCAGGCTGCAGTCAGCGATTGGTCCGATGCCAGCTCCGATCCAGGTGGTCTTTCGACCGGAGAGTCTCTGGCCGGTGGCGACAGGACCGTCGCAGCCCCTCTCCTGGGCCAAGGGGAAAACGGCATTGCTCTGTAGCGGCGTGGGTCATGCCGGATCGTTTCGCTCCCTTGTCGAGACCCTCGGGATCAGGATGTTGGATGAAGTGGTCTATCCCGATCACCATGCCTATACGAGTCAGGATGTCGAGCGAGTGCGAGCCAGAGCGACGGAGCTTCAGGCTGAGCTGGTCGTGACGACGGAGAAAGATGCCTGCAAGTTGGCTTCGCTGCTTCAGCCTGCCGATAGGTGGTGGGCGGTCCGACTGACCACGGATGTGACTGTGGGGGAAGAGCGATTGCGGCGGTTGATTTTTGGCGGGCTGAAGGCTGACGGCTGAAGGCTGAAGGCTGAAGGCTGAAGCTTTTGGAGACTTGTGGATAAGAAAACGATCAAAAGAATTCTGGTGCGTGGACCTAATTGGCTTGGCGATGCGGTGATGTGTGAGCCGGCGCTCCGTGGATTGCGGCGCCTGTTCCCCGACGCGCAGATTACCCTGTTGGTCAAGCCGGCCGTCGCGGATCTGTTCGTGGGCCATCCGGTATTGACGCGCGTGCTGACCTACGATGCCAAGGGACGGCATGCGGGACTCTCCGGTAAATGGGCGTTGGCAGGGCAGTTGCGGAGGCAAGGCTTTGACCTGGCGGTCTTGTTTCAAAATGCATTCGAGGCGGCCTTCCTGACGTTTCTGGCCGGGGTGCCTCGGCGTTATGGCTATGCGACAGACGGACGCAGTCTGTTGCTGTCCGATCCAGTTGCGGCACCGGATCGCCGCAGGCTCGTCCATCAAGTTGGCTATTACTGGGATCTGTTGAAGCCGCTGGGCCTCACCGGCGATCCGCCCGCGCCGGAACTTACCGTGTGTCCTGAGGAGGAGCAGGCGATGGCCGGGCGATTTGCCCAGGGAGGATTGACTGCCTCGGATATCCTCATCGGGATTAATCCCGGTTCGACCTATGGTGGGGCCAAACGTTGGTTGCCGGAACGGTTTGCCGAGGCCACGGAGCGGCTCTGTCGCACAATTCGAGAATCCCAGGGGCAACAAGTCAGCGTGGTCATATTCGGAGCCAAGGGGGAAGAGCGGTTGGGGCGAGAGATTGCCGCTCGTCTGTCTGCACCATCCCTGATCCTGTCCGGGGCAACGACAATCCGTGAATTGATGGCGGCCGTAAAACGCTGCTCTGTCCTTCTCACGAATGATACCGGTCCCATGCACATCGCGTCCGCATTCCAGGTGCCGGTCGTGGCGATTTTCGGGCCGACCGATTGGCGTACCACGTCGCCTGTCGGGAGCGCCCATGCCATCGTGCGGCAGCCGGTCGATTGCGCCCCCTGCCTGTTGCGTGAATGTCCCATCGACCATCGGTGCATGACGAGGGTGACGGTCGAGCAGGTGTATGAAGCCTGTCTGTCTAGTCTATCTGGTCTGAACGGTCTATCTCGTGCGAACCAGACAGACCAGACAGACCAGATAGACCAAAAGAACCTTCTCGAGGGCGTCACCGTCTTTCTGGATCGAGATGGAACGTTGAACTACGATCCTGGCTATCTGCGCGTCGCAGCGGATTTGAAGTTGCTAACAGGGGTTGGGCCGGCTCTGGCACGGTTGAGACGGGCTGGTGCGAGATTGGTAGTTGTGACCAATCAATCCGGTGTCGGTCGCGGGATCTTTACCCTCAAAGATCTGGAAGCCATCCATGCCAGGCTGGAAGGTCTCTTAGAGCAAGAAGAGGTGGCGCTGGATGCTATCTATTTCTGCCCGCACCATCCTGACGATGGATGCCACTGCCGCAAGCCGAATGTCGGGATGGTGGAGCGGGCGGTCTCAGAGTTACAGCTGGATCTCCAGCGTGCCTATTTGATCGGCGACCATGCGCGCGACATCCAATTGGCAAAGAGGGTGGGCGCCAAGGCGGTTCTTCTCACGACTTCCCTGGTGGACGAGCAGGCGCTGGAGATGCTGAGGGCTGAACGGGCCATGCCGGATGCCGTGGCTCCGTCGATGACGGAGGCGGTGGACTGGATTTTCACCGACGCGAAGATGCGTCTTAGGTAAATAGGCTGAAGGTAGATAGACTGAAGGTTCGGAAGATAAAGATTCTGAAGATCGACGGCTCAGACCTTCAGCCTTCAGCCTATTAGCCTTCGGCCTCAGGCTTCAAGGGGTTAAGCATGCGTGACCACACAAAGCTTCGAGCCTTTGAGTTGGCTGATGACGTAGTCATGTTGGTGTATCGAGTAACCTCGGGGTTTCCAAAGGAAGAGTTGTTTGGACTAACCTCTCAAATACGGAGGGCAGCAGTGTCAGTTCCGTCTAACATCGTGGAGGGGTGCGCTCGTGATAGTGAGGCAGATTATCTCAGATTTCTCAATATAGCGTTCGGGTCATTGAGGGAACTACATTATCAATTGAATTTGTCGAAGCGTTTGGGCTTCTTGCGCAACGAGGACTCCTCTCTGCTTGAGTCTAAGGTTGTAGAGGCCGAGAAGGTCTTAAATAGCTTGATTTGTGCGTTGCGAGATAATGCATAGCCTTCAGTCTTCAGTCTGAACACCTAGCGTATGAACGACTATCGCCACATCTTATTGATCAAGCCCAGCTCATTGGGCGACATCGTGCATGCGATGCCGGTCTGTGCGGCCATTCGGCGGGCCTATCCCAAGGCGCGATTGACCTGGCTAGTGAAGCGGGAATGGGCTGGCCTCGTCGAGCGGATCGACGGGGTGGATCGGGTCTGGCCGGTGGAATCGACGTTCACAGGATGGCTTTCTCAAGTGGCCCCTCTGCGTGCCGAGCAGTTTGATCTCGTCGTCGATCTGCAAGGGCTCTTGCGGAGCGCCGCCATCGGATGGCTCAGTGGAGCTCCCCTGGTTGTGGGATTTGCGAATGGGCGGGAGGGGAGTCCCTGGTTTTACTCGAGGTCTGTGCCAGTCCCATCATTGGAGATGCATGCGGTCGATCGCTATCTGCTTGTGGCCAAGGC
>JAPLLI010000221.1:0-3098 GCA_026387615.1 Nitrospirota bacterium
TGCGGGAGGGTTTGCCAGATTTCTTCCGTGAGAAAGGGCATGAAGGGGTGCAGGAGCCGCATCGTGGTTTCCAACACATCGACGAGAGTCTGTCTGGTGCCTTGTGCGTCCAGGCTGGCAGGATTTTGGAGCGCGGGCTTGATCAGTTCGAGGTACCAGTCGCAGTACTCGTGCCAGATGAACTGGTACAGCGCATTGGCTGCAAGGTCGAATCGATAGGCCTCTAGTTCTGTCGTGACGACCTGGATCGTGTGGTTGAGGCGGCTCAAAATCCAGCGGTCCGGGAAGCTGCGATCAGTTGACGCATTTGCCGTGCGAGGTCCGTCCAGATTCATGAGGCTGAAGCGGGTCGCGTTCCAGATCTTGTTGGCGAAGTTACGATAGCCTTCGATCCGTTCCTCAGCGAGTTTGATGTCGCGCCCAGGCGAGGCCATCGCGGCCAGGGTGAAGCGGAGCGCGTCGGTGCCGAACTGCTCCATCACATGGAGGGGATCGATCACGTTGCCCTTCGATTTGCTCATCTTCTGCCCTTCGGCATCCCGCACGAGGGCATGGATATAGACGTCCCGGAAGGGCACCTCGCCCATGAACTTCAATCCCATCATGATCATGCGGGCGACCCAGAAGAAGAGGATGTCGAGCCCGGTCACGAGGGTGGAGGTCGGGTAGTAGGCTTTCAGCTCTGGCGTTTTGTCCGGCCATCCCAGCGTCGAGAAGGGCCAGAGGGAGGAGGAGAACCAGGTGTCGAGGACGTCCGGGTCGCGAATGAAATCATGGCCCTGGCAAGTCGGACAAGTCGTGGGTGCGGTTTTCCCGACGATCGGTGTGGCCCCTTGAAGGATCGTGAGTCGCGGGGAGATGGCTGCTGCCGCCGTCGCCGTAGCGGTCGTTCCCTCAACGATCAAGTCTTTGTTGCAGCTGCGGCAATACCAGGCGGGGAGTTGATGGCCCCACCAGATCTGGCGTGAGATGCACCAGTCTTTGATCTCCCTCATCCAGCCGAGGTAGTTGTTCGTCCAGCCTTCCGGGATGAGACGGATGCGTCCGTCCACTACGGCCTGGATAGCCGGCTCGGCAAGTGGTTTGATCTTCACGAACCATTGAGGCGAGAGGTAGGGTTCGACCACTGTTTTGCAGCGGTAGCATTTCCCGATGGCCATTTTATGGTCGTCGACTTTCGTGAGGAGCGCGCGATCTTTCAGGAGTTGCTCGACCTTGGCCCGCGCCTTGAGGGCGGGAAGGGTGGCGATGGCTTCGATGACGGCTGGTTCGACTCCGGCTGCTGTGAGTCCCTCGCGATCGAGCAAGGCCTGGTGGTCGAAGATGGGCAGGCGCGGTAGTCCATGCCGTTCGCCTGCTTCAAAGTCGTTGAAGTCGTGAGCCGGGGTGATCTTCACGGCGCCTGTGCCGAACTCGCGGTCGACGAGGATCGCATCGCCCACGATTGGAATGGTGCGGTTCGTGAGGGGGAAACAGGGTTTCCGGTCTGGTCGTGGCGACGGTCAGGCGAACGGTCGGATCCTGCTCAAGCGGATATTCAATCGAGTAGAGCTTCCCTTTGATATCTTCGTGTTCGACTTCGATGTCGGAGAGGGCCGTCAGGCAGCGGGGACACCAGTTGATCAGCCGCTCACCCCGATAGATCAGGCCTTCCTCATGCAATCGGACGAAGACTTCGAGGACTGCCTTCGAGAGTCCTTCGTCCATCGTGAAGCGAAGCCGATCCCAGTCGCAGGATTCGCCTAGCCGTTTCTGCTGGCGGATGATGGTATCGCCGGAGGTGGCTTTCCATTGCCAGACTCGTTCGATGAAACGTTCCCGTCCCAGGGATTCCCGCGAGGCCCCTTCGGCCATCAGCTGTTTCTCCACGACGTTTTGCGTGGCGATGCCGGCATGGTCTGTGCCGGGCAGCCAGAGCACATTGCGGCCTTGCATGCGCCGCCAACGGACCAGGATGTCCTGGATGGAATGATTTAGCGCATGGCCGACGTGGAGCGAGCCTGTGACGTTGGGTGGCGGAATCACGATGCTGTAGGGCTGGCCGGGATGGGTCGGCGAGGCGTGAAAATAGCCCCGCTGGGCCCAGACCTGATACCAGCGTGCTTCGACGGCTTTGGGGTCGTAGATTTTGTCGAGTTGGGGTGTGCTCATTCAGGGGTGGTGTCCTAGTCGTCTGTGGAGAGATGGTATGACGTGGAGAGTTTCGACAGTTCGTCTATATGGCTCAGGTGGAAAGCTGCTCAAAGAATGCTCAAAAAGACCGTCCAGCAAGGCCGCAGCGAATACGCAACTGTGAATTTTGAACGATGAATGCTGAAATGAGAATTAGTCTCCTCGTTCATTGTTCATCGCTCACCGTTGCCTGGCTTGGCGGTCTTTTTCAGCATCCTGCTGGACTTGCGGCGCATCTTAACATGCGGGTAGCGGCCTCTCAAGGAAAGATGGAGGCCACAGATAGCTTGAGGGGTGTGGTGGCGTGTGCTATACAGACTCGCACAGGGCGAGGGCGAAAGGTTCGTCCCGCTTCCACTTTTTACGATTTGGAGAGACTATGGCCACAGGGCGTGAAAAAGACCGGAAGACGAGAAAGAAGCATTTGAAGAATATGGCGCGGGTGAAGGCCCTGGTGATAGCGAAACGGGGTAAGAAGACTAAGAAGGGGTAGTGCGGGCAGGGCGAGAGTCCTACGCGGCAGCGGTGAGGCGTGTGAGCTCTGCCTTGATCTGTGCTTCAGCCAGGTCTGGCACGAGCTGCTGAACAGTCTGTTCGATCTGTTCGCGGGCTGCCGCGCGAACCAGCGCTTCGACCATGCCTGCTGTCTGCTTGGCTGCTGCCAGTTGGATCTCTTCCTTGATGAGCCCCTCGATCGATCCGAGTTGTTCTCGAACCATATCGGGCAACGTGGTGTGAAGGGCAGCGGTCTGCTCGCCGATGAATTGGTCGAGACGCTCCGCGATCAGGGGACTGGCGATTTCGGCAATGCTGCGCCGGATGAGGGGTTCGAGGCGGGGCAGCTCCTGTTCGAGCATCTTCGGTAGTGCTTGGGCCAGCAACGATTCAAGCATCTGTGTCAGCTTCTCTTCCGAGGGGGACGCAGC
>JAPLLI010000221.1:3128-5855 GCA_026387615.1 Nitrospirota bacterium
CTGTTCCCACAGTCTTCGCGACAAGGGCTGCCAGCTCTTTCCCCGCCATCTGGGGGAGCAGTTCGGCAACCTTTTTTTCCGTTCGTTCTGACATGGACTGAAGCAGTTGATTGAGGAGGCGTGTCATGGCCTCTTCCGGTTCAGTGGTTGCGGCTGGGGGCGCTGAGGTGGTGGTTACGGGGGTCTCTTTCGGTTGAGGGCTTGGTGCGATCGCCTCGTCCTCTTTCCCCCCGGTCTGGTTGTCATCGTGGCATCCGTCGCCCTCTGCATCCGTCATCTGTGAGACCGGCGGCCAGGAGTGGGATTTTTTCTTCGCTCCGTCTGTTCGGGACGTGTGCGGTGCAGTCAGATCCTTGATTGCCTGGATGAGGTGTTCCGGCTGAAAAGGTTTCTTGAGGAATGCCGTCACCCCGAGCGAGCGCAAGTGCGTTTCGTCTACATGGTCCGAAGGGCTGACGAGGGAGATAATATTGGTTTCAGCCAGGGCCTCCAGCTTAGAGATTTCTTGGCAGAACCCCGTGAAGGTCATGCTCTCCACATGATAGTCTGCGATGATGAGGTGAGGGCTCGTTCGCTGAGCTGCTTCTAAGGCGGTTGGGCCATCGTGAAATCCCCTGACATCACAGCCTTCCGGCACAGAAAGTTGCTCAACCATCCGGCGGACGGCGGGGCTGCTATCGACGACAAAGATGATGGTTGTAGGCATCAATGCTCCAATGATAGCGACCTTCATCGAAGCTAGCAGCGAGGGTATTCTTTGTCAAGAAAGAGCAGGATAGGTGCTTTTTTTAACGTAGGATTTTAGATTGACGACCATTTGAGAGCCGTAGGACCAGCACGAACCATGAAGATGCCAATCCAGGTCATATTTTTCGACGCGGCTGAGACCCTGTTTCATGTGAACGGCTCGGTGGCGGATATTTACCTTCAGCATGCGATTCAGCATGGGTTCAAGCAGACTCCCGATTCTCACGCCTTGATTGCCCAAGCCTTTCAGCGAGCCTTTCGCGATGCGTCTCCGCCGATTTTTGCCGTCACAGACCCGCTCAAGTTGAAGCAATGCGAGCGGCTCTGGTGGTTCGACATCGTGCATAACGTATTTTACCGCGTCGGGATGTTTGAGCGGTTCGATGAATTTTTTGAGCAGGTCTTTCAGGTGTTTGAAGATCCCCGCTCCTGGACCCTGTTTCCTGAAACCCATGCGGTGCTGACCCGGTTGCGTGAAGAGGGATTTGAATTGGGGATCGTCTCCAACTTCGATACCAGGCTCTTTTCTGTGATCCGTGGCCTCGGCATTGACCGGCTCTTCGATACCGTGACGATTGCCAGCCTCTCCATGTGCGCCAAGCCTGCCTCAAAGATTTTCGAAATGGCCCTGGAAAAACATGCGATCGATCCGGGCGAAGCGATGCATGTCGGGGACAGTCTCAGGGACGATGCGGAGGGGGCGACGAAGGCAGGCTTGGCCGGTGTGTTGCTGGATCGAACCGGCCGCGCTCAGGCGTCGGGCGGGCATGTGATCCGGTCCTTGGAGGAGCTGCTTCCTCTGGTAGGACGCTGAAAAAGTCCGCCAGCCTGTCTTGTTAATTTTGTCTGTCTGGTCTGTTCGGTCTGTCTTGTCTGTCTCGATTATTTACTTAAAACCAGACCAACCAGATAGACCGTGCTAAAGCAGTAACGGAACCAGATCCTTCGCACGGCCCTGCAGCGAGAGGTCAACCAGGTTCGACTGTTGAGTGCTCTCGAGATTGATCTCGATAACTAGTGCGCCTCCCTCCTTCGCGACAGACGCGAAGCCTGCTGCCGGATAGACCATTCCAGACGTGCCGATCACTAGTAAGAGATCGCAGGATCGCAACGCCTCATCGCAGCGCCTCAGATCTTCCTCCAGGAGTGACTCTCCGAACCAGACGATATGAGGCCGGAGCAGTCCGCCGCATTGAAGGCAAGTCGGCAGGATGGGGAGAGGGACCTCGCGGTTGTCCGAGACCAGGCCACAGCCGGTACAGCGCATTTTCCAGATGTTGCCGTGAATTTCGGAGAGGCATTGCGAGCCTGCGGCTCGATGGAGCCCATCCACATTTTGCGTAATGAGCCAGAATGTCTCTGGCCTGCGACGTTCAAGTTCTGCCAGCGCGAGGTGGGCAGGGTTCGGCTGTTTCGTGGCAATCAATTCCCGCCGCCAGCTGTACCACTCCCAGACGAGTCGCGGGTCCCGTGCAAAGGCCTCAGGGGTTGCGAGATCTTCTGCTCGGTAGTTGCGCCATAAGCCCTCTGTTCCGCGAAAGGTCGGTACGCCGCTGTCGGCTGAGATCCCCGCACCGGTCAGGATCGTGATGGCTCGTGCGGCGGCAATGTGCGAACGGGCTTCCTGAAGGCTCATGGTGGGTTATTTTACCCTAGTTCAGCGGCCTGCTATAGTAGCCCACTTGATAGAGGAGCCTTGTCATGAAAAACATTCTGATGGTCGGTGCCGGGTCGGTCGGTGGATTCTTCGGGGCGCACCTGGCGAAGAATAATCCCAATGTGTCCTTCTTGCTGAGACCCAAGACGCTTGCAGCCGTGAAACAGAACGGCTTGACGATTCGCAGCGCCAAGGGCTCTTTCACCGTCCATCCAATAGCTGCTTCAGACCCGCGAGAGCTTCCGAAGCCGGACCTGATCATCCTCTCCGTCAAAGCCTATGACCTGGACGAGGTGTTGAATCAACTCGAGCCGGTCCTGACC
>JAPLLI010000158.1 GCA_026387615.1 Nitrospirota bacterium
CGCTTCACGCTTCACGAACGACGCTTCACGGGTTTTGAGTATGCCATTAAGCCGCAAATGTGAGAATCAGATGAGCGGAAGGGAGAAGATTTGAGATGAGGACTATCGCCATTGTAACGGAGCGCCGTGCGGACTATAGCCGGTTTAAGCCGATTCTTGAATTGATCCGGGAGGATCCGGATCTCGATTACAAGCTTATCGTGACCGGCATCTCGTTGATGGCGGAACATGGACGGGATATCGATGTGATCAAGCGCGACGGCTTTACCATTGAAGCGACGATCCCGATGTTTCTGGACCAGGCGCCTGATACAGGGGCCGAAATGACCAGGGCCATCGGCCGGGTGCTTCCTGGATTGGTGGATCTCTTCGAGCGGCTCCGTCCCGACATCATTCTGTCCGGATTCGATATCGGGGCCAATTTCGCCGCGACCGTGGCCGGCGCCCATATGAACATCCCTGTGGCCCACATCCAGGGGGGCGAGGTGACGGGCAGCATCGACGAGTCGCTCCGGCATGCCATGTCGAAATTCGCCCATCTGCATTTTCCCGCTACGGACGACGCAGCCCAGCGGTTGATCCGCATGGGGGAACATCCGCAATCCGTCTTCACCGTCGGCTGCCCCTCGTTGGATGTCGTGATGCAAACGCCGGTCATGCCCAAGTCCGAGGTGCTGGCGGCTCATGGTCTCGATCCGGAGCAGCCCTATGTCGTCATCCTGCAACATCCGGTGACGACGGAAGTCACGAAGGCGGGAGCGCAAGTCCAGGAGACCCTGGCCGCCATTCAAGAGATGAAGATCCAGGGCGTGCTCATTTATCCGAACAACGATGCCGGCGCGCAACAGATCATTCACCAGATCAAGCAGAGCCGCATCGCCGTCGTGCGCAGCCTGCCTCCGGAGGGATTCGTGAATCTCGTGCGGTATGCCGCGGCGCTGGTCGGCAATTCCAGCAGCGGCATTCATGAAACCGCCAGCCTGGGTGTGCCGACCGTGAACATCGGGACGAGACAGCAGGGCAGGGAACGGCCCATGAACGTCCTGGATGCGGGCAACGACCGGGAGGCGATCAAACAGGCATTGGAAGTGGCCCTCTACGACGAATCCTTCAAGGCGAAAGTCTCGGAACGTGTGAATCCCTACGGCGATGGCCATTCCGCGGAACGCATCGTCCGTATTTTGAAAACCGTATCGCTGGACAACCTCATCCAAAAAAGGTTTTACGATGGCGAACAAAACCATAGCGCTGATCGGCGGGACCGGATTTATCGGCCGGCATTTGCTTGATGCGCTGACTGCGCGTCCCACCAGAGTGCTGGTGCATCGGGGCCAGCCTGCCTGGTTGAGCCATCTGCCGCACGCCGAACTGGTGGAGGGCGACATCTTCGATCCTGCCTCGCTCGACCGGCTTTTGCGCGGCTGCAAGGTGCTGATCAATCTGACCGGACAGGTCGAAGGGCCGGTGGATCGGTATCTGGACGTCAACGTGAAGGGCACGATCAATCTGGCCCAGGCCTGCATCAGGGCTCGCGTGCCGCGCGTGATCCATGCGTCGTCCGCCCTCGTGTATGGCGATGCGCTCAATGCCACGGAAGAGAACCATTGCCATCCGATTTCGCCCTATGCCGCCATGAAATGCGCGGCGGAAGAGATCATGCATTCGCTGCTGGGTCCGACGACAGAGGTGATGTGTTTTCGCCTGTCCAATGTCTATGGCCCGTCTCAGACGAAGGGATTGATTCCCTATCTGGTGGATTGCATCCGCAGCAAGCGGCGGATCTCCATCGATGCAGACGGGGCGCAAACTAGAGATTTCGTCTACGTGAAGGATGTGGCAGCGGCATTTCTGAAGGCCCTCGCGACGCCGAAATGGGCCGATCACGTGAATATCGGGTCCGGCGTGCCCACCAGCGTCATCACGCTGCTGCGCCAACTGGAAGACGTTTTGGACTTGCCCGCCATCGGGCAATATTGCCCGGAACATACAGGCGGCGAGCGGCGCAATACCCTGTCGATCGAACGGGCGTCCTCGGTCCTGGACTGGCGCGCCACCACGACGTTGGAAGAAGGATTGCGCGCCATCCAACCCTCCCAGGCTCTCACATTTCATCATGAGGTGGCGGTATGAGACAGTTTATCGAAGGCAAAACGATTCTCGTGACAGGGGGCACAGGCTCCATCGGGTCGGAGATCGTCCGGCAACTTCTATCCTACGACCCCAAGATGGTTCGCGTCCTCTCCCGCAGCGAACACATGCAATATCAGTTGGTCCAGGAGCTGGGGAGGCTGCCGAACCTCGTCTGCTTCATCGGGGACGTGCGGAACGCCGAACGGCTGAACCGGGCCTCGGTCGAAGCCGACGTCATCTTCCACGTCGCCGCGATGAAACATGTGCCTCTCTGCGAGTTCAATGCCTTCGAGGCCATCGAGTCCAATGTGCTCGGAGCCCAGAACGTCATCAACGCCGCCATCACGAACAAAGTGAAGCAAGTCGTGGCAATCAGCACGGACAAGGCTGTCAATCCAATGAATGTCATGGGCGCCACCAAATTGCTGGCGGAAAAACTGTTCACGAGCGCGCACCATTATGCCGGAGTCAGCGGGACCAAGTTCGCCTGCGTCCGTTTCGGCAACGTGCTGGGGTCCCGGGGCTCCGTCGTGCCGGCCTGGGTCGATCAGATCGGCAAGGGCCTGCCGGTGACGATTACCGATCCCGATATGACCCGTTTCTTTTTGTCCATCCCGCAAGCCGTCAGCCTGGTCTTCAAGGCCATGAACCGCATGGTCGGAGGGGAGATCTTCATCCTGAAGATGCCGGTGCTGCGGATGGGAGATCTGGCGGAGGCCGTCATCCAGCACTTTTCGCCGGAGCGGGGTTTCGATCCTGCTGCGGTCGAGCGGAAGATCGTCGGCATCAGGCCTGGCGAGAAGATGTACGAACTCCTCATGACGGAGGATGAATCTTCCATCGCCTTGGAAGTCGACGAGATGTTCATCATCCCGCCGCACATCGAGATTCCTCATCGCGGATTGAAGCGCCGCACCTACGAAGGAGCCCAGCCGGCGCCTTCGGCCGGGTACGATTCCCGGCGTGACTTGCCGCTGGGACGGCGGTCGATCTTGAAAATGTTGCAAGAGGTATTTCCGGAAGGCGACCGGCAGCAGGCCCCTCACCGTGCGGCCCTGACAGCGTAGTCAATGATGAGGCAGGCAGATAGGCAGGCAGATAGGTAGGCAGATAGGCAGGCAGATAGGCTGAAGGTAGTTAGGCTGAAGTGTTCGGAACTCCGACCTTCAGCCTGTGCCCGTAGCCTTCAGCCTTCAGCCTATCTGCCTGATCCGATCCCATCGCTCTATTGAAAGGACCCCCATGAGCTTCTTTGAACAGAACCTCGCGATCATTGAGAAGCGCAACCCTGAGTTGGCCGAACTCATGCGTTGGGATATCGATTGCAGCCAGGTCGAGGTGCTCCCATCTCATCAGCCTGACGTGCCGACCGCTCGGGTGACCCTGCCATCCGGGGAGAAGATTCTCTTGCATAACATCGACGACCCGCTCGGCAGCGCCGTTCGCGCGGCAGAGAAGCAGGAGATGAAGGGGGAGAATGCCTCGATCCTCATGGGATTCGGTTTGGGCTATCTGGCTCGCGAGCTGGTCAGGAAGATGGAGAAGAAACATGTTCTGCTCATCTGCGAGACGGATCCTGCCATCCTCAAGACCGCATTGCAACAGGTGGACCTGTCCGAGGTGCTGGATAACGATTACATCCGCATTGTGACCGGCGATGGCATCCAGATGCATAGGTGGGTGCATACGCTGAACATGAAGTTCATGAATGCCAAGGTGGACGTGATCTCCTATGGGCCGTCGATTCAGACGAACCCGGCCGAGTACCAGCGTTTGATCGAGACGGTCCAGAAGGAATCCTTGGGCGTCATCCTGAACCGGAACACCATCCTGAAGGCAGGCCAGGTGATGATGGACAACTTCATGTGTAATTTCCCTGACGTCTTGCAGTCAGCCGGCGTGAGGCATCTGGAGAATCTGTTCCAAGGGAAACCTGCCGTGCTGGTGGCGGCTGGTCCCTCGCTGGAGAAGAACGTTCACCTCCTGAAGGAGTTGCAGGGCCGCGCCGTCATCATCGCCGTGGACACGGCATTGAGGCTCTTGTTGCCGTTGGGCATCAAGCCGGACATTGTCACCACGATCGACTTCAATCAGGTCAATTTTCAGAAATTTGCCAATGTGCCGATCGACGATGATATTTCTCTCGTCTATCATCCGGGCGGCTATCACGAGAGCATCAGGGCCTTTCACGGTCCCAGGTTTACGACGTCGCAGGTCCCGAACCGCATCCCTCACTGGCTGATGCAATTTGTGGAGGACAAGGGGTCTTTGGCGTCCGGTACCACGGTGGCCCATATGTCCTTTCACTTAGCCTGCCTCATGGGCTGCGATCCCATTGCGTTCGTCGGGCAGGACCTGGCCTTCCCGGACAAGAAAATCCATGCGGGCGATTTGTCTCTGTGGCGGATCAATACCAACGAGATGGACACGATCGAAGACATTT
The DNA here is from genome assembly GCA_026387615.1 of Nitrospirota bacterium. GTDB lineage: Bacteria > Nitrospirota > Nitrospiria > Nitrospirales > Nitrospiraceae > Palsa-1315. The sequence goes on from JAPLLI010000158.1 coordinate 4,574, forward strand.
TTGGGGAGCAGGTCGGCTCGATGAGCTCTTTTCGCCATGCCATCAACCATTTCGAGAAATCGTTCAAAGATACCAACGCGACGATTATCGACGCGACTGAGGCAGGAGCAAAGAAGCAAGGCGCCAGGCCGATGCGCCTCCAGGACGTGATCGATGAATATTGTCAGGGGCCGGCGATCGATGTGAAGGGGATCTTGCGGGAGGCGAGCGAAAGGGGTGAAGCAGTCAGGATGGATGAGTTGCTTCATGAAATGGATGGCGTGAGCCATGCGTTGGGTCAGATTCAAAAGCTCTGCCGGCAGGTGATGTCGGTCAGCCGGAAGATGCGTAAAAAGATCGATGCGGACGAGATGGAAGACCAGGCCTTCATCAAGCTCACCCAGGAGGGGGAACGATTGACCAAGGCCATGGATCTTCATGGGGGCGTGCTCTATCTCATGGGGGAGCAGAACTATGCCCTGGAGCTCTATATGGCCCGTCACGCAGTGGTGGGAGTCGATGAGATAGAAGATATAAACGAGAAAATCAGCCAACAGGTCGAGCGGGCTCATGTCTATTACCCCATGGTGGAAGGCGCATCAGCCCGGTTCAAAAAGCCGCTGGATCACTTGATCAGACGGCTGAAGAGGGCGCGAGAGCTGAACATGGAGGATCCTGGCTTGGAGGGGAGCGCCGAGGCCTGGTACGAGCGGGGCTCGGCCATTAGCAAGATCGAGTATGGAAGGGTGGCCATCACGATGCTCAAGAAAGCGCTGGATCGCGATCCGGACCATGCGCCGGCCCTCAAGCTATTGGTCCGGCAATATATCGATGCCAATCGCTTGAAGGAAGCTCGTGAAACCCTTGACCATCTGAGCCTCGTGGCAAAGCAGGATAAAAAAATTGCTTTGTTAGCGGAGGAGTTGGCAGCCAAGGAGCAGGTTTGGGCCAATCGTTGCGAGCGATTAGTGGCAGAATTCAAGGATAAGGTCAGGGACACATCGATGGAGGAAGCAGGCTGGTTCTACTATAGGACCAAGGATTATGGGCGGGCGATTGCCAAGCTGGAACTGGCGGCGGCTCAGCAGCCGAGCGCGGAGGTCTATGCCAAGCTGGGTCATGCGAAGCTGAAGCAGGGGGAGCTGGATGGCGCAGTCACGGCCTGGGAGCAGGCCCTGGCGCTCGATCCGTCCCGCGCCGATCTGTATAAGGCGATGGGGGATCTGTCTTTGGAGCAGGGCTGCGAGGAACAAGCAGAGGCTTTTCTTCAAGAAGCCTGCCGGTTGGAAGAGGATGACCTCGATGCCTGGGAGAAACTGGCTCGTCTCTATCTCAAGCGGGGGGCCTATGTGGAAGCGGGACTCTGTTACGAGAGCATGCTTCGTCTGGTTCCCAATCAGACGGACTTGTTGGTGCAGATCGCATCCCTCTATCAGAAGCAGATCGCGATGGCGACGACGCAGTGAAGAGGGGGTAAGAGGCTGAAGTCCGAAGGCTGAAGGTTGGGGATCGACGCTCCGAACACTTCAGTCTTCAGTCTAAACACCTGAGTAACTATCATGAAATTAGAACCTTCACTTTCACGCGAACGAGGTTTCACGATTGTCGAGAAGTTCGTCGTCTACAAGGGCCGTCAGGATGAGGCTCTGTTTCCCGGTCTGACGAGGGCTGCGAACGGGGACCTCCTGGTTAGTTTTTGCACCCAGTTTGACTGCCAGTCAGGCGGGGAGGCCTTTCTCGTTCGCTCCTCTGATGAAGGCCGTACGTGGGATGAGCCGCGGCTCCTGGTGCGGTCAAAGAAATCTGACGGTTGTATCAATCTCTCCGTGGGTTTGACCACGTTACGGAACGGCACGATCCTCTATCCCTGTTGCGATGCCAAATTGACCCGTAAATGGGATCAGCATGAAGTAGATTTGCTGATTTTGCGGTCGGATGACCAGGGCCATTCCTGGTCCGACTCTCGGCCGATTCCCACGGAAGTCTATGAGCCCTTTGCCTATGGCAAGATCATCGAATTGACGGACGGCGACCTGCTCTGTCCGGTCTGGGGGAAGCGCGTCTCAGGGGAGGCCTGGCGAACCGGGCTGGTCCGATCACGAGACGGGGGTAAGACATGGGGCGAGCATGTGACCATCGGCTACGATCCCAATCCGAC
>JAPLLI010000126.1 GCA_026387615.1 Nitrospirota bacterium
TTTTCGAAATCCCCTGCGCAAACAGGATGTCGAACTCCGCCTGCTTGAAGGGAGGCGCCATCTTGTTCTTCACCACCTTCACCCGCACGCGGTTGCCGGTCACCTCTTGCCCATCCTTGATCGATTCGATACGCCGGATATCCAGCCGCACGGACGAGTAGAACTTGAGCGCGTTGCCGCCGGTCGTCGTTTCCGGGTTGCCGAACATCACGCCGATCTTCATGCGAATCTGATTGATGAAGATCAAGGTCGTCTGCGACTTGGAAATGGCCGCCGTCAACTTGCGAAGGGCCTGCGACATGAGCCTGGCTTGCAACCCCATATGGGCATCGCCCATTTCGCCTTCGATCTCGGCCCTCGGCACGAGGGCTGCGACCGAGTCCACCACGATAACGTCGATCGCGCCGCTGCGAACGAGCGTCTCGGCAATTTCCAGCGCCTGTTCGCCTGTATCAGGCTGCGACACCAGCAGATCGTCCACCTGCACACCCAGCTTCTTGGCATAGCCCAAATCCACAGCATGGTCCGCATCGATAAAAGCAGCGGTGCCCCCGGCCTTCTGCGCCTCTGCAATGACATGGAGGGTCAACGTCGTCTTGCCCGACGACTCGGGACCGAAAATCTCGATCACCCGACCACGGGGAAGCCCGCCGACGCCGAGAGCAATATCGAGCCCAAGCGATCCGGTCGAAATCGCCGGAATATCCACAGGGGCATCGGCCCCCCCCAGCTTCATGATGGCCCCCTTCCCATATTGCTTCTCAATTTGGGACAGGGCCAGATCCAATGCGCGTTTTTTATCGTCTTTTTCAGCCATGAGTGCTCCTCTTGTGGAATAGAGAGATCGGGAGATTATACCCAAGTTGGGAGAGAGAAACCTAGCAGAGAATCTTCGGAGCATCAGACGTCAACGGAAAACGACGCCGTCTATATCACGCGATTTTCTTGACGGTCAGAAGGGATCGCGATACAGATAGGGCCATGATTTCAGCCCTCACCCCCGATACCAGCGACCACAAACCCACGGTTCTGATCATCGACGATGAGGCCTCCCCCCGCGCGGCCCTCACCCAGATCCTCAAGCAGAACTTCCACATTCTCACCGCGGAGAATGCCCATGCCGCCCTGGCCGTCCTCGACGATCACGGCGTCGACCTCATCACGCTGGACTTGAAATTACCCGACCGCTCCGGCTCGGACCTCTTGAACGACATCAAGAACACGCATGCCGAAATCGAAGTCATCATGGTCACAGCCTACGGCTCGCTCCAGTCTGCGATGGATTGCATCCGGCACGGCGCGGCCGGCTTCATCCTGAAGCCGTTCAACGCTTCAGAACTACTGGCCATTTCCCTGCAGACTGCGCAAAAAAAGCAGCGGCTCGATCGACTGCGGCCGATCCTGGCCGACACGACGGCGCTCTGGGGCCCGGAGCCGGCCTGCACGAAGGCCTGGGAGGCCCTCGTCGACAACTACGCCAGCATGAACCGAGCCGGATCGCTCGCCACCTCCTATCACGATCAGACCTCGCCCCTGGTCCCCCTCATCTCCGACCTGCTGGAAGCCAAAAGTCGCTATCTGCTCAATCATGGGAGCCGCGTCAGTTTTTATGCCACGCTGGTGGCCAATCGGCTCAGCCTCCCCATCGCCGAGCAACAAGCGCTCGCACTCGGCGCACTCGTGCACGATCTGGATTTGATCAGCGCTCCGGACAAGACCGTACTCAATCGGGAATCGGACCGACAGATCCATCGGCCCGACCTCGGGGCCAGGATGGGCCGGGCCATGGGACTCCCTCCCGATGCCGTACAAATTATCGCCCTCCATCACGAACGCTGGGACGGAACGGGCCACCCCTTTGGTCTAAGGGAAAAACGCATCCCCTTGCTCGCGCGTATTGTCGGCATCGCCCAAGCCTATGACGACCTCGCCGCCGAAAAACCGGGACACGTGGCCCTCTCCAGCAGCGAAGCCCTCCAGCAGATCCAGCAGCAAGCCGGCACCGCCTTCGATCCGGCCCTGACCGAACTCTTCTGCCGCACCATGCGCGAACAGCCCGCTCAGGAATAAGCCAGACCCCTCGCCGACGCGCACCTCTCGCTCGCACCCCTGCCGGACACAACGGATCCACCAATCCGCTCAGCCCTACAGCGATCCTGTCTCGTTCGTGGTTTTGCTTGCCACCAGGCCCGGCTTCTCTATACTTGAACTTCCGCACGACAGACTGACGCCGGAGACCTGAAGGAGACGCGACATGGCCAAGATTGACGATTTCTTCAAAATGATGGCGGAGCACGGCGCGTCAGACCTGCACTTGATCGCCGGGCAGCCGCCGATCATGCGGATCAACGGCGAATTAGAGCGAATCGACGGACATGGGACACTCGAGCAGGAGGCGCTCAAAGTACTCCTCCACGAGATTACGCCTCCCGCCAAAAAAGACCATTTCGAACTGACCGGCGATGTCGACTTCGGATACGAGATTGAAGGCTTCGCCCGGTTTCGCGCCAACCTCTTCAATCAAAAGTATGGCTGCGGCGCCGTGTTCCGGAAAATCCCCAATAAGATCCTGTCCGCAGAAGACTTAGGCCTGCCGCCGATCTTGACCAGAGCGGCCATGCTGAAAAAGGGCCTGGTCCTGGTCACGGGACCGACGGGCAGCGGCAAGTCGACCACCCTGGCGGCCATCATCGACTACGCCAACAAAAACCGGAAAGACCATATCCTGACCGTCGAAGATCCGATCGAGTTCGTGCACCAGAGCCAGGGCTGCATCGTCAACCACCGGGAAGTCGGCATCCATACGCAATCGTTTGGCGCCGCGCTGCGCGGGGCCTTGCGGGAAGATCCGGACATCATTCTGGTGGGAGAAATGCGCGACCTCGAAACCATTCGGCTGGCCGTCGAGGCGGCCGCCACGGGGCATCTCGTATTCGGAACATTGCATACCGAGAACGCGGCCAAGACGGTCGACCGGGTCGTCGAGGTCTTCCCCCATGGGGAACAAGCGCAAATCCGGAACACCCTGTCGACGGCACTCCGGGTCGTCGTCGCCCAGAATCTGTTCAAACGCATCGATCAGAAAGGACGCTGCGCGGCGCTCGAAATTCTGGTCTGTACGCCAGCCGTATCCAACCTCATTCGCGAATCCAAAACAGTTCAAATCGCGTCGATCATGCAGACCGGCAAAGCGCTCGGCATGCAAACGCTGGACGATGCGATCCAGGAACTCTTGAATAAGAAATGGATTGCGCCGGAGGAAGCCTACGAGAAATCGATCGACAAGGGGCGCTTTGCCAAGCTGCTTAAAACGCCGCCAGACGCATTACAATGACCGGAGGCAAGGCAGGCTATCCGGCCAACGCCACGGCCCACCGTTTCGTATAAACCGAACCGGTCGGCGTCAACTCACTCTGCATCAGCACGACGGCCTGCACCGCCAGCTGACCCAATGACAACGACAGGCCCAGCAGCCCGCTCTTGGCAAGCGCGAGTCCAACCTGCCCTTCTCCCATCTTGATTCGCGCCACGGTCAGATGAGGACTGAAGGGCCTCGTGTCGTGGAGAAAACTCAACCCGTCGCAAGCTTGCTCGATGGCTCCATGGATTTCAGCGACCCGTTTCGCCTCTGCGCCCCGCTCCCACTGCTCCGACGGCCCGACCCACAACACACGCGGATGGTCCGGACGAGGAAAAGCGCCGAGCCGTTCCAGCGGCACCATCACAGCCCCCTGATTGCCGAGCGCCTGCTCAACCGCCAGCCGCAAGGGATCAATGACCTGCTCATCCATATCGCCCAGGAACTTGAGCGTGAGGTGGATCGAAGCCGGCTGCGCCCAGGCGATGCGCATGCCTCGCGTTAGTTCCGGCTCCATGCGGCGTGTCAATTCCTGTTGGAGTGAGGTCATCTCAGCCCGCAGCGCCTCCGACAGTTCGACGGCAAGAAAGGCCCTGATCATACCGGCCCCTGATCGAGCAACCAGCGGCGCAGGAGATCCAGCGCGGCTTGTGAGGATCGTTGTTTGATGACGGTTCGATCACCATGAAAGCGAAACTCTCTCGTGATCGGCTGGCCGGTTCCACAGTCCAACCCGATATAGACCAGCCCGACCGGCTTGGTCTCGGTCCCGCCCCCCGGTCCGGCAATGCCCGTGACGCTCAGTCCCACCGACACCTTGGCTCGCTCGCGAATGCCGCAGGCCATCGCCACGGCAACCGCCCGGCTCACCGCCCCCTGCCTGGCAATGAGATCGGCCGGCACACCCAACATCTCCGTCTTCGCCCGATTGCTGTAGCAGACGACGCCACGATCCAGATAGGCGGATGAGCCGGCCACCTGCGTCAACCGATGGCCGATCAAGCCGCCCGTGCAGGATTCCGCCAACGCGAGGGTCAGCCCTCGTGTGGCCAATTCACGCCCGACGACCTCCTCCATCGTGTCGCGCCCCTCGGCAAAGAGCCACCCGCCAAGGCGTGACCGCACGTCATCGGCCAACTGCGGCAGCAGGTCTCGATGCCGCTTCGAGGCTGACTGATTCCCCTTCGTCGTCAGCGAGACCAGCACACCCATGGGCGATGCCAGGAGCCCCAGGTCGACCGGCGCGCCTTTTGGGATGAGGCCTGTGAGGGTGGCATCGACATCCGCCTCCGCCAAGCCAAACGTATGAAACAACTGCCGCACGATCGGCGCCCGTGGCGGCACGCCTGACGAGTCACTCGCGGCGCGCAGCAACGGCAGGGCCTCCTGCTGCATCATCGCTTCCATTTCCCGCGGGACGCCGGGCAAGGACATGATCAACGCCTTCTTCCAGGTCAGGCAAAATCCCGGCGCAGACCCGACCGGATTCTTCAAGACCGCCGCACCGGCAGGGATCAGGGCCTGGCGCAACTGGGCGGTCGTTGCCGTGCGGCCCCATTGCGCAAGTCGGGCCGTCAGCCCCTCCAACGCCTCCTTGCGCCGGCCGAGTCTGTGCCCGGTCGCGGCAGCCACCGCCTCTCTCGTGCAATCGTCCAGCGTCGGGCCGAGCCCGCCGGTCAGAATGATCACCTTGGCTCGCGTCGCAGCGGTGCGAAGAGCCAGCACAATATCCTGCTTCCCATCGCCGACAACCGACTTGAAGCGAACGGCAATCCCCAGCTTGCCCAGCTCGTCAGCGAGAAAAATGGAATTGGAATCGGACCGGCCCCCGATCAAGAGCTCAGTGCCGATCGCGATAATTTCCGCGTCAAAAGGGGAAACCATACTCACCTCATCAGGCTACTGAAACAATCCGCCAGCAGCATTCTCGATAGTCCTAACGCGTATCTCGTTATTCGCGCGAGACTTGCGAGAAACGCGGGACGGATGAGACCGACGACGGTTCGAGGCGTTCGGAACTTCGAGTCCCGCCTGTCTCGCGCGGCTATCCCGCGAATGAATTCGGGAGAAATCGACCGTAAAGGAGCCCACTCAGCGCATCAGCGCACACGAACAGTCCCCTGCTCCTCAACCCCTAGACCGATGCATAGAACATGGCATGCCAGTACCAGATCACTTTTCACCTGTCAACGAACCGCCACGCTCCCGAC
>JAPLLI010000203.1 GCA_026387615.1 Nitrospirota bacterium
ATCGGGCGTCATGAAGTGCTGAAGCAGTTCTATCATAACGAGTGGGTCCACCTAGTCGCGCTGGAGCCGGAGGAGGGAATCTTCTATCGGTATCGCCCGACCGGCGAATGGGCCAAAGTCGACGCAAGAGCCGGCTTGTGACTGCGAGCATGCTGAGCAGAATTATTCACCAAGGAAGGAGCTGAACCGTGGGCGGGTTAATATTGCATCCGATGAAAGAGATCCGGGTCATCGTAGCGGGAGAACACCGGCCGTTTGTGACGGACCTGCTGGACCGGGTCAACGCGACCGGCTACACGATCATCGGCAATGTCTCAGGCAAAGGGCATCATGGCGTGCGCGAAGCCCACTTCATGTTCAGCGAGCAAGAAAGCCTCGAGATGATCATGACCGTCGTCCCGGAAGAAAAAGTGGAGCCCATCCTGGCAGGACTGCGGCCGCTGTTCGATCGCCACTCCGGGGTCATGTTCGTCACAAACGTGGCGGTCAGCCGGCAGGAATATTTCGGAAAGGCCCCCAACAAGTAGACGAACAGGCCCGATCGCTCGCCCTTGTCTTCCAGGGCCTGTTTGTCTAGAATGTGGGCCTTCGTCGCTGGGAGGTGGGCATGAAAGGTTTACGGTTCGAGCGCATCGGAAAAGACCGTTACTACAATGTGGTGTTCCACCTCGGGAGCAGCTACGTGCCGGTCAGCGACGAAACCGTGGAAGAACTCAAGGCCAAGAGCCTCCTCCCGGTCGAACGGTTCCTCGAACTCCTGATCGACCAAGTCGGCTACTCCTCCTACCTCAAAGATCAAATCCGCACCGAACTCAAATCCTCCGGCGATCCGGTCACGCAGATCACGGTCCTACAGGGCGCCATCCGCGAACTCTAGGTCGGTTGCTGAAACAGGCGCCCAACTTCGTTCTCAGCTCAAAAAATCCTCAACGTACCCTAGAGGGTACGCCTCCGGTGTTTTCTCGCCTGCGGCCTCGTTGACCACCTGTTTGAACAACCGCTGGAATCTCTGAAAACGACCATCTTGAGAAGGCTTGCGCCTACACGTACGCTAAAGAAAAGCTAACTGATTAACCATGGCTATGCACTTGCGGCGCTTCGCAGTCTGTCCATCATTTTGTCAGCCTGAATAAAGACAAATTCTTTCCCTCGCTTTTCTTTCTTAAGAAAGCCTTTCGCTGCTAGCCCAAGCAAGTCATTGCGAGAAGTCTGATAAACAACCCCATGAGTAGTTCGGTGGGTATCAAACGTATAAATCTCCTGAGGATGCTGAATCGCATGGGACAGAAGGCTTCTCTGACGCAGGTTTAAGCCCGGGTATTTCTTCAGGGCATAACTCAACCCAGCCAGCTCTTTCTGCTTTCTTCGGATATAACTTAGTATCTCTTCGCAGGCTAGTTTTGCCACTCTTAGGTTATAGAAGAGAAAATACGTTAGATCGTTTTCGTCAGTTTCCGTATGTATATACGCATGAACGTACTGCCCCGGCGATCGTTGTATGTATCGTGATATTGCTACATATTCAAAAAGCAGGTAGTCGCGAGACAGGAGATACCAATACATCAATGCTCTTGCGGTTCTTCCATTTCCGTCACTAAACGGGTGGTCATACGCTAACCAGAAATGGAGCACCACCGCTTTTATGACAGGATGAACCCATTTGCTCTGGCTATCTTCATTGGCAAATTCGCAGAATGCCTGTAGCCTTTCTGGTAAATCTTTGAAGTCAGGGGGGGTGTGGACGGTTTCCCCTTTGTATTCGACCACTATTTCATTGTTAGTTCTGAGACGACCCGAATCTTCCTGGTGGTCTAGCGTGTCCGCAGTAATTCTTTGATGAATTTCGATCACGAGCTCTTTTGAGAGACTGGCCTTCCTATTCTCTCTGATGAACTGCATGGTTTCCCAATTGTTCAGGATCATCTGCTCGCTTCGGTCTTTTGGTTTTCGTCCGGTTTGTAGGAGCTCCTTGGCTTTCTTGGTTGTGGTTGCGGCGCCCTCTAGCTGACTGGACGCAATCGCTTCATCCATGAGCGATCGAATGATGTACTGCTCTTTTCCCGGCAATGGGCCCGGATGCTCTGACACAATGTTGCCTCCGGCCCAGACATCGATGTCATGAAGGTGCCGCTGAAGAGCGTCTGGTATCCAATACCAAAACGGCGCGCCTTGCTTGTCTGTGAACGGAGCCTGTTTGAAGTTTGCTCGTCTCCCAAGTTTTAATAACGCCCATACCTCCGCATGAGTTAATCCCGTCGGGATCGGGACATACCTAAAGCGATGCCAATCGGTGTAGCGCTCATTAGCTCGCTGGATCGTTTGTTGGAACTGTGGCGTAGCTCCCAGCTCAAAAAGCTTTTGCAGCCGCTCTGGGCTCTTGACAGTCTCGGCGAAGTTTGAGGGCGGTACGACTAGTGCCATATTTACCAAATACTAAAATGTACTAAAGTTTTATAGGTTAGTACGTGCAAATGTCAACAAATACTAATTTAACTAAAAATAGTAGATTGTAGTACTTCGTCAAAATACGGACAATGTTTCAACGGGTTGAATGGGCCGTTAAAAGCTGTCGAGGGGAATGTATTAGTATGAGGCTTGCTTGCCATACCGCAAGCTCCTGGGTCATGGGCAATATTCTGCACCAACTCACGAAATAAAAACGCAACCGCCGCCTCTCCTTAACAAAGTTACGTGCGAATGAAAACAAAGAGATCGGGGCCCCTTTAAATCTCAGCCTGAGTAAATCCTGCTTCGGCCCGCGCCTTCAATATCTCGTCGAGAATCTCAAATTCTTCCTTGAGCCCTTCATACTCTCGACGCACATCCGGGCGAGCAAGCGCACGACCTTTAAAAGCTTTCAGAGTGTTTCGCATCTTTCATTGCCTACGGCTTTGTTGACCATCTGTTTGAGCAACCACGGTCGAATACATGAGGGACAGCTAAAAATCCGACCTACTTCGGATTATTGATGTAGGTGTAGCCCAGCCGTTGCATGCAATTCTTTTCAATGATCGCTCCCTTGAAGGGCTCGTCGGTTTTGTTGCGTTGAGAATCCAAATAGGCCACTTTCTCGCAATGGGCAAGATCGTCCTGGGTTTCCAGCTCCGTTCGCCCGGCCTGCTCCCAATGTCCGGAAGGGGTCGTCGCACAGCCAAACAACATTCCAATCAGCACCGCTAAACAGAGTGTTTTCATGATGCCTCCTTTTGTTGCGACCCATGAACCTCCTGGTGAATGATGAGCACTACTCTATCCCCACTAAGGATACGTCGCAACTGCATGCACCTGCATATCTTGATGCCAGGATGCGAACAGGGCATGATGCGCGTCGGTGAATGAACAGGGAGATGATGATGAAGCATTCTCTGCTTTCGGTGTTATTGCTTGTGGGTTTGCTGGAATGTTTCACCCCGGCATTCGGCGGCCCGCTGCGCGACCGGATCAAGGAGCGGCATGCAGACACACAATCAGACAGCGCCCTAGAAATGGAAGTGGACGAGTCATCCTCGTCCACTGTGCCCCTGCCAGCGGGCGCGCGGTTTGAGCGCGACCTCGCCTATGGCACCGATCCTCAGCAACGGCTGGATGTCTACATACCCGCCCAAGCCAAATCGGCGCCGATCATGTTCATGGTGCACGGCGGCGCCTGGATGATTGGCGACAAGGGGGCCTCAGCCTTCGTCTCGAACAAGGTCGCGCACTGGCTGCCCAAGGGCTACATCCTCGTATCGTCGAACTACCGCATGTCTCGACAACCCAACCCGCTCGACCAGGCAGACGACATCGCCCGAGCCCTGGCCTTCGTGCAGACCAAGGCTCCCTCCTGGGGAGGCGATCCAACTAGAGTGCTGCTGTTGGGAGATTCCGCCGGAGCCCATCTGGTTTCCCTGCTGGCTGCCGACCCACGCATCGTGACCAGCAAAGGCGGGACAGCCTGGCTCGGCACCATCGTGCTCGACAGCGCCGCCTACGACCTCGTCGAAATCATGCAACGGAAGCACCACAGTTTTTATGATCGTGTGTTTGGAAAAGACCCTGCGTTCTGGACTGACGCGTCGCCCTACCGTCGGCTGACCGTGGCCCCTGCGCCGATGCTTCTGGTCTGCTCGACCAAACGCACCGATGCCTGCCCGCCAACACAAACGTTTGCGGCCAAGGCAACCGAACTAGGTGGGAAGATCACCGTGCTGCCGGTGGATATGAAGCACGGGGAACTGAATAAAGAGCTGGGTCTACCTAGCGAATACACTACGACGGTCGAAAACTTCATGCGCACGCTCGGACTACCGTAGTCGGCTGCTGTAACAGGCGCCCAACTTCATTCCAGGGCTCGTGAAACGTGAGACGTAAAACGTGAAACGTGAAACGAGGGTCAACCTGAAGCTGCGGCCTTGCTGGCGGAAATTTTGAGCAGCCTCTGAAGACTCCGAAAGAAACGCCCATATTGAGGTTGGCTCTACAGAAAGATGCCTGGACTCGTTGATTGAGGTGATCGCTGACAAGAGAAGCATCGAAGTCATTCGTCCACAAAACCTGCCTCCCAAAACTAGCCGTCCCGGTGTCCCTAAATTAGACGGTAAATGGCCATTTGCGACCGTCGGCATCCGGCCACTTTGCGACAGTCACTAAGGCAATCTCCGCGCCGGAAAGCTGCCGTTCATTAGATTTTGTTTGTTTCATGCTCAACTCTACCTCATTCCAGTCAACTCCAGCCAAAGGTTGGGTTTCGCGCTAAGCTTGGCCAGAAGTGGGTTTGAGTCAGCTGGGGAAGGATCGCAGAACACCCGCTTATCGGCGTCCACAAAACTCACCAAAATCTCTTCCCGTAACTTCTCGGAATTGGGCTACCTCCGGTTTCATTCATACACCTAACTCGGTGTCTTTGAAACCGGCAGCAGCCCATAACTGCGCCTTGCCAATTAGGAAAGTAATCGCAGATTCAACTTTCCAGTGCATACCGCTCAGCCGCGTCTAGCCAGCGCGTGAAAGACCTCGTTGGGCGTTTTAAATCCGAGTGATTTTCTCGGCCTGCGATTGAGCAGGCGTTCGACTTTCGCCACCGTCGCTGGGTGG
>JAPLLI010000175.1 GCA_026387615.1 Nitrospirota bacterium
ACAAGGTCGCTGATCTCGTGAGACAGCGGGTCGACGATGACCTTGGTCACTTCTCCGATTTCTTGATCCGCGCCGCGGACTTTTGATTTCAGTTTAGGCTGCATGCTACTTCTTCTTAATCGGCTTTGGCGTGGCCACCGATGTATTCTTAAATGTCCCCAACCAGGAGGCGAGCGCCACGACGTCCTTCTCCTCCATGAGGTCCTTGTACTTATCCGGCATCTTGCCCTTCTCGTACTCCTTCTCGAAGCCCTCGGCCATAAAGCTCTTGGGGTCGAGAATCTTCTGCTTGATCTCGTCGACTGAAAGATAGCTGGCGATGTTGTCCAACTCAGGACCACGCTTTTTCCCGCCCTCACCCTTCAGCTTGTGGCAGTTATAGCACTCTTGCAGCTGCCACTGCTCTTCGCCCAACTTCATGAAATCTCCGGCTGCTGCGGCGGTCGTGGCCGGAGGCGCGCCTGGTCCCCCTGCCGCCTGATCCTTCGTCGCCTGGTCGCCACCCAAATCCTTGAGTCGCGCCGACAAGACCTTCACTTGCTCATCCAACGCTTTGGCCCGCGCGATCAATTCATCGGCCTTACCCTGCTCGGTCGCGGCCCGCTTGGGCTTCAAAATTTTCTCAATCTTGCCCTTTTCATCCTCCGGATCATATTGCGGCCACATCGAAGCGCCGGAAATATAGACCGTGCAGAGCACGATATAGAACGCCACTAGGACCGCCACAGACTTGATCCCGCTCATCGGCTTGACCGCCGGCGCATCCAGGATCATGAAGACAACGGCCCCCAGCATCGCATAGGCAAAGAACATCATCTGGAAGATGACGGGGAATTCGAACGCCCTCGTAAAGCCTACGAGTGCGCCTCCCACCACCAGGCCGATCACCAGCTTCTTAATCACATTCCCCATACAGATCCTCTTTCCTTCAGTAGGCGTTCCGCACCCGGTTACTTGGCCCCGGCAGGAACAGGACTACCCTCTTACGCATGCCCCTTCGAATCGGAAGGCCGAAGGGTCACGAGAATGGCGAAACTGACAACGGCGTAAAAGACGACAGTAATCCCGGTAATCCACCAGGCGGAGTACGACAATGTTGGCGTAAAAGACTCCGCGGTGAAATCTGGCAACAAGTTGTACGTGTGATAGTACTTCCGCAGCAGCGAACGGACGGCGCCCATCAAGCCCATCGTCCAAATTGCGCTGAAGGCTAGAAAGATCAGGACGAACTGGGAGATGAAATCGATTTTACCCCAGACAATCGTCCCCTGACTGATCGCCCGTTTATAAATCACGTAATTGACAAATAGGCAACAAGAAGGCCAGCGACGTCGGGTCCGGGACCGGATAGTCTGTCAGCACCTTGGTCATCACCAGTGGGAGGAGCACCATCACGACGGGAGCCAGGATCGTCATCCGAACCTTCTCGACTCCTTCGATACGCTTCATGCTGAGCCAGATATAATAGTTACTGGCCAGGAAGATGAGCCCGATCATCGCGCCCTGCATTTCGAAGAACATCGAGAGCTGGTCCGCCATCATGTAGGGACAGATCGAGGCATCATAGTCGCAGAGCTCGTAGGCCAGCAGATAGCCCATGAACGGGAGGAACAGCAATGCGCCCACGCCGATCAAATTCCCGACAAAACCCATCCAATCGTAATAGGCTCGCTCTTCGTCCTTCTTCGCCCCCATAAACATGTAGGCGGCGATCAAGCCCGCCACGAACCCACCGAACGTCACGTTGCCGACGAGGCGGTGGAGATTGAGCGGCATCCAACTGTAATTGAAGATCTTGTCCCACAGGGACGCGGTGGCAAGGAACTCTTGCGGCGAAATACCCTCGGCTTTCACCGGAGTATTCATGAACGATGTCGGCCCGTCGATCACGAACAGGGTGATCGTGCCGATCAAGTTCAACAGCACACCCAGGGCAATATGGCGGGCTTTCTTCTCACCCTTCCAGGAATCCCAGGTGTAGAAATACAGGTACAGCAAAATCGTCTCACTGATGAACAGCAGCGGATAAATCACTGCGAACAACAGATAGAAATGATTAATGAGCCATGTCGTGAACTGCGGATAGGTCGCCAGCAAGACGAAAATAAAGAGGCCCCCTGTCAGAGCGGTCATACTGTAGAGAATGACCGTCACCTTCGTGACCTCTTTCGCCAAGCGATCGTACCGAGGATCCTGCTTTCGATACCCCAGCCATTCTGAGATCACGACAAAGATCGGAGCGCCGAGAATGAACCCGGCAAACAGAATGTGAAGCTGGGCGACGACCCATACCGCGGTCCGGTTCCCCATATAAGGAAACTCCACGGGAGACGCGCCAGGAGCCTGGGCATATGCCACGCCTCCGAACAACGCCAGAAGCGCACATGCCGCCACGAGACTGCGCTGCCACGTTTTCATGATGTTTCGCCGCCCCTCCTCACGTGATTGATATCAGCCTACTTGCCTGCCGGTGCCGGAGCAGCGGGCGCTGCGGCCGGTGCTGCAGCTGGCGCCTCTGCGGGAGCCGCGGCCGGAGCTGCAGGGGCCGCCGACACGCTCGCCGCATCAACCCAGGACTTCTTCTCGGTATCCCAAGCCTTGCCAGCCAACCCGAAGTTCCGCTCAAACAACACGAGCTTCCAGCGATCTTCGTCGGACAACTTGCTCTTCCAGGCCTTCATCTTCGTATTGGGGACCCCTTCGGAAATCCGCCAGAACCACACGGAATCGGAATAGAGAGTCATCCGGTCGCCCTTCCGGAAATCGCGGGCGCCCGCCTTAACCGGCTTGCCGTCCTTGCCGTGACAGCTGGCACAATTCACATCGGGGTTCGTCTCTCCGATGAAGAGCTTCCGGCCTTCTTCCAGCTTAGCCGCATCAGTCCACCAGCCAGCAGGCATGTGGTTCTCGGCATATTCAGCAGGGGCTGGAGGCGGCGGAACGACCGGCCCTTCACTCTCTCCCCCGCCGCAGGCCGCCATGAACAACCCCATCCCCAGCACAACCGCCAACTGCGTAGACTTCATCTGCTTCATAACTCTTACTCCTTTTTTCCAGACCCTATCGATTACGTTTCACTTTCAAACCAAGACGAAAAAAAACGCTTTCACCAGGGGGATAATCACCCCTGCAAAAGCGCTAATCCGAACAAATCCTGTGACGCCACGCGCATTCCCCCGCCACTTCAATTGACCGGCCCTCCGAGGCCGCACACCAGCCTCCTGAACCACCCGCGCTACTTCCTTCGCTTCCCCTGAGACTGTCATCGTTTCTGTTCCCGCTTTCGCCATGAGCGAATCACTTTAAATCCGGCAAACCCACCGACCGCTGCCACGACAGTCCCCAGCCCCAGATAGACCCACTGAGGAGCGCGATCCCTGTCACGCATGCAGCCAGCCCCAAAATTGACCTGGATCTTCCGCTCCGCCTCCAGGTCCTTTGCATCAAACGAAATTTTCAGCTGCTGCTGTTCACCCCTGGCTTCAACCAGCAACGGATCGCCAAGATTATCATTATGGAGATGAAACGTCGCCTTATAATATCCGTCTGCGTCAGTCTTAACGATCTGCCCGTAGGAAATTCTCGTGTCCTTCACGAGGACGTCTACGTCCGGACTCCCCTTCCTCTCTGCTCCGCACACAAACCCTTCCACCGTAAACCGATGGTCGGCTTCGTGTGTCGCAGAAACCACCGAAGGAAGACTGCCCACCATGACTATGGCCAGGATCCACTCCCGCCACCGCGACTCACTCTGTGCGATCTGTCTACGCCTCACGTGCCTGAACTAACGCCTCTTTCTGTCGCCGAACTCTTGACCTGCCTCACACGACAGAACGCCTTATCATCAATGATCCAGGCCCATTTTGAGGCCGACCCTTTTAACATAGCCCCTACCCTTTGTCAACGAATTGGCCACCCGACAGAGCCAGAAGAAAAACCCGTTTCCGCGAGCCAGGAAAGGGCCATTCGTGATGCGTCTATATACGGAAAACGGAGAAGAAAAGATACGGCCAACTGGCAGAAAATTACAGAATTCCACGGGCCTTTGCATCCGCTGCCACACGTTCGACTTCAGACCGCCGCTCGGACTCTTTCTTGGCAATCCACGTCTCCCAGGATTTCCCGGTCGCTGTGTCTTCACCGGTGAACGCGATCGCTGCGATTTGGTCATAGCGCACGAGTCGTGCGTCAGGGCTATTGGAGGGAAGCAACTCCAGATAGGACTCTGAACCGTTGATGTTCCGATTGAAGAGATACCCCACAAAAGACTCCCCGGACTTCAGCGAAACCGTCACGTCACCACGATAGTCGAGCGCCAGCTCTACCGCTTCAGCCAATTCCGCGAACGAGGCCGGTCGAAATACGCGGCCTTCGAGCGAGCCAGCCGCATTATCGACGCCATGGTTTTTCGTATCAGTCATACAAGAAGGTCTTCCGTGAAACGTGAAGCGTATCTCGCAAACAACAATGATCCAGGCTGCGAACGACGAGAGACGAGCGACGCTTCACGCTCGCGGTCATCGCGAAGTCGGAAGCATCGTCAACTTAACGGTCCGCCCAAACCCGGACAATGTGCCAAACGTATCCTCGACGGCAGAGGCTTCATACCCGCAATGCACCATGCAATCGGCGCATTTCTCATTCCGCCCTGTTCCGTAGTGATCCCACTCCGTGCTCTCCATCAGTTCACGGAAGGTCTTGGCGTAACCCTCCTGGAGCAAATAGCAGGGCTTCTGCCAGCCGAAAACGTTATAGGTCGGGTTGCCCCAGGGCGTGCATTCATACTCCCGCCGGCCCATCAAGAAATCCAAAAACAACGGGGACTGATTGAACGTCCACCCCTTCTTCGGACTGCCCAAAATACGGGAAAACAATTCCCTCGTCCGCTCTCGCTTCAAGAAATGCTGTTGGTCCGGCGCCTTCTGATAACTGTACCCAGGCGAAATCATCATGCCTTCGACGCCGAGCTCCATCATCGCATCGAAAAATTTCCGCACCCGCTCCGGATTCGCATCATCAAACAGCGTCGTATTGGTCGTGACCCGATGGCCCCGCTTCAGCGCCGCCTTGATGGCCTTCACAGCGACATCGTAGACACCATCCCGGCAGACCGCTAAATCATGCTCTTCACGCAAACCGTCCATGTGGACGCTAAACGTCAGATATTTCGACGGCTGGTACTCGTCAAGTTTTCGCTCCATCAAAATTGCATTGGTACAGAGGTAGACGTACCGCTGCTGCGCGACCAATCCGCTGACAATCTCGGCCATCTCGGGGTGGATCATGGGTTCGCCGCCAGGAATGCTAACGATCGGGGCTCCGCATTCCTCCGCCGCCGCCAGGCACTGTTCCGGCGTGAGCCGCTTGTCTAGTACATGGTCCGGATACTGAATCTTCCCGCAGCCGGCACAAGCCAAATTGCAACGAAACAACGGCTCCAGCATCAACACGAGCGGATACCGCTTCACCCGGTTCAGCTTTTGGGTGAGCACATACTTGGTCACCGTAAACATTTGGGAAATCGGAACGGCCATTCCTCTCTCCTCCTACTTGCCCTCTATCCGCATGATGAGCGACTGCACCCAACCGCTAGGCTTACAGATCGACAACATTTCGAGGGGTAACGCTCTCACTACCGCCGTGAATGGTCTTCTCCCCACGAGGCTGCCCTGCATCTCCTGGCAGCCCCACTCGTCAACCGGCGTTGACCGGCCATCGATACTCAACGAATCATCCACCATATCTCACCGGCAGAATCACACGACCAAGGCGCAGACCAGAACACGAGAACACTGAATGGGCTTATTCCGTCGCCATGAATACCCGAAAAGGCTCCGGGTCGAACAAGCTCTGATTGGAGGCGCCGAGCGGGGTCGAACCGCTGCATCGCAGTTTTGCAGACTGCTCCCTTAACCACTTGGGTACGGCGCCCCGCGCGCATTATAGCGGGCCTTGTTCCCGTATCTCAACTTACCATTTACAGGGATGC
Organism: Nitrospirota bacterium; assembly: GCA_026387615.1. Classification (GTDB taxonomy): domain Bacteria; phylum Nitrospirota; class Nitrospiria; order Nitrospirales; family Nitrospiraceae; genus Palsa-1315. The sequence goes on from JAPLLI010000175.1 coordinate 5,990, forward strand.
CGGACAGACCGCAACGGGGAGGTGATCAGCGGTTGGGCAGCACGGGGATTTCTTTCCCGAGCGTCGACGGCTCATCCGACTGCGGATTCAGGGGCTCCCACCCTTCGCGTGAAGAGGCCACGGACACCCCATTTCCTTCCGCTTCCTTTTCCTTGGCCATCTGCTCGACCTCTTGAATCAGCGTGTCCATCAATTCCTCGATGGGCACCTTGCGGACGAGCTTGCCCTTCTTGAAGAGGATACCCTTGCCTTCACCGCCGGCGATCCCGATATCCGCTTCCTTGCCCTCGCCGATCCCGTTCACGACACAGCCGAGGACCGACACATTGAGCGGGGTCTTAATATGACCCAGTTTCTTTTCCAATTCGTTGGCCAGTTTCACCACATCGATCTCGACACGACCACAAGTCGGACAGGCAATCACATTGATCCCGCGATGGCGCAGTTCAAGCGACTTCAAGATCTCGAACCCCACCTTTACTTCCTCGACCGGATCAGCGGCCAAAGACACGCGTAAGGTGTCGCCGATGCCCTGCGACAACAAGTAGCCGAGCCCCATAGTTGATTTGACGGCCCCCGTCATCGCGGTGCCAGCCTCTGTAATCCCAATGTGCAAGGGATAATCGGACTGGTGCGCGAATAACCAATAAGCATCGATTGCATGGTGCACATCGGAGGCCTTCAGCGAGACCTTCATGTTCGTGAAGCCCACGTCCTCTAACGCGTGGACGGCGTTGAGCGCCGACTCGGCCAAAGCTTCCGGCGACGGCCAGCCATACTTATCCAGCAGCGGACGTTCGAGCGAGCCTCCATTGACGCCAATACGGAGGGGAATGCCTCGCTCGTTGACCGCCTTAATGACTTCTTCAACTTTCCACCAAGCTCCGATGTTGCCGGGATTGATCCGGACGCAATCGACAACCTCCGCAGCCTTCACCGCCAGGCGATGGTCGAAATGAATATCCGCGATCAAGGGCACCGTCATCGCCGCTTTGATCTGGGGCAGCACCGCCGCCGCTGCGTCGTCAGGCACGGCCACACGGATGACTTCGCACCCGGCTGCCTCCAGCTGGCGAATTTGCTCAACCGTGGCCGCAACATCGCGCGTATCGGTCGAACACATCGACTGCACCGATATGGGCGCGTCTCCGCCGATCTTCAGCTTGCCAACTTGAATCTGCCGAGTTTTTCGCCTGGTAATATGCATGACTGGTGTTCGTCCGGTACTTTGACCTTTTTACTTATTCATTTTGCCTTGCACTAGCTGCCCTGCTCGTCTCCATGTGGCAGCCGATCGGCCAAGGACGCGAGCGTGCGCTGCTCTCGCGAGGGAGCCGGCGCCTGACCGATCAATTCCTTCACGCTCTGATAAATGCCTTCCGCCGTCAGCCCGTACCGTTCGCGCAGGAAATCCTGCGGCCCTTGCTCAATGTACCAATAAGGCAACCCCAATACCTTCGTCCTCACATCCGTGACGCCGCCGTCTGACAAGGCCTCAAGAACCGCGGACCCGAACCCGCCCATCTTGCAGCCCTCTTCCACCGTCACCACATAGCGAACCCTCTTCGCCACCTCGACGATCAAATCCTGGTCCAGCGGCTTCACGAAGCGCGCATTCACAACGGCGGTGGAAATACCTTCCTGCTCAAGCCGCTTCGCCGCCGTCACCGCATGCCAGACCGGCACGCCGATCGCGATGATCGCGACCTCCGTACCTTCCTGCAGCAGCTCGGCCTTCCCCATCGGCAAGGCCTTCGGCTCCTGATCCATCGTGACACCGAGGCTCAGTCCGCGCGGATACCGCACTGAGGCAGGCCCTTCATGCTGGATGCAGGTCTTGAGCATATGCTGCAACTCATTTTCATCCTTCGGCGCCATGACGACCATGTTTGGCATATGGCGCAGGAACGCATAATCGAAGGCCCCATGGTGCGTCGTCCCGTCTTCCGCCACCAGCCCGCCACGGTCGATACAGAAGGTTACCGGTAAATTCTGCGTCGCGACATCGTGCACCACCTGGTCATAGGCGCGCTGCAAAAACGTGGAATACAGTGCCACCACCGGACGGAGGCCCTGCGTCGCCAGACCAGCCGCAAAGGTCACGGCATGTTGTTCGGCAATACCCACGTCATAAATCCGGTCCGGAAACTCTTTTTCGAAAATATTCAGGCCGGTCCCTTCGCACATCGCAGCCGTAATCGCCACAATCCGCTTGTCCGCCCGGGCCAGCTTCACCCCCTGCCATACCAGAACGGCGAGGAGAGCCAAGCCCGCCAGGCCCCAGAAGACGTACCCGAACTTTCGTCCCCAACGCGGTTTCAACATCTTGCCCATGAGCGTATAGTATCAATTCCCGCCGCGGCTAGCAAGGTGGGAGAGGGCTGGCGACTCAGACATAATGCGGGATTTCGGTCTTATACTGAGTTGCGCTTAAAAGGTTATTTTCTGTAACCAAAGGCTTTACCGTGAAAACCCAAATCCCCCTAAATCCCCCTTTACTAAAGGGGGACTTTAAAACCCCCCTTTGAAAAAGGGGGGCAGGGGGGATTTTCATCCTCGAGGGTGAAACATTTGGGGTTCATGGACGTTTAGCCTGCACCGCCACAGGCTGGAAAGCCTGTGCCACCCTTTGACTACAATATAGTCTTAATCCCCCGATCGCCGGCTGACTGGAACGGCGCCGGGTAGCAAGGCGTGACCATCCCTCCGGCCGCGTCCCTTGCCTTTCGCCCGCGGCGTATCTATATAGATAAGTATCTTTAGGTCCATCTATTGCTGACCTGCACCCAAGGAGATCAAGACCATTTCCGCCTCGTATTATGAAGAAATCACCTTCTCCGTGGGGGGCTTGCACTGCGCCGCCTGCGTCTCCCGGGTGGACTGGGCCCTGGCGGCCGCCCCCGGGGTGGAGCTGGCCACC
>JAPLLI010000254.1 GCA_026387615.1 Nitrospirota bacterium
GAAGTGAGGAGAACCTCAACAGTTTCGCGGACGTTAGCATAGGAACTTTTGAGCTGTCAAAGCTCGTGTTATCCGCCTGCACTGCCAACCGGCCCGCCTGGCATCGTCATGCGCCAGGGGTCGAGCAATTGGGTGAGCCGCTTCTCTGGCAGAACCTTTTGCTCCTTGGCCATCTGGCGCACAGTCTTGCCAGACTTGTAGGCATCCTTGGCCAGTTTCGCGGCTGCCTCGTATCCGATCTCCGGAGCCAAGGCTGTGCACATGGCCAGACTTTCCTCGATCAAGCTCTTGCACCGCTCCTCATTGGCTTTAATCCCGTCGATACACTTGACCGCGAAATTGGTCGACGCGGTCGAGAGGAGCTCGATGGATTGCAAGAGATTGTAGGCCATGACCGGCAACATGACGATCAGTTCGAAGTTGGCCGCCTGTCCTCCCACTGTGACCGTCACATCGTTCCCGATCACCTGGGCGCAGACCATCGTGACGGATTCGGCAATGACCGGGTTCACTTTGCCCGGCATGATGGAGGAGCCAGGCTGTGTTTCCGGCAAATTGATCTCTCCGAGTCCGCAGCGTGGGCCTGAACCGAGCCAGCGAATGTCGTTGGCGATCTTCATAAGGCTCACGGCAATGGTCTTCAACTCCCCGCTCGCTTCGACCAAGGAATCCTGAGCGGACTGCGCCTCAAAGTGGTTCTTCGCTTCCTTGAAGGTACAGCCGGTCTCCTTGGAAATGATGGCCATGACCTTGGAGGCGAACTTCGGATGGCAATTGAGCCCTGTGCCGACTGCGGTGCCGCCGAGCGCGACTTCGCTGAGGGCTTCTTGTGCGCGCCGGACCCGCTGAATGCCTAATTCGATCTGCCTGGCATAGCCGCCGAATTCCTGACCCAAGCGCACCGGCGTCGCATCCTGCAAATGGGTGCGGCCGATCTTGACGATCTTGTCGAACTCCTTGGCTTTGCGGGCCAGCGCCTTCTGTAAGCAGGTGAGGGCGGGAATGAGCTGCTGTTGCAGCATCTCCCCGGCGGCGATATGAATCGCTGTGGGAATGACATCGTTGCTGGACTGGCCCAGATTGACGTGGTCGTTGGGATGCACCAGCTTGCTGCCGCGCATTCCGCCTAACAATTCCGTGGCCCGATTGGAGATCACCTCGTTGCTGTTCATGTTCGTCGAGGTGCCGGAGCCGGTTTGAAAAATGTCCACGGGAAACTCGGCGTCAAGTTTACCCTCGACCACTTCGGTCGCGGCCAGTCTGATCGCATCCGCCGGTTTCTTGTCGAGCAGGCCCAGCGATTGATTGACCGTCGCGGCAGCCCGTTTGATCATCCCCATCGCCCGGATCATGGCGCGGGGGAATCGCAAGGAACTGATCGGGAAGTTCTCGATGGCGCGGGCGGTCTGCACACCATAATAGGCCGTGGCCGGCACGGCCAGCTCGCCCATGGTATCTCGTTCAATTCTGGTCGCAGGGGATGACTGAGTCCTGGTCTTCTTCATGAATACTACTCCGGTGTAAGAGTGCTAGCTGTCGCGGGCGCCATAATAAACGTTGGCAACCTGCTTACACAAGAGTGTCGGCTGATCGAGAGGATGCTGAAAAAGTCCGCCAAGCCAGGCAACGGTGAGCGATGAACTATGAACAATGAACGAGGAGACTAATTCTCATTGCAGCATTCATCGTTCAGCGTTCACAGTTGCGTATTCGCTGCGGCCTTGCTGATGGACGTTTTGAGCATCCTTGGAGTGTTCGGTATGCACCGATCTTTGCAGCCGTTGTGGGAATGGTGGAGGTGCCGGGAAAAAGAAGAGGCCCGCCGGAGCGGGCCTCTGTTCAAACAGGATGAGACAGTTGCGGATCAGCCCACCGTCACTTCGATGGCTTTCGGTTTCGCCTTCACGGACTTGGGCAGTTGGAGATTCAGCACTCCATCCTTGAATTCTGCCTTCACCCCCTCCTCATCCACGAGATCTGGCAAGGTAAAGCTTCGGACAAAGCTACCGTAGGAACGCTCCACCCGATGGTACTTTTTGCCCTTCTCTTCCTTCTCATATTTGCGCTCACCCTGAATCGTGAGGACTCCGTCTTCGACCGTCACCTTCACAT